>NZ_JBGCUC010000012.1:0-147881 GCF_043420595.1 Erwinia plantamica
CGGGAAGAAGCCCGCAGCGATATTTTTGATTACATCGAAATGTTTTATAACAGTAAGCGTCGGCATGGTTCTAGCGAACAGATGTCACCGACAGAATATGAAAACCAGTATTATCAACGGCTCGGAAGTGTCTGGATTATCCGTGGCGATTCATATGGCCTGGCAAAGGCATCACTACTGAGTCTGTCAGTCAGGGACTCATTTTGGGATCAGGATAGTACAGAGCGCTTGATAAGCCTGTCCTCGTATGATGTACATTTCCCCAAATGCCCCATAAAAAAGAGGCTCATCAGCCCTTCCTGGTCAGCTTTTCTTCAAATAGCCTACAAACTGCCCTTGCTTCATCAAAGCGACTTTACCGCTCTTATAGATGATCACACTAAACAGCCCTTGCCGATAGGCTGTAGCCTTCTCTGTGATTTCATCCACAGCCGCTGGTTTTCCGTCAACAGTGACAATCCCTAAGCTGTCCCTCTTAACAATGACATCATATCCTTTCCACTGCGCAACCTTACCAGCAGGAACGGTGTGATTGGGTGTAGGAGACGCACAGGCAAAGTTAACTATATTCATGGAAATAGCGACTATAAGTAAAAGTTTCTTCATTTTTTATCCATCCACTCTCTGACAAGATAAGAAGCAGCAAAGCCAGCAATACCACATACGGCAAAAGCTATCCAACAGAAGCTAAGATCCGCGCTGCCCTCTCAACAATAGACAGATCCTGTCCTCACGCTGAAACCTGTCCGCAGGCCTACGGACTGATGCCCCGGGCTGGCTATGATACTGGGCCTGATTTCAGAGCACTTCAATGTAATCGAAGATATCGGCGCGGGCCAGATCGCGAGTTTTATAGATCCTTTTCTTATACGCTCTTTTTTCAGTAAATCGAAGAACGACTCGGCCACCACATTATCCCAAATATTGTCATGCCGGCTCATACCCGGTGCAAGGCTGTTAGCCCGGCGGCGCTCTTTGTTATGAGAAAATCCTGACATATTAATTTCATTAACTGAATGATATCTTTGAGAATCCCTGAGCCAACGTGACTGATAGCAATGGCCAGCTATACGGGCGGTTACAACAGTGGCCGGGCACAGGGAAAACTAAAGCGGTTTTAACTCTCATTCTTTCAGGAAAACTGACTATGACGGTGAATATAAGCGGCAAGAATACCCAACGGCACGTGGCCATTTTTAACTGCGCTGAACAAGGACACGTCAACCCGACCCTGGGGCTGGTCAAGGCACTGGTCGCGCGGGGCTACAGGGTCAGCTATACCACCTCGCCAGAGTTTTCCTCTCTTGTCGCTTCCTGCGGCGCCACGCCGGTTCTGTTTGAACCCACTTTTACTAAAGAGCAGCCACGACCAGAGGAGATGGGCTACGTTGTCCGCGAGCTGGCACGGGAAGCACAGGCGACCTGTCGCCCTTTGCTGGCGGCCTTTGAGAACGACCGGCCCGACATTATCGCCTACGGCCCGCTTAGCTGGCTGGGCAAGATATTCGCCCATCTTTGGCAAGTTCCGGCCATCAGCCTTAATCCTACCCACGTCAGCTATCAGGGGCAGTCCGAGGAGTGGCTGGGCCTGTCGGGCGAAGAGTGGCCCTGCATACCGATTCTGGAAAAAATGCTGCACGACAATAATTTGAACGTGGATCTTCGTGCCATCCTGGCTGCCCGCGATACTGCCATTGCCTTTATTCCGCGCTCTTTTCAGGAAAAACCAGACACTATTCCCCCTGGCGTAACCTTTGTCGGGCCCGAAATCAGGCCACTGGCCGCGCAGCCTGGCTGGCGACTAAAAACAGCAGGACGGCCGGTTGTCGTCATCTCGCTGGGTTCGGTTTATACGCATCAGACCGCCTTTTTCCGCACCTGCATTCAGGCTTTCACCAATAGCGAGTGGCATGTCGTAATGGCTATTGGCCGCTATGTCGATTCTGCCCAGCTGGGAGAGCTGCCCGCCAATATTGAAATTCACCGTCAGATACCCCAGCTTGATGTGCTACAGGCGGCAAGCCTGTTTATCACCCATGCCGGAATGAACAGCCTGATGGAGGCCGTTTATTTCGGGGTGCCGATGATAGCCGTACCGCAGCAGGCCGAACAACGCCTCAATGCCCGGCGGATTCAGGCGCTGGGCATAGGAAAATATTTGCCTCGGGAAATCCTTTCTGCAGCCAGTCTGCTTATGGCATCGCAGGAGATAAGCGCCGATCCGGCCTGTCAGAGAAACCTGGCCGTCTTACAGCAAGAAATCTCTCAGGCAGGCGGTGCCAGCGCTGCCGTAGACGTGTTCGATCGGATCATGGCAGCAGGTCAACACGCCGCCTGACTGGCTTTTAAACCGCTGGTGATGGCCCGCAACGGTGTGAGGGCCTGAACTGATGGGCAGACGTCAGGCTTTTATAGATAGATCAAAGCCCCTCACAGGGCTGTTTTATCGCAAATGCATTCAGGGGCTGAAAATGACCAGAAGGGAAAAGCCAAAAGCGTGCGGCTGATATCAACGAGGTGGTAAACGCAGCGTAACCAAGACTGTCCTCGGCCCCCCTGTTAGCGCCTCTCTTTATGCTTATCTGTTTCCTCCTTTGCTGAACATCTACGCCTGACCGCATGCTGCTGCCTGCCCGCAAATAACTCCCCAGGTCTGTTGGCCAGCGACGTCGTAGCAGGATATAGCCTTTTCTAAACCTTCAAACTATGTAAAAAGTGTGATGACGATCACTTTCGGATTGAATTTTATGCGGCCGGCTCTAGAATGACGCGTTTTGAGTTTTGCGGAGCAGAAGCCTATGACTGATATGAACACCGTTACCGTTTCACGCAAAGTTGCCTGGTCACGCGTTCTGGCTTTGGCTGTTGCTGCGTTTATCTTTAATACCACGGAATATATGCCTGTCGGCCTGCTGTCCGATATCGGCCATAGCTTCGGCATGGAATCGGCGCAGGCGGGCATTATGCTGACCATCTATGCGTGGATTGTGGCGCTAATGTCGCTGCCGCTGATGCTGATGACCAGCAATACCGATCGGCGCGTGCTGCTGATTGCGATCTTTGGCCTGTTTACCTTTAGCCATGTGCTGGCCTTTTTCGCCTGGAGCTTCGACGTGCTGCTGCTGAGCCGCGCGGGCGTAGCGCTGGCCCATGCGCTGTTCTGGTCTATTACCGCATCGCTGGCGGTCAGGCTGGCCCCGCCGGGTAAAAGAGCGCAGGCGCTGAGCCTGATTGCGACCGCTACCGCGCTGGCTTCCGTGCTGGGCCTGCCGTTGGGCAGAATTATCGGTCAGGCATTCGGCTGGCGCAGCACCTTCCTGGCCATTGGCGTCGGAGCTTTAGTGCTGCTGGGTCTGATTTTAAAAATTATGCCGCGCGTGCCGTCGGAGCATACCGGCTCGCTGAAAAGCCTGCCGGATCTGCTGCGCCGCCCTGCGCTGGTAGGCCTTTACGTGCTGGCCGTCGCCGTGGTGACCGCGCACTTTACCGCGTTTACCTACATTGAACCTTTTGTCGAGAAAGTAGCCGGATTTGACCAAAGCTTCGCCACGCTTCTGCTGCTGATTTTCGGCATTGCGGGCATTACCGGCAGCATTATTTTTGGCAAGAGCGGCGAAAAACGCCTGTCGCCGCTGCTGACCGGCTCTATCGCACTGCTGTCGATCTGCCTGCTGCTGCTGGCGTCGGTAGCGGCCAGCAAGGCCGGTCTGATTGTGCTGGGGCTGTTCTGGGGCATGGCCTTTATGATGATCGGCATGGGGATGCAGATGAAAGTGCTGACGCTGGCACCGGACGCCACCGATGTTGCTATGGCGATGTTCTCCGGTATTTTCAATATTGGCATCGGCGCGGGCGCGCTGCTGGGCAATAAGGTTAGCCTGGATCTTTCCATGTCCTCGGTGGGCTATATCGGCGCTATACCTGCCGTCGCGGCGCTGGTGCTGGCGGTGGCGATCTTCCGCAAGACAAAAGAGCAGCCGTCCACCCATGAAGGCAGCGTGATTACCGAAGTGAAATAAACTCAGGGCGCAGTCATCTGCGCCCTTTTTTACGGCTTTACGGCCGCTGTGCCCTCTCTGCCAGCAACCGCCCTGCCCGTTCGCGCTTAGCCGTTGGGCAGTGCCTTCTTTTTCCCTCGGAACAGAATAAGGTTCCTCAGCGTATCTCTGACGGCCGGTTCAATGTATTTAGTGATCAGCCAGGCAACCAGGTAAAGCGCGGCGACTACCGCTATCGGCATAAAGACCATCACGTAATCGCTGCTGATATGGCGCTCCAGCTTCCTTAACGTAGCGATCAGCATGTTTTCATGCAGCAGATAGATGGTGTAGCTGATAAAGCCGGTGAGCGTCAGGAACTTTCCTGACAGCAGTCGTTCCACGAGCCGGCTGTAAAAGCTGACGATAAACAGCGCCAGCATCAGCAGCAGCGGTAAAATAACGATATAGCCATTGTTTTTGATGTAATAACTGAAGTTAATCAACACCGCCACCAGCACCAGTGCGTAATGGAATTTGGCGTCGCGCTGATGCAGCCGCTCATACACCAGGCAACCGATCATAAACCATGAGTAGTGGATAAAGCCGAACTTGGAGATAAAATCCGCAATGGCCGGATGACCAATCATTTTGAAGGCGGAGGCGCCCGCCACCAGAAACATCGGCACCAGCAGCGAAGGCAGGCAGTATTTTCTGCCCAGCGTAAAGTAGACGGCACCGATAAAGATATAAAACGCGGCTTCAACGTAAAGCGACCAGAACGATCCTTCCAGCGGTTTAAAGGTCACACCGGTCAAATACTGGAGTATCTCCGGACTGATAAAAGTCAGGCCCGGAATGGCATTGGCCGGATGCGGGACGCCGAGCGGTCTTTCGCTAAATAAGCTGGCCGTAGCGAAGATCAGCAGCGTTACTATCAGCATGGCCGGGAAGAGCCGCAGCCAGCGCTTAAACATAAAATTTATAAAGCTTTTTGATTTATCCAGGGTCATAAAAATAACGAACCCGGAAATCATAAAGAACAGCGGCACGCCCAGATAGCCCCAGGCGAATAAAGGAAAATCCTTAGTAAACGAAACGTACCCCAGGTATTCAGGCCATCTGGCCCAGGCATGAAAGCCGATCACCAGCAGTATTGCCAGTCCCCGCATTCCATCCAGGTGTTTTATTCGCGTTTCCATGGTGACCTCTGATAGCCTAAAACAACAAAAGCGGCAACATAGCACTCATAAACAACACTTCACACATGGGAGGAATCTTAGAAAAGGATGCGGCATAAAAGCTGGCCGCCAGAGAAGCAGGGTTGTAAAAAAATCACCTTAATTTTAAATAACTTACAAATTATAACGAAAACGAGCATAAGGTGACGTCTCTTACCGGAAAGTTCTGAAAAAGCTTTGCCTGTCTGTAAACGTTTACAATTCAGCCTTTTTGCCCGCCGCCCAGCTTATTCAGATAGTGAAAGTAACCATTTTCCACACTTGAATATCGCGCTAATTAATTATTATCAGAAATTATCAGCCAGTGGTTACTGAGATATCAGCCAGATCAAGGCGGTATGGTGGTTTAGCGCTGACTGGCCAACAGCCTGATACAGCCGCGTATAATTCCTTACAGCCTTCGGGGCTCAGGCGTCAGGCGTCAGGCGTCAGGCGTCAGGCGTCAGGCGTCAGGTGTCAGGTGTCAGGTGTCAGGTGTCAGGTGTCAGGTGTCAGGTGTCAGGTGTCAGGTGTCAGGTGTCAGGTGTCAGGCCAGCATTTTCAGCGCGCTGCGATCCTGAGGCCAATTATAAATCATTAAAAAGTCGCTAATTTATCTTCAATGCGTTGACCAGAAAGCCTCTACGAAAGTGCTTCCGTCATAAAGCACACTTCTTGCCGGCCCGGTTGGCATTAGCCTTAATCTTAAAGCCAGACGCTGCAACAAAACTGTCATCTTCTTGACATAGGCTGACCCTACACTTTTTGAGGCAGTAACAGGTAACCCAATGGCAATCATTAAGGCAAGAAATTACAGGGACGCTGAAGAGATGCTGCAGTCCGGTATCAGCAAGGTTGAACTGGCCTATGACATTGACAGCGATGATTTTTTTCGATTCGCCAGCCACTGGTGCGATCGCGGCGCGAAGATTTCCCGCGGCAATAAGCACTTTGTCGTTTCACTGAAAGGGCTGCACATTCCTCCCAACAAGTAACCTGCGCCGCGCTTTACTCTCGGTACGCTAACCTGCTTAAATCCTCTTTTTGATTAACAGGCAGAAGAAATGCGTTCTGATTGGCTCAACAGACCGGCACAGAGCGAACCGGCGATTTTGTCGGGCGCCACCTTACCCAAAGATCGGTTTTTAGCCGCGCCCGTCAGTTCCCGACTGGCAGAACATCCTGATGTTCTGCTGGTACAGGCCCGCTACGATCTGGCTTATTACAGCGACCAACTGTTCACCGACTATCGCCTGCCCTTCCCTGCTCACCTGAATAAAGCCGTGGCGAAACGCCGGGCGGAATACCTTGCCAGCCGCTTGTGCGTGCGTGCAGCGCTGCGTCAGTTTGGCTTTGACGACTTCCTGTTGACTAACGATGCCGACCGCGCGCCGGTCTGGCCAGAAGGAATAGCGGGTTCACTTTCACATACCCGCGCCTGCATCAGCCTCCTGCTGACCGATAAGGGGACGGGAAAGCAGCCCGGCGTGGATTGCGAAGAGGTTATGCGGCCCGAAGCGGCGGAAGAGATGCATGAGATGATTATTAACGAGCGCGAACACGGCATTTTACAGAGCAGCGGCGTGCCCTTCACGACCGCGCTCACCGCCGCTTTTTCCCTCAAGGAGAGTCTGTATAAGGCGCTGTTCCCGCTTTTCCGCCAGTTTATGCATTTCAACGAGGCGGAAATCATCGCTTGCCGGGCCGGACTGACCAACGTCACGCTGCGGTTGAACCGGGCCTTATCGCCAGGCTTTCCCGTCGGCACGCTGTTTACCGGCCGCGTGGCGCTGGCTGAAGAGCAGCTGACCAGCTGGGTCATCGTCACGCAGGCGGCCGATACGCCCACTGGTCCTTATTAAGCCATAGCCTCAGGCTGGCTTATCCATTTTTTAGCCAGCCTGAGTGACGGCAAGCCGGCGTCGGCAGGCTAGTCGGTGCCGGTGCGTTTTACCGCATCCAGCGTAGCCTGATCGCGCGCTTCGCCGATCAGCTCGCTTAGTTTGCCTTCACGCATTTCCAGCAGCCTGTCGGCGTGCAGAAAATAGTGGTCGTCATGGCTGATGGCAACAACGGTTTTGCCCATCTCTTTCAGCCACGGCAGCAGCTCGCGGTAGAAGATGCGGCGGAAATGCGGATCCTGATCGGCGGCCCATTCGTCCAGCAGCAGAATGTCGCGCTGCTCCGCCGTAGCAAGCAGCATCGCCAGACGCTTGCTCTGCCCTTTCGACAGTTTAAGGTTCAGCACCCGGTTGCCTTCCAGCTTGAGTTTATCCTGCATATGCAGGCGCTCCAGCCACAGCTGTACCTGAGCCGGATCGGCCGGCTCGCCGCTGGCGTCGATCAGGCGGTCAAACAGATGAACATCGGTAAAGACGGCGGAGAAAAGGCGTCGATAGTCCGCCATCTCCGTTGCCGCCACCGGCACGCCATCCAGCAGGATCTGCCCGGATACCGGCTGATAAAGGCCGGTCAGCAGCATCGCCAGCGTGGATTTACCGCTGCCGTTGCCGCCGATCAGAAAGACCAGCTCGCCGCGTTTCAGCGTCATGTCGATCGGGCCGACGGCAAAGCCGCCGTCGCCATAATGAAACACCACGTCACGCAGCTCCAGCGTTTGCCACGCACGCGCGGCGGCGGGCTGCGCAAAGCTTTCCTGGTAAGCCGCCAGCCTGAAGGTGTGGAGCTTGTTAAAGGCAACCTGGGCGCTCAGCAGCGTAGGCAGCGCGCCGACGGCGGAAAGCAGCGGCGTGCGCAGGAACAGCAGCGTCAGCGAATAGGTCGCCGCTACCGCCGTATTCGCCCAGCCCAGACCGTTAGCCATAAAGAAGACCAGCCCGATGGCGCCCAGCATCATGATATTCGACCAGTTCACCGCGCTGAGATGGAAAGTATCGGCGCGCACAATATGGTGACGATATGCTCGAGCGTCTTCCTGATAAACCGTCTCGTAAATTTGCTGCGCGCGCTGGCGGTTAAGCGCCAGCTCTTTGCGCCCTTCGATAATGGTTTGATAGTCGGCGTAAAGCGCGTCTTCAAGCTCGCGCAGCTTCGCCAGATGGCGATAGACTCTGGAGACCAGCAGCCAGCCGCCGACGATGGTGATGGTCAGCCAGAGAGTGGTGATCAGCAGCATTTTCGGCGACAGCCACGCCAGGTAAGCGGCCGAACCTAAAGTCAGGATCACGCCCTGGATCAGCTCGGGCAGGCGCACAAAGGCAAGGGTAATGCTGCGGACGTCGCTGGTCAGCGCGGCCAGCAGCTGGGCGCTGCCGATCTGTTCGATACGTTCGATCTGCGTATCCAGAATGCGTCGAATAAACTCACCGCGCAGCCGATAAACAAAATGGTGGCCAAGCAGCGTCAGCGCCAGCTGCGAGGCCAGGGTCACCGCCATCAGTAGCAGCAGCAGCCCAAGGAAAGACGGCAGCAGCCAGGTACCGGCGTTCAGCGAAACAATCAGCTCGCGGTTGATAAAAGCGATCAGCCCGATACCGAGCGCGGCGCTCAGCAAACTGAGGCCAATAACCAGCACAAAAGGCCAGCGATACTGGCGGTAAACGACGCGAAGCAACTCCATGACACTATCCCATTATTCTGAGCAGCCTGCAGTTTAATGAGAAGCGGGACGATAGCAATAATAATTCTCGTTTACCGAAAAGCGCGCCGGAAGGTCAGATTATAGCGAAATGCGCCGGTGGCCGGATGGCTGCCCGCTTTTAACGGCAGGATGCCGTGATAGCGCAGGCGCGACGGCCCGCCCCATACCACCACGTCGCCATGCTCCAGCAGCACGCGCTGCACCGCGTCGCCTCGCTCGAAGCCGCCAAACTGAAACACGGCGGGCAGGCCCAGCGAAACAGAGACGATAGGCTGGCGCATATCCTGTTCGTCCTTGTCCTGATGCAGGCTGAGCTTCGCCTCCGGCGCATAGCGGTTAATCAGGCAGGCATCGGGCTGAAAATGGGGAAAACCGGCCTCTTCCGCGCAGGCCACCGCCAGCTGACGGAAGCGATCCGGCATCGCCGGCCAGCGCTGGCCGCTAACGCTGTCGTATTCGCTGTACTGATAGCCGCGCGCGTCCGTCGACCAGCCGAAATCGCCGCAGTTGGTCATCGCCACCGACATGCGGTGTCCGCCCGGCGTAATGCGGTGATGAAAAGGATTCTGCGCGGCGATATCGTCAACCAGCGCCAGCAGCGCTGCCGCCTCGTCCCGCGCGCGTCGACGCAGGATAGCCGCGCCTTCCGCCAGCGGCTCCAGCCAGGGCGCTTCTTCACTAAATAAGTCCAGCATAATGGCTCCTTAGCGGGCCGTTGCCCGTGAGTAAATGCCGCTATTGCGCTTCCGGCAGCAGGAAGGCGCTGAACTGCGGCGACATCCAGCTGCTAAAGCCGTTGCCCTGCTTCACGATCAGATAAACCGCCAGCTGTTCGCGCAGCGCCAGCGCCTTCGCCTGCTCTTCGCCAAGCACCATCAGGCCGGTATCCCAACCGTCTGCTTCCAGCGCGGTGGTCGCGATCACCGTTGCGGAAACCAGCTTGTGCTGGATCGGCTCGCCGGTGGTCGGATCGATCACATGCGAAATGCGTTTGCCGTTCAGCTCATAATAGTTGCGATAGCTGCCGGAGGTACTGATACCGTGCCCCTGCAGATCCACTACCGCCTGCACCGCGTTTTCTTTATCGGTAGGCTTCTGGATCGCTACTTTCCACGCCTTGCCTTCGGCGTTTTGGCCGCGCGTCAGCACCGCGCCGCCAACGGAAACCAAGTAATTATTGATCCCTTCTTTTTCCAGCAGGCGCGCCAGATGATCGGTGGCGAACCCTTCTCCCATGGTGGACAGATCGACATAAAGATTCGGCAGATCCTTTTGCAGATAAGCCCCTTCGCTGCGCTGGATAACGCGCAGATGTTGCAGGCCGGTCAGCGCGCGCGCCGCCGCAATCTGCGCCTGCGTCGGCACGGTGGCAGGCTGCTTAACCGGCCCAAATCCCCACAAATTGACCAGCGGCCCGACGGTGATGTCCATTTTGCCGTGCGTTTTCTGGCCGATGCGCAGCGCCAGAGTGACGATGTCCGCCATGTTGTCGCTGACCGGCTGCGGGTCGCTGCCGCGATACTGATTAAAGCGCGAAAGCACCGAATCGGCTTTCCAGGTCGACAGCTCCCGATCGTCATTATCCAGCTGCTGCTGTACCGCTTTTTGCAGATTTTCTTTCAGGCCGGGGTCAACGTTGGCGAGGCTAACCCTCCAGAATGTTCCCATAGTGCGTCCTTCCAGCACCATGGCTGACGCACCAACGGTTTCACGATGACGGTCACAGCCGGAAAGCAGGATAAATGCTGCCATAACAGGATAGTACAGCCATTTCTTCTTCATATTACGCAAATTTCCCTGCAATAGTTTTGGTCCTGAAAGCGTGAAAATGCAGCATGGCGCCGGACCAGGCGGGGTTGATCTTCTGACGGATGCTACTCAGTATACCCATTGAACCCACTTTACCGCGGCGCTTTGCCGCAATAATGGAGGTCTTTATGATCTACTTTCTGCTGCCTTTCGTCTGTCTCGCGCTGATTATCTTTTCAGGCTACAAGCATTACAAGCAGACGCATACCAGACAGCTCAATCGTCCACGTTTTCGCTGAGAAAGTGGTCAGGGAGGTACGCTAAGCGCAGGGAAACGGCGAAGAGTTAAGAAGCGGGAGCGCATGGCGCGCTCCCGCGTAAATCAGAACTGGTATACTAAGCCCAGCGCTACTACGTCATCGGTGTTGATGCCGGCAGCGTCGGTAAAGTTGTTGTCATCAAGCAGGTTGATCTGGTAGTCAACGTAGGTAGACATGTTTTTGTTAAAGTAGTAAGTCGCGCCTACATCCACATATTTTTTCAGGTTCTGCGTGCCGTATCCTTCGATATCGGAGCCGCGAGAGCTGACGAACGCCAGAGACGGACGCAGGCCGAAGTCAAACTGATACTGCGCCACCACTTCCCAGTTATCCGCCGTGTTGGCGTAACCGTAGATGCTGTCGTCGCTTCTGCTGTCGCCAAAGCGGGTTGCGTTGTAAGAACGGGTATACATCGCCGCCAGGTAGATGTTGTTAGCATCATATTTCAGACCGCCGGTATAGGCTGTTGCCTTGTCGCCGTTACCCAGAATGCCGTTGGTGTTATTGTTCTGTTCGTTGGTGCGGTCAGAGCTGAACATCGCCGCGCCGATACCGAAGCCGGAACCCAGATCGTAAGTGGTGGACAAACCCCAGCCGTCGCCGTTGCGCGCCAGCACGTCACGTCCGTCCAGCTCGGTGCCGCTGTTGTTTTTGCCCTGATACTGGATAGCGAAGTTCAGGCCTTCAACCGCACCGAAGAAATTGTTGTTGCGGTAGGTCGCCAGGCCGCTGGAGCGCTGGAACATAAAGTTGTCCGCGCCGTAGGTGTCGCCGCCGAACTCCGGCAGCACGTCGGTCCATGCGCCGATATCGTAAGCCACGCCGTAATTACGACCATAGTCCAGAGAGCCCGCATCGCCGAATTTCAGACCGGCAAAGCCAACACGCGTGTAGCTGTCTGCGGTGCCTTCATTTTCCGTGGTGTTCAGCGCCGCCTGGTATTCCCACTGGCCGTAACCGGTCAGCTCGTTGCTGATTTGGGTTTCGCCCTTGAAGCCGAAGCGCAGATAAGACTGGTCGCCATCAGAGCCATCGTTATCAGAGAAATAGTGCAGGCCGTCTACTTTGCCAAACAGGTCGAGCTTGTTCCCGTCTTTATTGTAGATTTCTGCCGCGCCGGCAGAACCTGCGATCAGCATGGCCGGAACGACCAGGGAGAGAACGCGAAGTTTCATTTTGTATTACCCTCTTGTTATATGCCTTATTTACCACTGCGTGCTGAACGTCGAAAATTCAGTCGGCACCCTCATGGTAGAGCGCGGACAGTAATAATCTATAAAGAAAATGCTACTAAATTTCCGAATGTGTTTCATTTTGTAATTCAAATATTACAAAATGATAATAACCGGGAACTTTATGGCCGCACGCAGTGATAAAAAATAACGCACGTAATGTCAAGTAATAGCTAATCTTTGAAGATTCATATGGTTATGTAATGTTACTTGTGTGAGCACTGAATGATAAAAAGGCGTAGCATTTTGGTTTATAATAACCGGGCTATCATCATTTTATTTCATTATTACCTTCATTCACCCCGAATGTTTTGTTTTACCCTATTTTTCGGCCGAACCTTGTGTTCGGCTTTTTTTATGGCCGCTATCTGCAGAACGCCTCGCTGTTTCTACGGTTATAATTAAGGCCAAAAAAAACCGCTGAACGGCGAATGATAAAAGTTTATTTCATTCACTATTCAGCGGCGTAAGTAATTATCTTTCGCGCAGCGACTCTTTAACCTTATTCAGCGGCTTAACCAGGTAATCCATGACCGATTTCTGGCCGGTTTTAATTTCAACGTTCGCCACCATGCCGGGCACGATAGGGAATTTTCTGCCGGCCTTATTGACCAGCTCCGCCTTCTGCGTACGTACGTAAACGCGATAGTAATACTGGTCGCGTTTAACCTCGTCCTGCAGCGTATCCGGCGAAACCGTCTCCACTTCGCCATCCAGATTGCCGTAGATAGAAGAGTCGTAGGCGGTGATTTTGACCACCGCAGGCAATCCCGGACGGATATAGGCGATATCGCGCGGGTTGATGCGGGTTTCAATCAGCAGCTGATCCTCCAGCGGAACAATCTCCATCAGCTTACCGCCCGGTTGCAGCACCCCGCCGACGGTGGTGACCTGGATATCTTTGACGATGCCGCGCACCGGCGAATAGAGCGTGGCGCGCGTCAGCTGATCCTCTTTACCGGTCAGTACCTGGAGCTGAGCATCCAGATCGGCATTGTTTTTAACCTGTTCCTCGCGCGCGCGTACCGCGTAATCATTTTTTGCCTCGTCGATCTTACCGCGCAGATCGCTAATCTGCCGACGCAGCCGGATCACCTCCACCTGCCCCGCCGCGCCTTTCGCCACCAGCGGCTCGGTCATGCGCAGCTCGTCCTGCACCAGCTTCATCGACTGGGTAAGGTTGCTGACCGTTTCCGTGAGGTTGCGCCGACGCGACTGGAAAAGCTGCGTCTCGCGCGCCACCAGCTCCGGCTCCTTGAGCGTTTCAGCGCTGAACGCCAGCGGCGCGCCGGTCAGTTCAGCACGCAGTCGTTCCGCCGAGGCGCGCAGCGTACGGGCTTTAGCTGCCGCCTCGCCAAAATTGGACTGAAAGCGCGTGGGGTCGAGACGGCCCAGCACCTGGCCCTTTTCGACGATATCGCCTTCATGCACGTTCAGCTGATTGACGATGCCGCCGTCCAGGCTGTCGATAATCTGCGCGCGGCTGGACGGCGTGACTTTACCGGTGCCGACCGTGACCTCGTCCAGAATGGCGAAGTGCGCCCAGACAAAAAAGATCACCAGCGCGGCGGTACAGAGCCAGATAATAGCCGAGGTGCGCTTTTCGTTACGTTTCAGGCTGCGGTCGATCAGTATCAGGCTCATGCTGCGTCCCCCTGTCCGCCGGTTTGCTTCGCCGTCTGCGCGGCGGCGGCGCGTAAAATATCATCGCGCGGGCCGTCCGCCACGATGCGCCCGTTATCCATAACGATAATTCTGTCCACCAGCTTCAGCAGCGCCGGACGGTGCGTGACCAGCACCAGCGTGCGGCCCGACAGCCAGCCCTGCATCTGCCGGATCACATACTCTTCCAGCGCTTCATCCATCGAGGCGGTCGGCTCGTCCATCAGCACCACCTGCGGCTGCCGCAGGATCATGCGGCTGAGCATCACCATCTGCCGCTGCCCGCCGGACAGGCCGCGCCCGCCCTCGTTGATAATACGGTCAAGGCTGGACGCATCCTGCTGCACCAGGCTCAGCGCGCCGCTGACCTTCAGGGCCTGGAGCATTTCCTGCTCGCTGGCGTGCGGATTGCCCAGCATCAGGTTTTGCCGCAGCGTGCCGAAAAACAGGCGCGAGTCCTGCGACAGCCAGCCCAGCTGACGACGCAGATCTACCGGATCGATGCGCTGAACGTCCACGCCGTCGACGATCACTTTGCCCTGCGTTGCCCGCGCCTGCCCGGCCAGCAGCTTCAGCAGCGTGGATTTCCCCGCGCCGACCTTGCCGAGGATCGCCACGCGCTCGCCCGGCTTGATTTGCAGCTGGTTGATGGTCACCACGTTTTTAACGTTTTCCTCATCGTAGCTGTACTGCACGCCGCGCAGATCGTAATGGCCGGTCAGCGTCGGACAGTGCGCCATTTCGCCCTCTTCCGGCTGATCCAGCGGTTTTTTCAGCAGCTCATCCAGACCCGCCATCGCGGTTTTGGCATGTTGCCAGCGCGAAAACACCATGGTCAGCTGCATCAGCGGCGCGATGGTGCGCGATGAGAGCAGACTGCTGGCGACCAGCGTCCCGGTGGTGATATCGCCGTTCAGCACCAGGTAAACGCCGAACACCAACATGCTGGCATAGGTCAGCTGCTGCACCGTCGAGGCCCAGCCGGTCAGCCTCGCGCCCCACAGCCTTTGCTGCATGCCGATAGTGGCGCTGACCTCATGCGTCTGCTCCCACTGCCGCTGGAAATAGGGTTCCGCCTGTAAGGATTTGATGTCCTCGATGCCTTCGATGGTTTCCACCAGCACCGCGTTGCGCAGCGCGCCCTCGCGTAGCCCCTCTTTCGCCAGCTTCGCCATCGGGAACTGTACCAGCAGCCCCGGAATAACGATCAGCGGGATCGCCAGCAGAGGAATAATCACCAGCGGGCCGCCGATAAAGCCCATCAGGCATAAAAACAGGATCACAAAAGGCATATCCGCCGCCGCGCCCACGGTAGTCGAGGTCAGCAGCTCGCGAACCTGATCGATTTCACGCAGCTGCGAGATAAAAGACCCGGTGGATTTTGGCCGCGCTTCGTTGCGAATATTCATCGCACGCGCGAACAGCATGGAGGAAACTTTCAGATCGATGCGCTTTCCCATCAGATCCGAAACCTGGGTGCGCATCAAACGAATCACATATTCGATGGCGGCGGCAATCAGCACGCCGGCGAACAGTACCCATAGCGTCGGCTCCGACTGCGCCGGGATCACGCGGTCATAAACCTGCATGGAGAAAAGGATGCCGGCCAGCGCCAGCACGTTGCCGACCACCGAAGCCAGCGAAATCTCCATGATGCGGCGGCCCATGCCGCGAAAGTTTTCCCAGAACCAGTGCTTTTTGTACGGCTGCACAAATTCGTCGATGCGCGCGTCGCGTCCGCGCGCCGCCACGCCGACAATGCCGACCTGCTCCTGGCTTTGCGCCAGCAGCAGCGCCAGCTCGCTTTCCCGCACCACGTCGCCGCCGTCGCTCAGCCAGTAGCGCGCTTTGCCCTCCGTATCGATGGTTTCCACCACCACCACGCTGCCGTTTTCCATAATCAGCACCACCGGCGTCACCTCCTGCCGCCAGCGAATTTTATCGCGTGGCATCATGGTCAGATGCAGGCCCAGCAGGCCCGCCAGCCGTTCCAGCTGCTGCGCGGGCGTCAGATGCTCGAACCAGCGCATCTGCTGACGCAGCGTGGAGCCATCCGCCGGTTTGCCAAAGCGCGCCGCCACGCGCAGCATCGCGTCAATCCAGTTTTCAGTACTAGCGGTTTTGGTCATAAGTACGGCCTTATCTTGTTTGGCATCAGAGCGATGGCAGGGTTTGTCCGCTGGTGGCTTCACGATCGATGCCCATAATATCCAGCAGGTTGTCGACGGCGGAAGCGTAGCGCACGGTGGCGTCCCAGCCGTCGTAAAGCGCGGTCAGACGGCTGCTGTCAGCCTGAAAGACATCCTGCTCAACGCTCAGTAAATCGTTGAGGCTGCGCTTATTTAATTTGTATTCGTCGGCGTAAACCGAGCGGGTGTGAGCGGCGCTGCTCAGCTGCTGCTCGCCTGCCGTCTGGCGCTGCTGCGCGCCAATCATGTCGGCATAGGCGGTGGAGGCGCTCTGATTGATATCCAGCTTGGACTGTTCGACGGCGGCCTGGGCCGCTTCGCGGTCGCCTTCCGCCGCGCGGGTTCTGGCGTTGACCAGACCGCCCTGATAAAGCGGCGCTTCTACCTGAAGCTGTAGCTCATCGTCCCAATAGGATCGGGTGGCGTTTTCATAACGCGTGCGGCCCGCCTGCACTTTGATGGTCGGCCAGTGGTTAGAGGACGCCTGGCGAACGCGTTCGATCGCCGCTTCCTGTTTGGCCTGCGCGCTGCGCACCGCCGCGCTTTTTTCGTAGGCGATCCTGTCCAGCGTGATCTGCTGATTCAACAGCGACTGCGGCAGCTCCGGCAGCGCGCTGGGCACCACGCCGGTCAGCACCGTCAGCTGCGCCAGCGCAGAGCGTTCTGAAGCGCGGTACTGCTCCATCGTCGCGTGCATCCCGGCGATGCGGGTTTCCGCCTGTAGCACGTCCGACTGCGAGCTTAACCCCGCGTCGGCGCGCATATGGGCGATGTCCTTGACATGTTCCAGCGAGGCGACGTTGTTTTTGGCCGCCTCCACCAGCGCCCGGTAGCGTTTGACCTGCAAATAGGCCTGTAGCGTATCCTGCGCCACCGTGGTCATGGTGTCGTAAAGGGCGAAGCGATAGGCTTCAGAGAGGTGATGCTGTTCGTCAATAGCGCCGCCGGTGCGGCCAAAGTCATACAGCAGCTGGCTGAGGGTAATGCCGCCAGAGCCGTTGTTGTTGAGGCTGCCGGAGGAGTCGGTGGTGTGCGATCGTCCACCGGTCGCCGCCAGGGAAATTTGCGGATACCAGGCGCTTTCGGCGGCATCCAGATCGGCCTCGCCCACGCGGATTTGCGCGGCGGCCTCGGAGATTTTTGGGTTGCGGGCAAAGGCCCGGAGGATAGCTTCACGTAGCGTCAGCGTTGAGATTTGCTCCTCGGTGGGAGCGGCACGCCAGTTAAATTCCACTTTCTGCTGCTTTGCTGCCAGCGCATTCTGTCCCACGGTGCCGCACAGCGCGGCCAGGCACAAAGATACCCACACTTTCTTCATCCTGGTCCTCTCTTCCTTCTTCCTTTTTGGTGAAAAAACGGCCGGTGCGGCAACCCCGCGCCGGCCTGTTACGTCAGGCAGTCTGTACCTGTAGATTATGTTGAATTAAGACATCCGCCAGCGTGCCTTCATGGCTTGCGGAGGAATTGTGATAGAGATCAAACTGCTGACCGGCGATCGTCTGCATACCGGCCTCGTTCCAGACGCCGCCTTCGGCGGTGCTCAGCGTCACCGCGCTGCCGTCCGCGCCTTTGATGGTCAGCGCCTCGCTGGCGTTGTCGGTCAGCGCCAGCAGATCCTGTTGCCCCAGCGTAAGGCTGTTGCTGCCGGAGGTGCCGAGGTCGATCGTTTCAACGCTGCCAATCTTCAGGCCCAGCGAGGCGAAATCCAGCACTTCGTGCGCGCCGTTCAGCACCAGCGTGTCGTGACCGGCGCCGCCGTTCAGATTGCTGAGCAGATTCAACGTGGAGAGCGTAAAGGTGTCATTGCCCTCGGTGCCAGCGGTGGGAGCAACGCTTTCGACGTGGCTGGCTACGGCCGGTTCGCCCCCGGTAGCGCCGCTTTCCGTTACGGCTGCCGCGCTGCTCTCGTGCGCATCTGTGGCGCTGGCGTGACTAACGTCATCCAGGGGATTAGCCTCCGCAAGCAGGCTAAACGTACTTTGATCGGCCGTTTCTACTGTGGCTGGCGCATCCGGCAGAGTGACGCTATCCCGCGTCTCATACCAATGGCCCGCCGCGTCCTGATAGGAGACGTAGAAGCCAGGCGTAGAAGAAATGGAGGTGTATTCGCTTACCGGCACCTCGGAGGTGAAAGTGCCGTCCGCCGCCACGTTGATATCATAGTAATTAAGCAGCTCGCCGCCATAAAACGACAGCTTGTCTACGGGGAGCGGTTCGGTCACCGTACCGCTGATAAGGTAGTAAGCATTATCGTCGTGATAAACAACATCTTCTGGCGTCAGCGCGTTAAACGTCAGCACGGGATCGCTACTGTGAAAATGCGACAGCAGCAGGACGTCGCGGCTGGCGCTGGCATTGCCGCCCGCGCTTTCAACGCTGACCTTAAGGTTATAGTAGCCGTCCGCCGTCGCCTCTATATCCGCTGAAGGGATCGTGGCCATCCAGTGATTGGCGTAGACATAGCCAGTATAGGTTTTGTCGGCCAGGGTAATGGTAACTTCGGTGTCCGTATGCAGACCCCAGCTGTCGCCGTGCAGCTGGACATCATTCTGATAGTTGGCGTAATCAACGATATCGTTGATTTCCACCGTATCCATGGTCAGCGTTGGCTGCACGTCCGCCGCATAAAGCTCCACACTTAGCGACGCGCTGTGTTCATGCCCGGCCGAATCCTGCACGCTGGCGAGTATCGTGGTATTACCGGCGGTCAGCTGCTTAGCGTCGTTCTCGTACAGCCAGGTTGTCCATTCGCCGTTCTGCCCTACGATAACCGAGCCGAGTGCAAGCGAGCCGATGGACACGGTAACCCTGGCCCCCACCTCGCCGGTTCCCCTGATGGCGTAATCATCGGTAAGGATGTTGAGATTGACGCGGTTGTCGTCGGAGAGGCTGTTAATGGTGACGGTCGGCGACGTGCTGCCGCTGTAAAAGTCCAGCGCCAGCGAACTGGAGCCAACGTTTTTCGCCATGTCCGAAATCGTGGCCTGTAGCGTGTAGTCGCCCGCGGTCAGCTGCTGCGCCTGCTGCGGCGTCAGCGCCGCCTGCCAGGTTCCGTCAAAGCCGACCGTGGTGTGCCAGGTCAGCGCGCCCAGCGTCAGGGTCAGCGCATCGCCCGCATCGCCCGTGCCGGTAAAGAGATAATTTTCGGCGATCTGGTTGAGATTGATGTGCGTCCCGTCAGCAGGGGTGTCGATAGCCGTTTGCGGCGTGCTGACGTCGGTAAAGAAGTAAGCCTGGGTGCTACCCGTTTCGCCTTCCGCGTTGCTGGCGGTCACGGTGATCCAGCGCTTGCCGGTATTAAATTCGCTGTGCAGCAGCGTTTCGGTATTCAGATCCAGACGCCAGTTCCCATCGTTGGTCACCGCGGCCTGGTAGTCCACGCCGTTGATATTCACCGTAACCGTCTGGCCGCTGCCGATCGCGCCGGTCGTGCCGACCAGGGCCTGACCGTCAAGCTTTTCACTGCGATTCAGCCAGCCATCGCCAAAAGGCGTATTGATAGTGGGATGCGGCACGGCGGTGGCGGCCAGCAGCACGCCGCTACTGTCTGCTTCAGGCTGGGCAGCGGGGATCGCCTGCCCGGCGGTCGCGGCTGCGGCTGCGGCGGCATCGTCGGCGGAAACACTGTCAACAGCCGCAGCGGGCGTCACCGCGCCGTTGTAAAACGTAATATCCTGCGTCTCCGTGCCAACGTTTTTCGCCGGATCGGTCACGCTGGCTTTCAGCGTATAGTTGCCCAATTGCAGCTGCTGCGCCTGCTGCGGCGTGATGTCTACCCGCCAGGTGCCGTCGAAGCCGACCAGCGTCTGCCAGGTCTGGGTGCCCAGCGTCAGCGTCAGTCCGTCGCCCGCATCGCCCGTGCCGGTAAAGGCCAGGCCGTTTTGCCGGGCGCTATTCAGGTTGATATCCGTGTTCGACAGCGTATCGACGCTGACATGCGGCGTACTGATATCGGTAAAGAAGTAGGCGCCGGTCTTACCGCTTTCGCCTTCGGCATTAGTGGCGTAGACGTTAATCCAGTGCTTGCCGGTAGAGAAATCAGTGCCCATCAGCTGGGCGGAGGTCAGCGCCAGGCTCCATTTACCGTCGTCCGCCACCGTCGCCTGATAGCGGCTGCCGCTGATATTGATCGCTACCTGTTGACCGCTGCCCGTCACGCCCGTGGTGCCGCTCAGCGTTTCGCTATGGGTTTTCTCATCGTGATTCAGCCAGCCGTCGCCGAAAGGTACGGCAATAGTTGGCTTCGGCGTAGCGGTCGCGCCGCCGCCCGTTTCCGGCGGCGTGGTGCCCGGGTTATCCGGCGGCGTACCGTCCGTTGGGTTCTCTACCGGCGGAACAGGAACCGGCACTTCCGCGCCACCGCCGCCCGTGCCGACCGGCGTCTCCAAATCGGTGGTAACATAAATCTGCTGCTCGAACCAGTTGCCCGCGCCGTCCTGCACGCCCAGCACCAGCGCATTTTGCCCATGCTGGGTATGGATATCCTGGGAAGTGAGCTGCACGCTCCAGCTGCCGTCCGCATTCAGCGTGCCGGTACGGTAGCTTTCGATCTCGCCCTTAACGGCAAACATGGTCAGCGGAAAAGGCGTTTGCATCGTGCCGGTCACGGTGTAGATCGGCTCGCCGTTTTGATAAGTCACGTCGGCCAGCGTCAGCTCATCGGTGGTGACCAGCGGGATGCTGCTGTTGTAGTGGCTGATAAGCAGCAGATCGCGCGTGGCGCTGACGCTGTTGCCGCTGGCGTCGGTGGCGCTGACGGAAAAGGTGTAGCTGCCGTCTTTGATCGCCGCCAGATCGCTGTCGCCAACCTGCACCGACCAGACGTTGTTATTGACGTAGCCGGACCAGGTTTTACCATCCAGCGTCAGCTCTACCCGCGTGCCGGAGGCCAGCTGCGTGCTGGTGCCGGTAATTTCGACGCCGTAAACGCCCTCTTTATAGTTAACCGCGTCATCGCCAGAAACCGGATTGATGGTCAGCGTCGGCAGTGTGTTCGAGGCTTCTGCGGTAACAGCGCCGGTGCCAGGCGTTGGCGAAGGCGTTGTGGGAGTGGTGGTGACGGCCGCTGCTACGCTATCAACAGGCACGGCCATATTGTTAACAATCAGCGTGGAATCCACTGTTTCGACGGCTGCCGGCACCGCAGCCAGCGTCGGCGTCAGTGTGACGGTTGTTTCAGCCTCATCTGCTTCGTTTGCGAACAGCGCCTGCTGCTGCGTAGCGCCATCCTGAAAAATCAGCTGGCTTTGCGATTGTGGATCGGTACTAAAAAACTGCTGAAAACGCGAGACGCCGCCATCCTGATACAGGATCAAATCGCTGCCCTGCCTCTGCCAGGCAGAAACCTGAGAAGGCGCGCCCTGTAAGGTGACGATACTGGGTTCGCTGAGGGTGTAAGCCTGTGAATCGTTTTCGACGAGCAGTGTTTCACCGCTTGCCAGCGACACGATATTGACGCGGCCTGAGCCTGAATACGCCATAAAAATCCCCTTGTGCACCAGTTAAATGAGTAAAGTGACGCCGCGTAAAAGTAAAGATTTACTTTACTTAAAGCGGACATGCAGCGGCCAGCGCCTCAAAAAAGGTGCCAGGCCAGACCCGGTGCTTTCTGGATTTACAAAATAATCCACAACAAGGCTAATGGTAAAAAAAATTTCCAAAAAAAATGCTAACGACAAGGCGAGGATTTTATTTCGCCGGCAAAAAAAAACAGTACCACTCTTTGCCATAACCGAGACTCGGCCCGACTTACCACTTTTTACCTCAATAACTTATCGTCAAAAAAAGGCGAGCAGTCGACGCTGGATAGTGGATAACCTAGTCCGCTAATACACACTTTACTACTGGCGTAAATCTGGAAAGTGGTTCCAAACGGCAATTTTTTCTTATTAATGTCTTTAACGTCACTTTACGCAAAAATGACAAAACCTCGCCATTCTTTATTTTCGTTTATGCTTTTTTTGTTGTTACAAATGATAAACCCTCCTTAACGTTAACCTCCCTGCGCGAGCCATACCGCCCTCGCGCAGGGAAGGTCTTGTTATACCAGATGAACCTGAAGATTATGCTGGATCAGCACATCGCCCAGGGTGTTTGCCGCATCCAGCGCCGAGTTGTGGTAAACGTCAAATACCTGCCCGTCTACCGTACGCTGCGCAGTGGCAGCCCAGGTGCCGCCGTCGCCGTTGGCCAGCGTAACCTGATCGCCGGTTACCCCCTTGATCATCAGATCGTCGGTCTGTTTATCGGTAATATTCAGCGCCTCGTTGAGATCCAGCTTGACGCTGTTGGTGCCGCTTTGCCCTAAGTTGATGATTTCGATATGCTCCACCTTCAGCCCGAGCGTGGTGAGATCCAGCGTCATATGCTCGCCGTTGAGCACCAGCGTATCGGTACCCGCACCGCCATCAATATGCGTAAAGTTCAGCGTATTAAGCGTTACGGTATCTTCGCCGCTGCTGCCCGCGACCGACGCACCCTCTACCGTCTGACCATCCGCCAGCGCCGCGATTAACCCACCGATGCTGTAGCTGCCGTCATCGGCTACGGCGGTCGTAGCGGATGCATCCGCTGTAGCCGTAGTCTCTGTCGTGGTGGTCGCCGCCGCCGTGGTGGTGGCATCTGTCGTGGTGGTGGCATCCGCCGTACTGCTGGCCGTCGCGCTGTCTGACTCGCTGTGTGCCGCGTTCGCCGTCGCCACCTGTGCGGAAGCCGTAGCCACAGAGGCGTTGCCGGCGTCGCTGGTATCCGCAGAGGCGATAGCCGTGGCATCATCCGCCGCCATTGCCAACAGCGCCGTTGCCGCCGCCGCAGAAGAGGTGCCCGCAGCCGGCAACAGCGATCCCAGCAGCAGGGTATTGCTGGTGGTGGCGCGGTTGCCTGCCACATCTGCTGCGGTTACGGTAACGATAGAGTTCAGGCTTATAGAGGTTAACAGGCCGCCGGTGAACTTCACGCTATAGCGGCCAAGCGCATCCGTGGTGGTGGTCTGCGTTGAACCGTTCAGCGTGACGCTCAGCGTAGTGCCCTGCGGCAGGTTCAGCGTGCCGCCGGTCACGGTCAGCCCTGTTACCAGCACGCTGACCAGGCTCAGCACCGGATCGACGCCAATCGCCGGCAGGTTATGGGTAATGGCCGTAAAGGTATTACTGCCTGTGGCGGTGTTGCCTACCACATCGGACACGGTAGCCGTGACGGTATAGCTGCCGTCGGCGATGCCTTTCAGCGTGGCGGAAGGCACCGTGACGCTCCATGCGCCTGTAGAACCCACGGTTGTGGTGTAAAGGTTGCCCGCAATATTAACCGTCACCGTACTGCCGACCGCATTAACCGAGCTGCCGCTGATGGTGGCCGGCGTGTTGGCCTCGCTCAGATTGAGGTAGTGGTCGCCGCCAAACATGGTGCTGTTATTAATAGTCACGCTTGGCAGCGTATGGGTTTTCACCACCGCCGTATCAGTACCGGAACCGGTATTCCCTACCGCATTGGTTACGCTGGCGGTGACTGTCGCGTTGCCATCCGGCAGCGCGGCCAGCGTCGCGGCCGGCACCAGCACGCTCCAGGTGCCGTTCGCGCCGATGGTGGTGGTCAACGTCGAGGTGCCTACGCGCACGTTCAGGATCGAGCCTTCGGCATTGGTAGACGAACCGGTAATCGTCTGGGCGGTTTGCGCATCGACCGCGCTCAGCAGGCCATCGCCAAAGATGCTGGAGATAGTGACCGACGGCGGCGTCTGCGCAATCACAACCAGCTGTCCGGTATTGGTCGCCACGTTGCCGTAGCTGTCCGTTACCGAGGCGTTGACCGTCAGCACGCCGTTCGCCAGCGCGCTGAGATCGGCTTTCGGCACGTTCAGCGTCCAGCCGCCGCTGCTGTTAACCGGCGCCGTGTAGGTTTTACCGTTCAGCGTGACGGTCACAATGGAGCCGGCCGTAACGTTACGGGCTATACCGCTGATAGTCTGGACGGTGTTGATATCGTTGGCGCTGAGCACGCTGTCCCCAAATACCGTATTGACCGTCAGGGTTGGCGTAGTCTGGATGCCAACCCGCACGCCCGTGCTGGCGCTGGCGGTGTTGCCTACCGCATCGGTAACGGCGACGCCCACGGTAAGATTACCGTCCAGCAACGTGCTGAGCAGAGCAGGCGACACCTGGGCGCTATAGGCGCCGTTCGCACCGACCGTGGTGGTAACAATGGTGTTGCCGAGGTTGATGGTAACGGTCGATCCCGGCGCTACATTGCTGGCCGTCCCGCTGATGGTCTGCGTGACCAGCGATTCCACCAGGTTCAGCACGCCATCGCCGCCAAAGACCGGGTTTAGCGTCACGGTTGGCAGCGTATTGACGCCGACCGTCGCGCCGGCGTTAGCGGTAGTAGTGTTGCCTGCGCTGTCCGTTACGCTGACGCCCACGGTCAGGTTGCCGTCCAGCAGCCCTTTCAATAACGTCGGCGTTAGCGCCACGTTAAAGGTGCCGTCCGCTGCCGTGGCGGTCACAAATTGCGTCCCGGCTACGTTAACCACCACCCGCGATCCCGGCTCGGCATTGGTAATGGTACCGCCGATGGTCTGGCCCAGCGCCGCATCCGCCGCGTTAAGCAGGCCGTCGCCAAACAGCTGCGCGATATTGACTACCGGCGCGGTCAGCTTGGCCACCAGGTTGCCGGTGGTGGTGGCGATGTTGCCTGCCGCATCGGTCACGCTGGCGCCCACCGCCAGGGTGCCGCTGGTCAGCGTACCGAGAATGTCCGGCGTGACCGTGGCGGTAAAGGCGCCGTTCGGCCCTACCGCCGCCTGCACCGTAGAATTGCCCAGCGTCAGGTTAATGGTCGAACCGGCCGCTACGTTATTGACCGTGCCGCTGATGGTCTGGTTAACCAGCGCATCGGCGATATTCAGAATGCCGTCGCCAAAGATTGGGTTAAGCGTAATGGATGGCTGGGCGGTAAAGATGCCGATAGTGGCCGACGTTGACGAGGTGTTGCCCGCCGGATCGGTCACCGAGACACCCAGCGTCTGGTTGCCGGTGGTCAGCGCCGCCAGATCCAGCGGCGGAATAGTCACGTTCCATGCGCCGCCCGCCTGAAGCGTGGTCTGGTAGGTTTTACTGCCCAGCGTCACGGTCACCGTGGAGCCGACCGCGCCGTCAATGGTGCCGCCAACCGTCTGCGCCAGCGCCGCTTCGGCGATGTTCAGCAGGTTGTCGCCGCCAAACAGGCCGGTGATGGCACTGATGGTCGGCGCTTCCAGAATGGCGGTGACGGTTTCACCCACGGTGCGGGTGTTGCCTGCGCCATCGGTCAGCACAATGTTCAGCGCGGTGTCGCCATCGCTTAACAAACCAAGCAGGCTTGGCGGTACGACCAACGCGAAGCGTCCATCCTGACCGACATCCGCCGTCAGCGTGGTACCGCCCAGCGTCAGCGATACGGTCGCGCCAATCCCGGCGGAGCTGGCCAGACCGGTAATGGTTTGCGCTACCGTGGTGTCGACCGCGTTCAGGAAGCCGTCGCCGAAGACGGAATCCACCACCAGATTCAGCGCCGCGTTGACCACTTTATTTACCGTCAGCGTGGCGTCGGTGGCGTTGCCCGCGGCGTCGTTAACCCGCAGGCCGAACACCAGCGTGCCGTCGGTGAGGCTGCCCAACACCTCCGGCGTCAGATCAAGGCTGAAGGTGCCGTCGGCATTGACCAGCGCCGTGGCGATTGGCGCGCCGTCACCCAGATAGAGGCCGATAGTCTGGCCTTCGGCACCGCTAGCTGTTCCCGTCACTACCTGAGTGGTCAGGATATCCGCAGCGTTCAATACGTTATCGCCTACCAGCGCGTCCACCGCAATCA
Organism: Erwinia plantamica; assembly: GCF_043420595.1. Lineage (NCBI taxonomy): Bacteria > Pseudomonadati > Pseudomonadota > Gammaproteobacteria > Enterobacterales > Erwiniaceae > Erwinia > Erwinia plantamica. The sequence goes on from NZ_JBGCUC010000012.1 coordinate 25,794, forward strand.
GCGGCGCGCCGGTGTCTACGGTAAAGTCGCGCGTAATGGTGCCGGTGTTGCCCGCCGCATCGGTCAGCGTGGCGGTCAGAGTTTGGCCCGCCTGGCCCAGCGCCTGCAAATCACCTGACGGCAGCGTGGCAGACCAGCTGCCGTCCGCCTGAACGATGGCCGTATAGGTCTTGTCATTCAGCGTGAGGGTTACCGCTCTGCCCGCCTCACTGGCGGACGCCGTCCCGCTAATTATCTGGGTAACCGCCGCTTCCGCGCCGTTCAGCACGTCGTCGCCGGCAAAGGCGTTGATGGTGACGACAGGCACGGAGCGATCCACCAGCACCTGGCTGCTTGCCTCCAGCGTAGTGTTCTGATCGGTGGTCAGCGTCGCGGTTACGGTGGCGATGCCGTCGGCGATATTCGCCGCCGTGTTCGGCACGGTGAGCGTCCAGGTGCCGTCGACGCTATTGACCACGGCCGTTCCGGCCTGCGCCACGCCATTGATGCTGACCGCTACGGTTCCCGTCACCGCGCCGCCGTCAACAGGCAGATTAGCGAATGTTCCGCTCAGCGTCAGCGTCGCGCCGTCCGTGCTGTTGATGATGTTGTCGTCGGAAACCGGCGCCAGCGTCAGCAGCGGCGTTGGAGGCGGCGTCAGGTCGACCGTGACCGCAGCGGTCGCGGTGCCCGTATTGCCTGCGACATCCACGACCGAAGCGTTGATGGTGCCGGTATCGCCGGTCGTGCCCAGCTGCGCCAGCGCTTCCGGCGTCAGGTTAACCGACCAGCTACCGTCTGCGGCTACTACGCCGCTCACGGTCGCCGTGCCGATGGTGACCGTCACCACCTGGCCTTCGCCCGCGCCGGTCGTGGTGCCGCTCAGCGTCTGGGTGGTCAGGCTTTCCAGATAGTCCAGCGCCCCATCGCCGGTGAATGGCGTGATGGCGATGGTTGGCACGGACGTGTCGACGGTAAAGCTGCCCGTCGCCGTCGCCGTGTTACCACCGATATCTGCCGCCACCACGGTATAGTTTTGCAGCCCCTGATCCAGCGCGCCCAGCTGCGCCGTGGAGAGCGGCAGCGTCCAGTTGCCGTCTGCATCTACCGTCGCGTCGTAGTTAACGCCGCCCAGCGTGACCGTAACGGCCTGGCCCGCGCCTGCCAGCCCGGTAGTGCCGGTAAGCGCCACGCCCGCAGCCACGTCGGCCGCGTTAAGCCAGGTATCATCAAAAGGCACATCCAGCGTCGGCGTTGGTGCGGTCAGCGCGGCGGTGAAGCCGAGCGAACTGGTATTGATATTGCCCGCCGCGTCAATCACGGTAACATCTACGGTGTGCGCGCCGTCAGCCAACGCGCTCAGCGCCCCGGCTGGTAGCGCCACCGCCCAGTTGCCGTTGGCGTCCACGCTGCCGGTATAAGTAATACCAGCTACATCGATTTGCAGCTGCACGCCCTGATTCGCTCCGGTGACGCCCGTGGTGCCCGCCAGAGTGATAGCCGTTCCCGCCTCGGCAATATTCAGGATATCGTCGGTAAACAGCGGTGAACCGATGGTCGGCTGCGGCAGCGCCAGCAGCGCGTCAAAATCAAGCGTGGCCGTGCTGGCATTGCCTGCGGTATCGGTCGCGGTGACCGCAAAAGTATGGGTGCCGCTGCCCAGCGCGGTCAGCTGTGCCGAAGTCAGATCGAGCGTCCAGTTGCCGTTGGCGTTGACCGTCGCCGTTAGCGGCGCACCGTCGTCGATAGCAACAGTGACCGTCTGCCCCGCCGCGACCAGCCCGGTGTTACCGCTCAGCGTCTGCGTGGTGGCAGCTTCAGCCACGTTGAGCAGGCCATCGGTAAATGGCAGATCGATGGTGACCGCCGGCAGCGCGTTAACGGCGACCAGTGCCGAATCGCCGGCCGTCCCGACGTTGCCCACGGCATCCGTGACCGTCACCGTAATCGGCAGCGTGCCGTCCGGCAGCGCAGAGAGCACGCCAGCCTCCAGAGGCAGCGTCCAGTCACCCGTAGCCGGATCGACGTTCGCCTGGTAAGCGGTGCCGTTGATATCCACGCTAACGGTTTGCGCACCGGTAATGCCGGTGGTGCCCGCCAGCGTCTGGCCCGCTGCCGCCTCGGCGGCGTTTAATATGCCATCGACGAAAGGCTGGGTCAGCGTCGGCGTCGGCAGACCGGTAACGATAGCGGTATAGGCCAGCGAATCGGTGCTGCTGTTGCCCGCCACATCGGCAACCGTCACGTTAATGGTGTGCTCGCCGTTGCCCAGCGTGGCCGCCAGCGCAGGCGTCAGCGTGGCCGTCCAGTTGCCGTTGTCGTCGACCGTAGTGGCAATGGCGTTGCCGTCGATATTCAGCGTAACCGTCTGGCCCGCGCCGGTAATGCCGGTGGTGCCGTTAATTACCTGATCGACGCCCGCTTCGCCAGCGTTCAGCAGGCCGTCAATAAACGGCGTATTGATCGCGGCCGTCGGCAGCGTCGTGACCAGCACCTCGATGCTGGCTTCGGCCGTCGCCGGGTTGCCCGCCGCATCCGCGCTGGCGACCGTCAGCTGATAGAGCCCGTCGGTCAGGGCGGCAAGCGTGCCTGCCGGCACGGCGGCGCTCCATGTGCCGTCCGCATTGACCGCGCCGGTAAAGGTTTGATCGCCAAGCGTAACCGTTACCGCCGTGCCGACGGCAAGGTTGGTCGCCGTGCCGGTCAGCGTCTGTTCTGCCGCCGCTTCGGTCGCGTTGACCAGACCATCGACGAACGGCGTATTCAGCGTCAGCGCCGGCAGCGCATTGACCGCCACGGTCAGGTTGGTGACGCTGGTAGCGACGTTGCCGCTGGCGTCGGTTACCGCCACGCTGAGCGGAGTGGTGCCGTCGCCCAGCGCCGTCAGATCGCCACTGGCGATAGTCAGGCTCCAGTTGCCGTCCGCATCTGCCGTGGTCGCGTACACCTTGTCGTTAAGGGTGACGCTCACCGGCAGACCCGCATCGGTGGTGCCGCTGACGACCAGACCGGCCGCCGCTTCCGCCGCGTTCAGCACGTTATCCACGCCCGCGCTTAACGCCACGTTCAGCACCGGCGCGGTGGTATCAACGGTAAAGTTATCCGCTGTCGTCGCCACGTTGCCCGCCACGTCGCTGCCGCTGGCGGTCAGCGTATTGGCGCCCGGCGTCAGCGCCTGTACCGCAGCAGCCGGCACAGTAGCGCTCCAGTTGCCGTCGGCGTCAACGGTGCCGGTATAGGTCGCGCCGTTCAGCGTTACCGTCACGGTGCCGCCTTCCGGGATGCGCTGGCTGGAGCCGGTGATCAGCACATCGCTCTGCGCTTCCTGATTATTGACCACATCGTCGCTGGTGACCGGATCGATTGAGATAGTCGGCAGGCTGGCGGCCTGGGCGACCACGGTAAACTCCGCAAAATTGCTGCCCGTGTTGCCCGCCACATCGGCGACCGTGGCGGTCAGCGTTTGCGCGCCGTCGGTCAGCGCGGCAAGATCCGCCGCCGGAACCGTCGCGGACCAGCTGCCGTCCGCCTGCACCAGCGCCGTATAGGCGACGCCGTTAAGCGTGACGGTCACGGTCTGCCCTGCCGTCACGTTGGTGGTGGTGCCGGTAACGGCCAGATCCGCGCCCGCTTCGCTCTGATTAAGGTAGTTATCGCCGCTGATGGCATCCAGCGCCACGGTCGGCTGGCTTGCCAGGCTGGCATCAACCACGACCGTCAGCGCCTGAGTGGACACGTTGCCCGCCGCATCGGTCAGGCTGACGCTCACTGGATAAGTCCCGTCCGCAATGCCCTGAGTGACGCTGGCGGGCAGATTGACCGTCCAGTTGCCGTCGTCCTGCACCGACTGTTGATAGTCGACGCCGTTGAAGGTGACGGTCACCAGCTGGCCCGCTTCGCTGGCTGAAGCAGTGCCCGTAATGGTTACCGGCCCTACGCTTTCCGCCGCGTTGATAATGTTATCGCCCGCGACCGGATTGACCGTCAGCGTTGGCGCAGTCAAATCAACGCTAACAGAAGTCGTCGCGGTGCCCGTATTGCCGATGGCATCCGTGGCGGTCACGGTGATGCCCTGAACGCCTTCGCCCAGCGCCTGTAGCGTGGCGGCGCTGACCGGCAGCGTCCAGTTGCCGGCGTTATCCACCGTGGCGGTGTAGTCCGTTCCGGCAATATTGACCGTTACGGTCTGGCCTGCGCCGGTCGCGCCGGTCGTGCCGCTCAGCGTCTGATCGCTCTGCGACTCGGTAACGTTGATGTAGCTGTCGATAAATGGCGTATCCAGCGTTGGCTGTAGCGCCACGGTCGACAGCGTGATATCGGCAGCGGTTGAAGCCGTGTTGCCCGCCGCGTCGCTAAGGGAAACGGTAACAGGATAAGTGCCGTTCGGCGACGCCTGAAGCAGACCGGCCGGCAGCGCAAGGCTCCAGCTGCCGTCCGCCGCGATGGCGGTGGTGTAAGTCTGGCCGTTCAGCGAAACCGTGACCAGCTGACCTTCTTCCGCGCCGGTGCTGCCGCCGCTGACGGTGATATCCGCCGCTGCTTCGCTACCGTTGACCACGCCGTCGCCCGCCACCGGATTAAGCGTCAGGGTCGGCGCGACGGTATCCACGGTGACCGGTACCGCCACCGTGCTGGCGTTGCCGGCCGCATCGGCTACGGTAACCTGTAGCGCGTTTGCGCCCTGCGGCAACGCCTGAAGTTCAGCGGTCGGGATAGTGACGCTCCAGTTGCCGTTCGCGTCTACAGTGCCGGTATAGGTGGTATCGCCCACCGCCACGGCAACGGTTTGCCCGTCGCCCGTTACGCCAGTAGAACCGGTCAGCGTCTGATCCGTCGCCGCCTGTGCGCCGTTCAGCACGCCGCCGTTAAATGGCGTATCCGCCGCGACCGCAGGCAAATCGTTGACCTGCACGTTCAGCGTAGCGGTGCCGGTTGCCGTAGCACCGCTGGCATCGGTCGCGGTGACGGTCAGCGTGTTAGCACCGTCCGCCAGGCCAGCCAGCGAGGCGGCCGGGATCACGGCGTTCCAGGTGCCGCCGGTGCCGACCACGCCGGTAAACGTTTGTCCGTTAAAGGTGACGGTCACCGGCGCGCCCTGCGCCAGGCCGGTGGTGGTGCCGGTAACAATCAGCGCATCCTGGGCTTCCGCAGCGTTCAGGTAGCCGTCGGTGCTGAGCGGATCGAGGCTGATGCCCGCCGCCGTGCTGTCCACGGTTACATCATGACTGACGGTGATCGGATTGCCCGCCGCGTCGCTGACCGCCACGCTGAAGGTCGCCGTGCCGTCAGCCAGCGTCGCCAGCGCGGAAGAAGGGATCGCCACGCGCCATGCACCGCTGGCCAGCACGCGCGTGGTGTAAGCCACGCCGTTAAGCGTGGCGGTCAGCTGCTGCCCAGCCTCGACGTTAGTGGTCGTACCGCTGAGATATTGCGTAGTCTGCTGTTCGGCGCCGTTAAGCGTATCGTTGCCGGTGAAAGGATCGACAGAAAGGGTTGGCAGCGCGGCCGCGCTGGCTTTAACCGCCAGCGGGCTGTCGGCGGTTGCGCTGTTGCCTGCCGGATCGGTCACGGTAGTGGTGATCACATAGCTGCCGTCCGCCAGCGCGGCCAGATCGGCTGCCGGCACCGTTACCGTCCACTGGCCATCCGTGCCCACCGTAGTGGTGTAGTCGATGCCGTTCAGCGTCATCACGATAGCGGCATTAGCTTCACCTGTGCCGCTAACAGGCAGATCGCTGCCCTGTTCCGCCGCGTTAAGAATGTTGTCGCCAGCGATAGCGTTAACCGCAACCGCAGGCGGCAGCGTGTCCACGCTCAAGGTCAGCGGAGCAGTCGTCGAGTTGCCCGCCGCATCGCTGACGGCAACGGTCGCCAGGGTATCGCCCTGCGGCAGCGCCTGTAGCACTTCCGGCGACAGAACGATGCGCCAGTTGCCGTCGCCGTCAACGGTGCCGGCATAGGTGCTGCCGTTAATAGCGATGCTGACGTTCTGACCGTCGCCCGTGAGGCCGGTCGTACCGGTCAGCGTTTGCGCCGTTCCCGCCTCGCCCGCATTCAGCGCGCCGTCGGTAAACGGCGTCTCGATAGCCAGCGTCGGCAGCGTGGTCGCCACGTTCAGCGTCGCCTCGTTGGTCACGGCGTTGCCGTCCACGTCAGGCACGCTGGCGCTGACGGTCACCGGGCCTTCAGCCAGCGCCGCCAGATCCGCCGCCGGTACCGTCAGGCTCCACGTACCGCCCGTCGTTACCGTAGTGGTGTAGTCAATGCCGTTCAGGGTTACCGTCACGGTATTGCCTTCCGGCACGTTAGAAACCGCACCGCTCACGGTCAGATCGCCCTGCGCCTCCGTGGCGTTCAGGTAGCCGTCATCGCTAAGCGGGTTAATGGCTACCGAGCTGATATCAGTATTAACATCGAAGCTGCCGCCTGCCGTAACCCCATTGCCCGCCGCATCGCCCACGGAAACGCTATAGGTCTGCGTGCCCGCTGGCAGCGCTGCCAGTACCGCAGCAGGAATAGTGACGCTCCACGCGCCGCTGTCCTGCACCAGACCGCTGTAAACCGAGCCGTTCAGCGTCACCGTCACCACCTGGCCCGCCTGGACGTTAGTGGTGGTGCCGCTGATTGTCTGGCTGACCTGCTGCTCTGCGCCGTCCAGAATGTTGTTGCCCGCAAAATTGTCCAGCGTCAGCGTTGGCAGCGTAGCGGCATCGGCCACTACCGTCAGCGTGCTCTCCTGAGTCGTCACGTTGCCTGCCGCGTCGGCGGTCGCTACGGTCAGCGTGTAGTCGCCGTTGGCCAGCCCGGCCAGATCCGCAGCCGGAATAGCCAGCGACCACTGGCCGTTAGCGCCTGCCGTGGCGGTGTAGTCCGTGCCCTCCAGCGTGACGGTAACGGTTGAACCGTTCTCTGCCGTGCCGCTAACGGTCAGCGGCTGCGCCTGCTCTTCGGCGTTCAGGATACCGTCGCCGCTCAGCGGATTAACCGTCAGCACAGGCGTGCTGACATCCACAACCAGCGCGCTGGTTTGCGTGACGGCGTTGCCCGCCGGATCCGTCGCGGTGACGGTGACCGGATAGCTACCGCCGGTTAAAGCAATGGTTGCCGTCGCGGGAACCGTAACCGTCCAGTTGCCGTCGCCGTCTACGGTGGCGGTATAGACGCTGCCGTTCAGTGCCACGCGCACGCTGTCGCCCGCTTCGCCGGTGCCGGTAATAGCCAGCGGCTGACCCTGTTCGGCGGCGTTCAGGAAGTTGTCTTCAGCGATAGCCGCGACGGTCAGAACTGGCGCAGCGGTATCTATGGTAATGGCGTGAGGCAGCGACAGGCTGCCGCCGCTGGCAGGCGAGGCGGTGACGGTCAGGGTGTAATCACCGTCCGCTACGCCCGCCAGCGCCGCGGCCGGGATCGCCGCGCTCCACAGGCCGTTTGCGCCCACGGTCGCCGGATAATCCGTGCCGTTAAAGCTTACGACTACCGTGCTGGTGTCATCAGGCACGCTGCCGGTCACGGTAAAGCCCTGGGCGGCTTCGGCGGCGTTGATTAAATCATCGCCGGAAACGGCATTGATAATCAGGGTCACGTCTACCGCCGTATCCAGCGTCAGCGTGGTGTCCTGGCTCGCGACGTTGCCCGCAGGCGAGGTCGCCGTTACGGTCAGCGTATTAGCGCCTTCCGTGAGGTTAGCCAGCGTGCTGGCCGGTACGCTAATCGTCCACTGTCCGCCAGTGCCGACGGTAGTGGTATAGGTAGCGCCGCCCAGCGTAACGGAGATAGTGTCGCCTTCGCTGCCGCTGCCGGTAATATTCTGCGCCTGGCCCTGCTCGACCTGGTCAATGGTGTTGTCGCCGGTGACCGGATCTACCGTAAAGGCTGGCGTCGCGGTATCCACGGAAAGACCCAGGTTTTGCGTAGCGGTATTGCCAAAGGCATCGCTGGTGCTGACCTGGAGCGCATAAGGGCCGTCGGCCAGCGCCGCCAGATCGGTCGCCGGAACGGTTACGCTCCAGCTGCCGTCCGTATTGACCGTGGTGGTATAGGTTACGCCGTTCAGCGTAACGGTAACGTCATTGTCAGCCGTGCCCGTGCCGCTGATAGCCAGCGCTGCGCCCTGCTCGTCGGCGTTAATAATGTTATCGCCGCCTGCGACCGGATCCAGCGTCAGCGTTGGCAGCGCGGTGGCCACGGTGATAACTGGCGCTGGCGTAATGGCGGAAACGTTGCCCGCCACGTCGGTGACCGTCACCGTCACGGCAGACTGTCCCTGCGGCAGCGCCTGAAGCACCGCTGGCGCCAGATCCAGCGTCCAGACGCCGGAGCTGTTAACGGTGGCGGCATAATCGGTGCCGCCGATGTTGACCGTTACGGTCTGACCAACGCCTTCCTGCCCCGTGGTGCCGGTCAGCGTCTGCGTGACGCCCGCTTCCTGGCCGGTCAGGGTGCCGTCAATAAACGGCGTTTGCAGCGTGGGATCCGGCACGCGATCAACGTATACGTTCAGCGTGTTTTCACTGGTCACGGTATTGCCGTTTTGTGCGATAACGCTGGCCGTCGCGGTTTGCGGCCCTTCTGCCAGCGCCTGCAAATCTGCTGCCGGGATAGTCGCCGTCCAGCTGCCGTTTGCCGCTACGGTGCCGGTGTAGGTTTGGCCGCCGAGCGTAAAGGTGACCGTGCTGCCAGCCGCCACGTTCGCCGTAGAGCCGGTAACGGTCAGATCCGTCTGCGCCTCAAGCGCGTTCAGATAGCCGTCGCCGCTGAGCGGATCGAACGCCACGCTGCTGAGCGTACTGTCGACGGTAAAGGTTTTGGCAACGGTGCTGCTGTTGCCTGCCAGATCGGCCACGGTGACGCTGAGCGTCTGCGTGCCGTTGGCCAGCGCGCTCAGATCGGCGGACGGGATCGCCACCTGCCAGCCGCCGCCGGTTTGCACCGTGGTCACATAATCGGCACCGTTAAGCGTTACGGTGACCGTTTGCCCCACTTCCGCATTGGTTACCGTCCCGCTGAGCAGCTGGTCGGTCTGCTGTTCCGCGCCGTCGATAATATTGTTAGCGGTCAGATCGTTAACGGCAATAACCGGCGCGCTGGTATCCACCACCAGCGGCGTGCTGGCGGTGGTCACGTTACCGGCCGCATCGCTGGCGGTAACGGCAAGCGTATAGTTACCTTCCGCCAGCGTATTTACCGCCGTGTTGGGCACGGTCAGCGTCCACTGACCGTTAGCGCCAACAATAGTGTTGTAAACGGTGCCGTTCAGCTCGACGGCGATAGTGTTGCCGGTTTCGCCCGTACCGCTGACCACCAGCGGCTGGCTGGTGTCGGCAGCGTTAAGATAGCCATCGCCAGAGACGGGGTTCACCGTCAACGCTGGCGGCGTCAGATCCACATCCAGCGTGCGGGTCAGCGCAGAGACGTTGCCTGCCGCATCAACCACACTGACCGAAACAGGATAGCTGCCGTCGGTTAACGCCAGCAGCGCCGCCGCCGGCAGCTCAATGCTCCAGCTGCCGGTGCCGGTCACCGTCGCGGTATAGGTGGTGGTGTTCAGCACCAGCGTGACCACGTTGCCCGGCTCGCCGTCGCCCGTTACCGTCAGCGCCTGGCCCTGCTCCGCCAGGCTCAGGCGGTTATCTTCCGCCAGCGCATTCAGCGTCAGCGTCGGCGTTGAGGTATCTACGGTAAAGGTATTGGTCAGTGAAGAAGTATTGCCAGCCGGATCGGTGGCGGTCACGGTCAGCGTGTTATCGCCCTGCGGCAGGCCTTGCAGCACCGCATTGGGCAGCGTGACCGACCAGTTGCCGTCCGCATCCACGTTTGCCGTATAGGTGATGCCGTTCAGCAGCAGGCTAACGGCCTGGCCGCTGCCGGTAATGCCGGTCGAGCCGGAAAGGGACTGGTCGCTGAGCGCCTCCGTGCCGTTCAGCGCACCATCGATAAACGGCTCGTTCAGCGTCACGGTAAAGTCTGGATTAATAGCGGAATCCAGGCTCTGCGTGGTAGCGATCTGGTTGCCGTTAACGTCGGTCGCCGTCGCGGTGATCGTCTGGTTGCCGTTAGGCAGGCCGCTCAGCGCGCTGGCCGGAACGGTCACGCTCCAGCTGCCGTCATTATTGGCGGTGGTTTCATAATCCGCATTGTTAAAGCGCACCAGGATGCGCGCACCAAAGGCGACAAAGCGGGTGCTGCCGTGGATCACCAGCGGGTTTTGCGCTTCAACGGTGTTGATAGCGTTATCATCGCTGATGACGCCAATAGCAATTGAGCTAAAGGTATTATCGATGGTATAGCCGCTGGTCGCCGTGGCCGGATTGCCCGCGACGTCGGCTACATCAACGGTAAAGGTTTGCGTGCCGTTGGCCAGTCCGTAATAGGCCGTAGCCGGCACCAGCACGCTGTAGCTGCCGTCCGCCTGTACGGTACCCGTATACTGCGCGCCGTTCATGGTCAGCGTAACGATCTGGCCTGCCTGAACGTTGGTCGTGGTGCCGGTAACCAGCTGATTGAGATCCTGCTCCGCGCCGTCCAGCACGCCGTCGCCCGTGAAGGCGTCTACGGCGATTGTTGGCTGCGCGCCCGCGCCCGCCACTACCGTCAGCGGTTGCAGGCTTGACGTAGCGTTGCCCGCGCTGTCCGTGGCCTGCACGCTCACCGCATAGGTGCCGTCCGTCAGCGCATTGACGTCGCCAGCAGGCACGCTGACGCTCCAGTTGCCGTTGGCGTCGGACACGGCGTTATAGGTAACGTTATTAAGCGTAACGACAATCGCCGATCCCGCATCGGCCGTGCCCGCTACGCTGAGCGCGGCGTCGTGTTCCGCCGCGTTCAGATAGCCGTCGCCGGAAACCGGTGCAATGGTCAACGCAGGCGTCGCGGTATCCAGGGTTACCGGCGTCAATGAGGTGGTCTGGTTACCACCCGCGTCCGTAGCGGTCACGGTAATATCATATTTACCGTCCGGCAGCGACTGTAGCGCGGAAGGCGAAATCGCCAGGCTCCAGTTGCCGTCCGCATCCGCGCCGGTCAAATAAGTGACGCCCGCCAGCACTATGCTGAGCGTGCTGCCCGCTTCCGCCGTGCCGCTCACGGTCAGCGGCTGGTTCTGCGCCTGCGCGTTAATCACGCCGTTATCGCCCGGAATGGCGACGTCCAACGCTGGCGCGGCGGTATCGACCACGATCGGCGTGGTTGAGCTGGCCGTATTGCCCAGCGAATCCGTAACGGTAACGACAATATCTGCGGTGCCGTCCTGTAGCGAGGCCAACGCCGGCGGCAGCAGCGCCACGCTCCAGCTGCCGGTAAGGGTATCGACGGTAGCGGGATAACTTACGCCGTCAACGGTTACCGTTACCGCCTGATCCGGGAAGTTGACGCCGGTATTGCCCGTCAGCGTTTGCGCCGCCGTGCTTTCAGCCGCGTTCAGTACGCCGTCGCCAAACGGCGAGTTAAGGATAATTTCTGTCGGGAACGACGTACGCACGTTCACGTCGCTGGTGCCGGCGATCGGATTGCTGTTGGCGTCCGTACCCGTCACGGTAACGGCATAGCTGCCGTTGGCAATGCCGGTCAACGCGGCAGCAGGCACGGTTACCGTCCAGCTGCCGTCCGGATTAACCGTAGAGGCGTAATCCACGCCGTTAAAGGTAACTGTCAACGGCGTGGCGGCGGCAAGGCCAGTGCTGCTGCCGCTGATAACCAGATCCGCCTGCGCTTCTGTCGCATTAATAGCGTTATCGCCGCTGACCGGCGCAATAGCCAGCGCGGCCACGGTGTTATCGACGGCCACCGCAAAACTGCCGGTGGCGTTGCCGGTATTGCCCGCCGCGTCGCTGACGCTAACGGTATAGTTTTGCGTGCCGTTCGCCAACGCCGTTAGCGTGGCCGCAGGCAGCGTGATATTCCAGTTGCCGCCCGGCTCAATGCTGCCGGTAAAGATTGTGCCGTCCGCCAGCTGCAGGGTTACGGGGCTGCCTGGGGCGACGTTGGTAGCCGTGCCGGTCAGCACCTGATCGACCGTAACTTCTGCGCTGTTCAGCGAGCCGTCGGCGGTGAGTTCATTAACCGTCACGATCGGCGTGGTGGTTGCATAGGTTACAGTGGTATAGGTCTCGCTGGCGTTACCGGCCGCATCGGTGGTAACGACGGTGACGACGTAGGTGCCGTCAGCAATGGCGGCCTGGCTGTCCGGGCTTAACGTCGCCGTCCAGGCGCCGGTAACCGGGTCGACAGTGGCGGGCACGTCAACGCTGTCAAAACGCACCAGCACCGTGCTGCCCGGCTGGGTGGTGCCGGTAATAACCAGCGGCTGACCAACTTCGCCCGCATTCACATAGCCGTCACCGCCCAGCGGATTAACCGTCGCCGTCGGCGGCGTGGCGTCCACGGCCAGCGGAATATTTTGCGTGGTGCTGTTGCCGTAACCGTCGGTAGCGACCACGCCCAGCGTGTAATCACCATCGGCAAGCTGTTGCAGATCGGAAGCCGGAATATTCACGTTCCAGCTGCCGTCCGGGTTAACGGTGGTGTTATAGGTCACGCCGTTCAGCGTGACGGTGACGCTCTGACTGTCAGCGCTGACGCCGCTCAGGATCAGCGGCTGGGTCACATCGTCCTGGTTCAGCGTCGCATCCGGTGGCGTAACGGTAAGAGCTGGCGCGGCGGTCGCTACGTTTACCGGCGTGGTCGAGGTACTGCTGTTGCCTGCCGGATCGGTAATCACTACGGTGATATCGTTGCTGCCCTGCGGCAGGTTTTGCAGCGAGCCGGCCGGCAGCGTCACGCTCCAGCTACCGTCGTTGTTGACCGTGCCGGTATAGTCCGTGCCGCCTATTGTCGCTGTGACCGACTGGCCTGCGCCCGCCACGCCGGTATTGCCGGTCAGCGTCTGATCGGCGCCCGCTTCACTGCCGCTGATAACGCTGTCGCCGAAGGGCACATTAAGCCCGGCGTTCGGTTCGGTGGTAATAACGTTAAGCGAAGCGGCAGAGCCATTTTGTACGACGGTGCCGTCCGCCAGGGTGGCTGACGCGATAATGAGATTCTGACCCTGCGACAGCTGTTGCAGATCGGCGGCGGGGATGGTGGCGCTCCAGCTGCCGTCTGCCGCCACGGTGGCAGTATATTCGCGCCCGCCCAGCGATACCCGGATAACCGTGCCGGCAGGAAGATCGGCTGAAGAGCCGGAAACGGTGAGATCGGACTGCGCTTCGGTAATACTGAGATAGCCGTCGCCGCCCGGCGCATTAACGCTAATGCTGCCGATGCCAAAGGCTGGTACGGTGAAATCGTGCGTGGTGGTTGCCGCCGCGCCCGCCGCATCGGTAACGGTGGCGGTAATGGTCGTGGTGCCCGCCGCCAGCGCCTGTAAGGCGCCAGCCGGAACGGTCACGCTCCACGCGCCGCTGCCGTCAACGGTGGCGGTGTAGGTTTGGCCGTTCAGGGTAACGGTAACGGTCTGGCCCTGCTGCACGTTGGTGGTGGTGCCGCTGATGATCTGCGCCTGCTGCTGCTCGCCGTTGTCCAGCACGTCATCGCCCGCAAAGGCGGCGATGGTGATGGCCGGAGCGGTAGCCGGGGCGCTAACGGTGAAATCGTGCGTGGTGGTTGCCGCCGCGCCCGCCGCATCGGTAACGGTGGCGGTAATGGTCGCGGTGCCCGCCGCCAGCGCCTGCACGGCCGCAGCCGGAACGGCCACGCTCCACGCGCCGCTGCCGTCAACGGTGGCGGTGTAGGTTTGCCCGTTCAGGGTAACGGTAACGGTCTGGCCCGGCTGCACGTTGGTGGTGGTGCCGCTGATGGTCTGCGCCTGCTGCTGCTCGCCGTTATCCAGCACGTCGTCGCCCGCAAAGGCAGCGATGGTGATGGCCGGTACGGTCGCCGGGGCGTTAACGGTGAAATCGTGCGTGGTGGTTGCCGCCGCGCCCGCCGCATCGGTAACGGTGGCGGTAATGGTCGTGGTGCCCGCCGCCAGCGCCTGCACGGCCGCAGCCGGAACGGCCACGCTCCACGCGCCGCTGCCGTCAACGGTGGTGGTGTAGGTTTGGCCGTTCAGGGTAACGGTAACGGTCTGGCCCTGCTGCACGTTGGTGGTAGTGCCGCTGATGATCTGCGCCTGCTGCTGCTCGCCGTTATCCAGCACGTCGTCACCTGCAAAAGCGGCGATAGCGATGGAAGGCGTGGTCGGCGTGACCGCACCGGCCTCTACCGTAAAGATTTCAGCGGTGGTCGCCGTGGCGCCTGCATTGTTGGTCACGCTGATGGTCAGCGTATTGCTGCCTTCCGGCAACGTAGCCAGCGCGGCGGCCGGTAAGGTGATGCTCCAGCTGCCGTCTGCCCCGACCGTGGTGGTATAGGTCACGCCGTTGAGCACGACGGTAACGGTGTTGCCCGCTTCCGTGCCGCTGGTGGTGCCGTTCAGCGTCTGGTCAGAATTTTTTTCCGCCGTCGACAGGGTATTATCGCCGGTTAACGGATTGACGGTAAGGGATGGCGCTACTGTCACTGCATCATCACCGCCGCCACCGCCACCGCCGCCGCCCGCCAGTGCGGCGACGCCTGCTGCGCCAAGACCAAGCGCGCCAATACCTGCGGCGGTGATAACGCCGGTGGTAGCACCGGTATCAGCCAGCAGCAGCGGTTCCAGCGAGCCAAGCGACTCATACTGTGGCGTAATCGCTACCACCGCCTGCGCATCGGCGAATTCGTTGGTGACCGGGAAAAGTGCGTGCTCAGGCGGATTGACGCCGTCATCAAAAACCAGCTCGCTGTGATCGCCGTCAACGTCATCCAGGAAGAATTGCTGATAGCGTTTAACGCTGCCGTCACGCATGTGGACGATGAGATCGTTACCCTGGCGTTCGAACTCGGTCACCATGGCGCGGGTTCCATGAATGCGGACTACGCTGGGTTGATTCAGGAGGATGGTATTGTTGGAATTCCCTGCTGCGACCTGAGAAAGAATGCTGCCATCGTCGCGCGAAAGTATTTCCACGCTGCCATCAGTAAGCTGAGCCATAGTAACCTCGTGTACACCAGACATTGGATGTTTCGCACGTAAACATGAAGAAAACCTTCAGCTTTACGCGCAAAGTAATAGATCGCCTTACCCGAGGGCAGGCGGCTTTACCTGGTGCAACGACATTTCCGGACGGCGTAGAAATGTTAAAAACAATCTAAAAAGAGGCGCTGATACGCTATTTTTTTTAACTTTTATCTTTCTGATAGTATGAAAAACCCCGCCACTCGCCTTGATTAATATTTATCGACAGGATAAACATAATTTATAATTTGACTTAGTTTACAATTCTGGAAACTGTCAACTATCAAGTAAAATTGATGAAATAACGCATTAATAAATTGATTTAACTTAAGGAATTTTTTTAAGGAAGTGTAAAAACTGTAACAGTTTCCAGAAAATTTTCTGCTGCTGCTGCGGCTCGTTTTTTTTGACCGCGCGCAAATTTTCATATCAGCGTGCAGAAATCGGCAAAGGCAAACGGCAGGGGCAGTACAAAAAAACAGCAAGAGCGTAAAGCGGAGCTAAAGCGCGTCAAAACGTTTTTTTTACCTTTAGCCAATGATTTGAGTTAAGCGAAGATCGCACGCTATCCACCAGGAGTTATCTGTAAAATCACCTTTAGCCTCAATATTTGATTAACAGGGGCTTTTTTTCAGGTTATTTAACACAAACGCCCGCGTCGCTATGGTTTTGTCGCGATATAATATGCGCCTTGCCCGTGGCGCGTTCTTCTTTAATTTAGCGAAATGTGATAAAAAGTAGTGTTTACCGCGACAAGCTTTTAACGGAACCTATGACGATTCAGGATGCCAGACCCGCAAGCGCCTGCGCGCTGGCAGCACCCCACGCGATTTCTTTGTTTACGCGCGCGTGGCCGCACAACAGATCCGTGTGTTCCCATGAATCGCCAGGCAGCCACTGCCCGTCTTCCGTTGTCTCATCCGGCCTTTTGTTCGCGGCTTGCCTTTACCTGTGCCTGACTGATGGCTCGTTAACTGGGGTTCCACGGCTATGATGCCCTACAAATTTCCACTGACTTCCGGTAACGTCACCCGGTTTTTCGTGATGTTTATCCTGGTACTGCTGTTGGCATCCGGATTTATGATCCACAACGCCGTTAACGCCTGGCTGACCGATAAACGCTATGCGATGGCGGATATCGCTCACGTTATGCAGAAGCGTATCGACACCTACCGGTTCGCTACCTGGCAGATTTATGAAAATCTTGCGGCCAATGCCGCAGGCTCGCCGCCGAACAGCCTGCAGGAAACCCGCCTGCGTCCCGATGTCTATTATCTTGAGAAAACCCGCCGTAAAACCGAAGCGCTGATTTTTGGCTCGCACGACAGCAGCACGCTGGATATGACGCTGCGTATGTCTAACTATCTGGATACGCTATGGGGCGCCGAAAACAGCACCTGGTCAATGTATTTTCTCAACGGGCAGGATAACAGCCTGATTTTAATTTCGACGCTGCCGTTAAAAGATATGGCGACGCGTTATAAAGAGAGCGCCATCAGCACTATTGTCGATGCGCGCCGCGCGGAGATGCTCCAGCAGGCCAACGCGCTGGACGAGCGGGAAAGCTTCTCGCCGCTGCGCCGCTTTACCTGGCAGAATGACCACTATTTTACCGTGCGCACCACCTTTAACCAGCCGGGCCACCTGGCCACCGTGGTCGCCTTCGATTTGCCGATTAACGATCTGATCCCACTGAATATGCCGCTGGAAAATTTCCAGCTGAAGCAGGATATGGCCGGTACCGGCAGCAGCGCCAGCGTGAATGAAGACAGTACGCACAGCACTAAAGTCACGCTGCTGAATCCCAATGTAGAAATCGCCGCCTCGCTGACCAGCACGCCGTTGCAGCTGGTTTATCGCGTGCCGATCCTCGGCCTGATCGCCGACACGCTGCGTAACCTGATGTGGCCGCTGCTGGCGAATTTTGTGCTGCTGCTGCTTTCGCTGGCCGGTCTGCTGCTGCTGCGCCAGCAGTCGCTGCGCCCAAGCGAAAACCAGAGCGCCGAACTGGAGTCGCTGCGCATCCTCAACGAAGAGATTGTGGCCAGCCTGCCGGTTGGCCTGCTGGTGTATGACTTTGCCAGCAACCGCACGATTATCAGCAACAAAATCGCCGAGCACCTGCTGCCGCATCTCAATCTGCAAAAGATCATCAATATGTCCGATCAGCATCAGGGCGTGTTGCAGGCTACCGTCAACAACGAAGTTTATGAGATCCGCCATGCGCGCAGTATGCTGGCGGCCAGCACCCAGCTGTTTATGATGCGCGATCAGGATCGCGAGCTGTTGGTGAATAAAAAGCTGCAAAAAGCGCAGCAGGTGCTGGATAAAAGCCACCAGACGCGTCAGCAGCTGTTGCAGAATCTGGGACACGCGCTGAACCGGCCGCTGGGCGATGTGATCGGCCATTTGCAGGCTATCGAATCCGCGCAGCCTGGCGAGCAGCTGGAAGACGCGCTGCAGGAAGCGCAGGCGCTGCGTCGGCTGGTGGATGATATCGTGCTGTTAAATCGTCTGGAAACGCACGACTGGGCGCCGGACGCCGAAGCCTTTAACCTGCAAAGCGTGCTTGATGAGCTGGTGACCGAGGCCCTGCCCTCGCTGCGGCGTAAGGGGCTGAAGCTGGTGGTCAGCAACCGTCTGAACAGCGACGAGAACCGTTTTGGCGATCGGCGCGCTATTTACAAAATCCTGACCACTCTGCTGCACTATTCCATTACCAGCACCAGCTGGGGCCGCATCTCTATTGAGGTCAGCCATCCTGCCGATCGGCCGGACAGGCTGGCGATTGAAATGGTGGATACCGGCGCCGGACTGACGGTGGACGAGATGGGCAACACCGATTTTCCTTTCCTCGGCGAAACCAGCTTTGACCGTTTTGGTCAGGCTTCGGGGCTGGCGTTTTTCCTTTGTAAGCAGCTGTGCAAACAGCTTGGCGGGCATCTTGAAATTGTCGCGCGTCCCGATATCGGCACCCGTTACAGCATCCAGGTTCATGCGCCGCAGGAACACCAGCAGGCTCAGGAAGAGAAGCTGCTGGAAGGTCTGACCGCGTTAATTGATATCAACGTGGATGAGGTCAGAAAAATTGTGGTGCACCAGTTAGAAAACTGGGGCGCCAGCTGTATTACGCCGGACGAGCGCTTTTCCGGACAGGATCACGATGTGCTGGTCACGGACGACCCGGCCAGCCTGACGGCCTGGTCGCTGCTGCTGACGGATGATGAAGCGGGCTACACCGCGCTTTCCCGCGATCGCTTCAGGGTGAATTTCAATATCAGCAGCGCTATGCAGGATGCGTTACTGCAGCTTATTGAGCTTCAGCTGGCCCTGGATGAGACCGAAGAAGAGGAGACGCCTGCGCAGCTGTTCGCGCCAGGCTATTTCCAGCTGTTTGTTGAGACAGTACCAGATGATGTAAAGAGATTGTATAATGAGGCAGCAGAAAGGGACTTGAGTTCGCTTGCTCAGACTGCGCATCGCCTGAAGGGTGTGTTTGCCATGCTTAATTTGACACCGGGCAAGCAGCTTTGTGAAACGTTAGAACAGCACATAACCGAGTGTGACAATTCAAACATTAAAAATACCACCAGTGAAATTGACCGCTACGTCAACGAACTGCTGCAGCAAGGTAACCAATAATATGAACAACCTGAACGTAATTATTGCCGATGACCATCCTATTGTTCTGTTCGGCATTCGCAAGTCACTTGAACAGATTGAATGGGTCAATGTTGTCGGTGAGTTCGAAGATTCCACAGCATTAATCAACAGCCTTTCCAAGCTTGACGCCAACGTCCTGATCACCGATCTGTCGATGCCTGGTGAAAAATATGGCGACGGTATTACGCTGATTAAGTATATCAAGCGTCACTATCCGGACCTGTCGATCATCGTTCTGACCATGAACAACAACCCGGCCATCCTCAGCGCCGTGCTGGACCTGGACATTGAAGGGATCGTGCTGAAACAGGGCGCGCCAACCGACCTGCCTAAAGCGCTGGCCGCACTGCAAAAAGGCAAGAAGTATACGCCGGAAAGCGTGGCTAAACTGCTGGAGAAAATCAGCGCGGGCGGCTATGGCGACAAGCGCCTGTCCCCTAAAGAGAGCGAAGTGCTGCGCCTGTTTGCGGAAGGTTTCCTGGTAACCGAAATCGCCAAGAAGCTGAACCGCAGCATCAAAACCATCAGTAGCCAGAAGAAGTCGGCGATGATGAAGCTGGGCGTGGATAACGATATCGCGCTGCTGAACTATCTTTCATCCGTCAGCACCATGCCGGTGGATAAAGACTAAACCCCCAGGGCTTATCCTGAGCCTGGCTCCCGCCAGGCTTTTTTTATCGTCCGCGTTACCCTTCCCGGCTTTTCCTGACCCGATCCGCGTAAAACGCCAGCGTCTGCTGTAGCGTGTCCAGCGTAACCGGCTTCGACAGACAGTTATCCATACCCGCTTCCATACAGCGCTGTTTTTCTTCCGCCAGCGCGTTGGCGGTGACGCCGACCACCGGGAAGGTCAGGCCCAGCTGCCGCAGGCGCTGCGTCAGACGGTAACCGTCCATATTCGGCATGTTGACGTCGGTCAGGACGATATCAATCTCGTTGCGGCTCAGCACGTTGAGCGCATCCACGCCATCCTGCGCCGTTTTCACCCGATAGCCCAGCGAGCCAAGCTGATCGGACAGCAGCATGCGGTTGATAGGATGATCGTCCACCACCAGGATAAGAATATCTTCGTTGGTGACGCTTTTCTCGTCCGTTTCCGGCAGCTCTGACGAAGCGTCCGGCATCTCTACTTCAACACGATAGATGCGTCCCAACAGCGCGGGCAGCTCGTGCGGCGTGGTGGTGCCGTAAACCCAACGCCCCGGCGACAGCTCCTGCGGGCCATCGTTATGGCTGCCGTCAAAGCGGATAGTCGCCCGGTGTACCTGCTGACTCTGGAAGTCGTAATCGGTCACGATCACGTCATCCGGCTCGCAGCGGCTTAGCTCATGCAGGCGCTGCACCTTCAGGCCGTGCCCGTCGAGCAATTTTTCCAGGAAAGCGGCCAGCGCCTCGTTACGCAGTTCCAGCCAGCAGGTTTTGCCTTCCAGGCCTTCGTGCCGCTGCGGGGTTTTCACCTTGCTGTTATAAAGCGGAATGCGCACGATAAACTGGCTGCCCATTCCCGGTTCGGAATCGACCTCAATATCACCGTCCATCATATTGATCAGCTTTTCACAGATAGCCAGCCCCAGGCCGGTGCCCTGGAAATTACGCTGCACGCCGGTGCCGACCTGAAAGAACGGATCGAACAGGCGGGTGATCTCTTTGGCCGGTATGCCCACGCCGGTATCACGCACGCGGAAAGCCAGATAGCCGTCTTTAACGTAGGCCTGCAAAATAATGCCGCCGGTGTGGGTAAACTTAATTGCGTTGTTCAACAGGTTAGAGATGACCTGCTGAAGGCGGATCGGATCGCCGTCCAGCGTGACCGGCACGTCGCTGTCGATAAAGCACCAGAGCGTCAGGCGTTTTTTCACCACCATCGCCAGATAGTTAGAGGCGATATGGGTGATCACCTCGCGCGGCGCGAATTCCCGTGGTTCAATACGCAGCTGCTCGGACTCAATTTTAGAGAAGTCGAGAATATCGCTGATGATTTTCAGCAGCAGGCTGGAGGAGTTATTCATCGCCGTGACCAGCGACTCTACGCCTTTAGGCAGCGCGCGGGTTTGCAGCAGATCCAGGTTGCCGATAATGCCGTACAGCGGCGTGCGCAGCTCGTGGCTGACCGTGGCCAGAAACATGGATTTCGACTGGCTGGCCTGCTCGGCAGCCTGCGCCATTTCCTGTAGCGACTCTTCCATTTTCACGCGTGCGCTGACGTCCACCAGCACGCAAATCGCCACGTTTTCGTTGCGATAGCGCGAATGCACAAAGCTGATTTGCAAATTGGTATTGCTACCGGTCAGCACGTCGACAAAGTTAACCTGCTGGCCGCAAATAATTTCGGTCAGGCGCTGCCTGTCTTCCTGCGTCAGCATACTGAGGTAGTTATGCGCCAGCTCGTTGCTGAGGATATTGGTGCCGTCGCTGGTGCGCAGGATGCAAATGCCGACCGGAGCAGAGGCGACGATTTTACGGTTAAACTGCTCGTGCTCTTCCAGGCGATGGGCATTATCTTCGGCGGGCAAAAACATGCGCCGCTCAAACAGCCAGGCCAGCGTAAACAGAATAATGGCGCTGATGACGTTCAGCAGGATGGCATTGATGATCAGCATTTTCAGCTTTTCGACCATCTCGTTGGTCTGCACCGAATAGACCATGGTCAGCGAAGACGGCGTCAGCGTTTTTTTCAGCACCAGCTGTTTGTAGCCGTTGATATAGCCGAACCAGGTACTGTCGTCGGGCAGATCGTCCAGCGATACCCGGCTGCCGGGCCGGGAAGAGGTCAGCACGCGCTGATTGTCTGCATCCAACAGCATAGCGTTGACCGGGAAGCTGCCCGGCACCACAAAATCATCCAGGCGGATGGTTTGCTCAATGCCCAGCAGCGCCGCCATTTTGCTGGCGACATACACCGGCGTCACCATATAGTAGTAGCCCGTACCGGGCTGGCTGGCCGGCGCGATCCAGAAGAAGCTGTTTTTGCGCTCTTCATCATTGCCGCTGCGGTATTTCAGGATGCGTTCGTGCAGCGCTTTCAGCGCGCGCTCGCGGTCGGCGGAGGCGTTGCCGACGCCAAAGTCTGCCAGGCACAGGCTTTCACCGCCAATAAAGAACACCCTGTTCAGCTCATAGGCGGAAGCGAAATTGGCTTTCCAGTAGTGCAGGAAATAGCTCAGCGACTCCAGCGAATTGCGCCAGACATCGCTCATGGCGCTACAGTCAGAGTCGGAATAGAGCGGATAGAACTGTGGCAGCGCCGTTTTGCCGGGAAAAACGCCGTTGAGCACGTCAAGGCCATTGGCGGACGCGTTCAGCCGGTTCTCGGCGATATATTTCAGTTCTCGCGTAACGTCTGTAGAATGGCGAATATACCACTGCGCCTGCTCAAAGCTGGCGTTGAACTCCTGCCGTACCTGCGCCTCTTTCTCGT
Source organism: Erwinia plantamica (assembly GCF_043420595.1). Lineage (NCBI taxonomy): Bacteria > Pseudomonadati > Pseudomonadota > Gammaproteobacteria > Enterobacterales > Erwiniaceae > Erwinia > Erwinia plantamica. The sequence continues at coordinate 47,888 of NZ_JBGCUC010000012.1, forward strand.
GCAGCACGTTAATAATATAAAAGGTGGTGAGCAGCGCACCGAGCGTCCAGAGCATCAGCGCCAGCGCCCGGAACAGATAGCGAGAGATCCTTAACGTTGTTCTGAACGAGACTAAATATTTCAAACGGAACCTACAGTGGCGGCTGGTCGGGATGACAAATACGATCCCGCTACAGTACCGCCAGAGCCGTTAAAAAGCCAGTTACCCGTACGCTCAACGCGCTGTTTTCTGCGTAAAACGCCGCGCTTACTTAAGACTTTTCTGGATAACCGTCAGCGGAACGGCGACAGGCCGCAAAAACGTCGCTTTTTTGCGCCAGCGCGGCCAGTTTCTCGGCAGATTCATTCATACAACCCAGCGATAGCGCAATAATCTCCTCTCTGGAAGGTCGGCGCGCGCTCTGGCTTTGCGCTTTTTGATTTTTTCTCGATAACATAAATAGCCTCCTGCACATATGTCTGATGATAAAGATAACCGGCCGCCTCTGCGTGCCGGATAAGAAGACGATGATACAACCTGCCCAGCTTTTTCCGGATCGCCACCGCTACCAGCATCATCGGCCGATGCCGTTGCGAAAAATCCTCTATGGCGGCCCCAATTCCCTGCACCATAAACTTCTCCAGCTCGCTACGCGTAAAGTTCATGCCGCCGTCAGGCTTAAAACGTCCCTCTTTGCCTGGCAACAATAGCGCATCATGCGGATAAAAGCTTACTATCCAGGCGAAATTTTCAACATAATCATGCGGCCAGTTTCCAGTAAAAAGAAAGTACATTGCCCTGTGTAATGGATTGATCTCAACAATGTATTCCCGGTTTCTTCCGTCCCGCTTAATTACGCTGACCAGATAACATTCTCCCCTGCCCGTCAGCGGAGAAAAATAACGTTCGGCTTTGATTTGCATGGCAACCCTCCGTAGTTCGCCCTGCGTGTATAGCAATCCTCTTCGCCGCTGTCCGTTTCGGACGCCAATCCTGCGTAGCGTCTTCCGCATTTTCTTCGGCGCATAAAAAAAGGCCGGTTCACTGAACCGGCCTCTGGCACCTTAAGCGGAAGAAATTACTCTTCTTCGTCGCCTTCCGGCGCGTCGTCTTCCATCACTTCCGGCGCGATGTCCTCGTCGCCTTCGGCCACGCTGCCGTCGATAGCATCCAGCTCTTCTTCGGCAACCGGCTCGGCCACGCGCTGTAGGCCCACCACGTTTTCATCTTCCGCAGTACGGATCAGAATAACGCCCTGGGTGTTACGGCCAACCACGCTGACCTCAGACACGCGGGTACGCACCAGCGTACCGGCATCGGTGATCATCATGATCTGATCGCTGTCGACCACCTGCACCGCGCCGATAACCGGCCCGTTGCGCTCGGTGACCTTGATCGAGATAACGCCCTGGGTCGCACGAGACTTGGTCGGGTACTCGCTGTTGGCGGTACGCTTACCGTAGCCGTTCTGCGTCACCGTCAGGATAGCGCCGTCATCACGCGGCACGATCAGCGAGACCACACGATCGCCTTCCGCCAGCTTAATGCCGCGCACGCCCGATGCGGTACGGCCCATCGCGCGCACCGCGTTCTCGGCGAAGCGCACCACTTTACCCGCCGCAGAGAAGAGCATCGCTTCATCGTTGCCGTTGGTCAGCGCCACGCCAATCAGCTCATCGTCTTCGCGCAGGTTGACGGCGATAATGCCGGCGCTGCGTGGACGGCTGAACTCGGTCAGCGCGGTTTTCTTCACGGTGCCGCTGGCGGTCGCCATAAAGATGTTCCAGCCTTCCGCGTATTCACGCACCGGCAGAATTGCGGTGATGCGCTCGTTCGCTTCCAGCGGCAGCAGGTTGACGATAGGACGTCCACGCGCGCCACGGCTCGCTTCCGGCAGCTGATAGACCTTCATCCAGTAGAGACGACCACGGCTGGAGAAGCAGAGGATCGTATCGTGGGTGTTGGCCACCAGCAGGCGGTCGATAAAGTCTTCTTCCTTGATGCGTGCTGCCGACTTGCCTTTGCCGCCGCGACGCTGCGCTTCGTAATCCGTCAGCGGCTGATATTTCACGTAGCCCTGATGCGACAGGGTCACGACCACATCTTCCTGGTTGATCAGATCTTCAATATTAATATCGGCGCTGTTGGCGGTGATTTCCGTGCGGCGTTTGTCGCCAAACTGGTCACGCACCAGCTCCAGCTCTTCGCGGATCACTTCCATCAGGCGCTCTGCGCTTTCCAGAATGCGGATCAGCTCGGCAATTTGCTCCAGCAGCTCTTTGTACTCGTCCAGCAGCTTTTCGTGCTCCAGGCCGGTCAGCTTCTGCAGACGCAGATCCAGGATCGCCTGGGCCTGCTGTTCGGTCAGGTAATACTGGCCGTCGCGAATGCCGTACTCTTCTTCCAGCCACTCCGGACGCGCCGCGTTGTCGCCCGCGCGTTCCAGCATGGCGGAAACGTTGCCCAGCTCCCACGGACGCGCCACCAGACCCGCTTTCGCTTCCGCTGGCGTTGGCGCGTGGCGGATTAGCTCGATAATAGGATCGATGTTGGCCAGCGCGATCGCCAGCGCTTCAAGGATATGCGCGCGATCGCGAGCCTTGCGCAGTTCAAAGATAGTCCGGCGCGTCACCACTTCACGGCGGTGGCGAACAAAGGCTTCCAGAATATCCTTCAGCGGCATGATCTTCGGCTGGCCCTGATGCAGCGCCACCATGTTGATGCCGAAAGAGGTTTGCAGCTGGGTCAGCGAGTAGAGGTTGTTCAGCACCACTTCGCCTACCGCATCGCGCTTCACTTCCACCACGATGCGCATCCCGTCTTTATCGGACTCATCGCGCAGCGCGCTGATCCCTTCCAGACGTTTCTCTTTCACCAGCTCCGCCATTTTCTCGATCAGGCGCGCTTTGTTCACCTGATAGGGAATTTCGTGGATGATGATGGTTTCGCGGCCGGTTTTAGCGTCCACTTCCACTTCGCCACGCGCGCGGATATAGATTTTGCCGCGCCCGGTACGATAGGCTTCTTCAATGCCGCGACGGCCGTTGATGATGGCGGCGGTCGGGAAGTCCGGCCCCGGAATGTGTTCCATCAGCCCTTCAATGCTGATGTTCTCATCTTCGATATAGGCCAGACAGCCGTTGATCACTTCCGTCAGGTTGTGCGGCGGAATGTTGGTCGCCATGCCCACGGCGATGCCCGAAGAACCGTTAACCAGCAGGTTCGGGATCTTGGTCGGCATGACTTCCGGGATCTGCTCGGTGCCGTCATAGTTCGGCACGTAGTCGACGGTTTCTTTTTCCAGATCCGCCAGCAGCTCGTGAGCGATTTTAGACATGCGCACTTCGGTATAACGCATTGCCGCAGCGGAGTCGCCGTCAACGGAACCGAAGTTGCCCTGGCCGTCTACCAGCATGTAGCGCAGCGAGAAAGGCTGCGCCATACGCACGATAGTGTCATACACGGCGGTATCGCCATGCGGGTGATATTTACCAATAACGTCGCCGACAACACGGGCTGACTTTTTATAAGGTTTGTTCCAGTCATTGCCCAGCACGTTCATGGCATAGAGCACGCGACGGTGTACTGGCTTCAGGCCATCGCGGACGTCTGGCAATGCACGGCCAACGATGACCGACATGGCATAATCAAGGTAAGAGTTCTTTAGCTCTTCTTCGATATTGACCGGTGTGATTTCTCTGGCCAGGTCACTCATGGAGGCGCTTTCCTTCTAAATTATACCCGGATTTAAAGGTGCGAAAGTATATCACCTTTAGGCACTATGGTGAACGGAAAGCGTCGTTCCGCCCGCTTTAATCGCGCGCTTTTATCCTGTCGGCCGTTCGCCTGCGGAAAGATGTATACTGAAGCCAAACTTCCAGGGAGTAAGAAACAATGAAGGCAGAGCAAAACAGCGCCACGGCTAACGTGGATCATCAGGAAATTGCCAAGTTCGAGGCGGTCGCGTCGCGCTGGTGGGATCTGGAAGGCGAGTTTAAACCGCTGCACCGCATTAACCCGCTGCGCCTGGGTTATATCGCTCAGCACAGCGACGGCCTGTTTGGCAAAAAGGTGCTGGACGTCGGCTGCGGCGGCGGCATCCTGGCGGAAAGCATGGCGCGTGAAGGCGCCGAAGTGACCGGCCTGGATATGGGCGCGGAACCGCTGGAGATCGCCCGTCTCCATGCGCTGGAAAGCGGCGTGAAGGTCGACTACGTACAGCAAACCGTTGAAGAGCATGCGGAGCAGTTCGCCGGTCAGTACGACGTGGTGACCTGTATGGAGATGCTGGAGCACGTGCCGGATCCGCGCTCGGTGGTGCACGCCTGCGCGAAGCTGGTTAAGCCCGGCGGCGAAGTGTTCTTTTCCACCCTTAACCGCAACAGCAAATCCTGGCTGATGGCGGTGATCGGTGCGGAGTATGTGCTGCGCATGGTGCCGCGCGGTACGCACGATATTAAAAAGTTTATCCGCCCCGGCGAGCTGTTGAACTGGGTTGATGAAACCTCGCTGCGCGAGCGTCATATGATTGGCCTGCATTACAATCCGCTGACCAACAAGTTCAAGCTGGCGCCGGGCGTCGACGTTAACTATATGGTGCATACGCACCGCCCTGCGGAATAACGCCTCTTCCCTTAAGGACGCTGTTTCTTAAGGGAAATTTTTTCCTGCCTCCGCTTTGGCTGCACTTCCCTTCTCGCACCGCACTTTTTGTCCTTCTGCCTTTGCAGGAATTTCTTATTAGCTTCGGCGTAAATTTTATTTCGTGCCTGCGTCGCTTTTTTCGCCATTCGTCAGGATATTTTCAGCATCTGAAGTATACTTTTTGGCCAAAAAAAAAGGCGGCGGATCAAGGGTGCGCAAAGATCCCGCATTCAGGAAAAATAAGAAAAAATTTCTCGCCCTGTTGACATGGACCCAGGGCCTTGAGAAACGCGGACTTAGGAAAACGGCCAGCCCGCGATCAGTAAAATTGCCGCTGCGTCAAGGCTTGTTAAGATCGCAGAAATTACTAAAATAACCACCATATTGTTATCAATACTTCATCCACCCCCTATATATAGTGTTTATCCACAGAGTTACTCACACGTGAGCAGTCTGTGTATAAACGGGGGATATTTTCGATCTCACGGACAGGATAAAAACGCCACATGAATCAGAGCCTGCTTGTCACTAAACGCGATGGCCGCACCGAACGCATCAATCTGGATAAAATCCACCGCGTGCTTGACTGGGCTGCAGAAGGTCTGCAAAACGTTTCCGTCTCTCAGGTTGAACTGCGTTCCCATATCCAGTTTTACGAAGGCATCAAGACCTCCGACATCCACGAGACGATCATCAAGTCTGCTGCCGACCTGATCTCCCGCGATGCGCCGGACTATCAGTACATGGCCGCGCGCCTGGCTATCTTCCACCTGCGTAAAAAAGCCTACGGCCAGTTTGAGCCGCCGAAACTTTACGATCAGGTGAAGCGCATGGTCGATCTGGGTAAATACGATCGCCACCTGCTGGAAGACTACAGCGTGGAAGAGTTCGAGCAGATGGACGGCTTTATCGACCACTGGCGCGATATGAACTTCTCCTATGCCGCCGTTAAGCAGCTGGAAGGCAAATATCTGGTGCAGAACCGCGTGAGCGGCGATATCTACGAAAGCGCGCAGTTCCTCTATATTCTGGTGGCGGCCTGCCTGTTCTCCGGCTATCCACGTGAGACACGTCTGGATTACGTAAAACGTTTCTACGACGCGATTTCTACCTTTAAGATTTCCCTGCCGACGCCGATTATGTCCGGCGTGCGCACCCCAACCCGCCAGTTCAGCTCCTGCGTGCTGATCGAGTGCGGCGACAGCCTGGATTCGATTAACGCCACCTCCAGCGCCATCGTGAAATATGTTTCCCAGCGCGCCGGTATCGGCATCAACGCTGGCCGCATCCGCGCGCTGGGCAGCCCGATCCGTGGCGGCGAAGCCTTCCACACCGGCTGTATTCCTTTCTACAAGCATTTCCAGACGGCGGTGAAATCCTGCTCGCAGGGCGGCGTGCGCGGCGGTGCAGCGACGCTGTTCTACCCAATGTGGCATCTGGAAGTAGAAAGCCTGCTGGTGCTGAAAAACAACCGTGGCGTGGAAGGCAACCGCGTGCGTCACATGGACTACGGCGTACAGATCAACAAACTGATGTACACCCGTCTGCTGAAGGGCGAAGAAATCACCCTGTTCAGCCCGTCCGACGTGCCTGGCCTGTATGACGCTTTCTTTGCCGATCAGGAAGAGTTTGAGCGCCTGTATACCAAATACGAGAAGGACGACAGCATCCGCAAGCAGCGCGTAAAAGCGGTAGACCTGTTCTCACTGATGATGCAGGAACGCGCCTCAACCGGCCGTATCTATATTCAGAACGTTGACCACTGCAACACCCACAGCCCGTTCGATCCGGCTATCGCGCCCGTGCGCCAGTCCAACCTCTGCCTGGAGATTGCGCTGCCGACCAAACCGCTGATGGACGTCAACGACGAGAACGGCGAAATCGCGCTCTGTACGCTGTCGGCGTTCAACCTTGGCGCCATTGAAAGCCTGGACGATCTGCAGGAGCTGGCCACGCTGGCAGTGCGCGCGCTGGATGCGCTGCTGGACTATCAGGATTACCCAATCCCGGCCGCCAAACGCGGCGCGATGGGCCGTCGTACGCTGGGTATCGGCGTGATCAACTTCGCGTACTATCTGGCGAAGCACGGCGTGCGCTATTCCGACGGCAGCGCCAACAACCTGACGCACAAAACCTTTGAAGCCATTCAGTACTACCTGCTGAAGGCCTCCAACGAGCTGGCACAGGAGCAAGGCGCCTGCCCGTGGTTTAACGAAACCACCTATGCGCAGGGCATTCTGCCGATCGACACCTACAAGAAAGATCTGGATGCGATCAGCAACGAGCCGCTGCACCTGGACTGGGAAGCGCTGCGCGAGGCGATTAAAACGCACGGCCTGCGCAACTCCACGCTTTCCGCGCTGATGCCGTCAGAGACCTCTTCGCAGATCTCCAACGCCACCAACGGCATTGAGCCGCCGCGCGGCCATATCAGCATCAAGGCTTCCAAAGACGGCATTCTGCGTCAGGTAGTGCCGGAGTATGAGCGTCTGAAAGATCAGTATGAGCTGCTGTGGGATATGCCGAATAACGACGGCTATCTGCAGCTGGTCGGCCTGATGCAGAAGTTTATCGACCAGGCGATTTCATCGAACACCAACTACGATCCGACGCGCTTTGCCAACGGTCGCGTGCCCATGAAACAGCTGCTGAAAGATCTGCTGACCGCCTATAAGTTCGGCGTGAAAACGCTTTATTACCAGAACACCCGCGACGGCGCGGAAGATGCTCAGGACGACCTGGCGCCATCCATTCAGGATGACGGCTGTGAAAGCGGCGCCTGCAAGATTTAACCAAAGCGGGGCGAGCTTCGCCCCCTGATTTTACGTCGGGCCGGGTTTTCCCTGCCCTTCCTCACTGGATAATGTCATGGCTTACACCACGTTCTCGCAAAATAAAAACGACCAGCTGAACGAACCGATGTTTTTCGGCCAGCCGGTCAACGTCGCCCGCTACGACCAGCAGAAATACGGCATTTTTGAAAAGCTGATCGAAAAGCAGCTCTCCTTTTTCTGGCGCCCGGAAGAGGTGGACGTGTCGCGCGACCGCATCGACTACCAGGGCCTGCCGGACCACGAAAAGCATATCTTTATCAGCAACCTGAAATACCAGACGCTGCTGGATTCCATTCAGGGACGTAGCCCGAACGTGGCGCTGCTGCCGCTGATTTCGATCCCCGAGCTGGAAACCTGGGTCGAGACCTGGGCGTTTTCTGAAACCATCCACTCGCGCTCTTATACGCATATCATCCGCAACATCGTTAACGATCCGGCGGTGGTATTTGACGATATCGTTACCAACGAGCAGATCCTGTCGCGCGCCAAAGATATCTCCGGCTACTACGACGATCTGATCGAGATGACCAACTACTGGCATCTGCTGGGCGAAGGCACGCATCAGGTCAACGGCAAAACCGTGACCGTTAACCTGAGAGCGCTGAAAAAACAGCTTTATGTCTGCCTGATGAGCGTGAACGCGCTGGAAGCGATCCGCTTCTACGTCAGCTTTGCCTGCTCGTTTGCTTTTGCCGAGCGTGAACTGATGGAAGGCAACGCGAAAATCATCAAGCTGATTGCCCGTGATGAAGCGCTGCACCTGACCGGCACTCAGCATATGCTGAACCTGCTGAGAAGCGGCGAAGACGATCCGGAGATGGCGGAAATCGCTAAAGAGTGCCAGCAGGAGTGCTACGACCTGTTTGTGCTGGCCGCGCAGCAAGAGAAAGAGTGGGCGGAATACCTGTTCCGCGACGGCTCGATGATTGGCCTGAACAAAGATATTCTTTGCCAGTACATCGAATACATCACCAATATCCGCATGAACGCTGTGGGTCTGGAGCTGCCGTTTAAAACCCGCTCTAACCCGATCCCGTGGATCAACTCCTGGCTGGTTTCGGACAACGTGCAGGTTGCGCCGCAGGAAGTAGAGGTCAGCTCTTATCTGGTTGGGCAGATCGATTCCGAAGTAGGCGAAAACGACTTCGACGACTTCCAGCTGTAACATGCGGATGTACGTTACCCTCAGCGCCTGCGGCACGCGTCTGGAATGCGCTGAGGATCACCCTAACCTGCTGACGACGCTGGAAGCCCACAACTATCAGGTGGAGTTTCAGTGCCGTGAAGGCTACTGCGGCTCCTGTCGTATGCGCCTGGTAAAAGGGGAAGTCAGCTATGCGGAGAAACCGCTGGCCTTTATTCAGCCGGGAGAGATCCTGCCGTGCTGCTGCAAGGCTAAAGGTGATATTGAGATCGAGATCCTGCACCTTTAGTTGTACGCTGAATAACCGCGCCCTCCGGCGCGGTTTTTTTAGCCTCGCTGCGTCTCCACCACGTCAATCCAGCCGTGGCCGCCCGTAACCTCCAGACCATCCAGCCAGCGCCGCAGCATATTCAGCGCCATCATGGCAGAGACGTCCTGACGCGCCTTCAGCCCGTGCCGGTTGTTGCTGAACTTTACCCGCTGGCTCCAGCAGCCCTGCGGCGTAAAGAGGGCAAAGCCGAGGTGATTTTCTTTTTCTGCGCCAACCACCAGCGCCAGATCGGCTTTATCCGCTTCGGCTAACCGTTGCGCGCGCTGCATCAGTTCAGCCAGGCTTTCATCCTGTGACGGCAGCACGTTGCCCGCCGCCAGCGGCGCCTGTACCGAGGCGAGCTGATACTGCACCAGTCCGGCGGTAAATTGTTCGCTGACCGCCAGGCGATGGGTCTGTTCCTGCAGGCGACGCGACAGCTGCGCGGGCAGCCCTTCCGTACCTTCAAAAATCGTGCTTTCGCCAGCGATCTCGCGCACCTGCTGCCAGAACTGCTCCATCTCAGGCAGCTTAGAGGCCGGGCCATTCAGCTTCAGCTCGATAATCGGCATTGAGGCGCGGTATCCCATTACCACGCCTTCCGGCAGCGGCAGCGGTTCGATTTCTGACGCCAGATCGCTTTCTCCGCGACCAAAGGTAGTCAACCGCAGGCATACCGGCGGGTCTGACACCGGGAAGCGAGCTTTAAGACGAGGCAGAATTTGCTCCTCGACCATTCTTTTATATTCTGACGGCACGCCGGGGGTGAAGAAGATCCAGCAGCGGTTGAGCTGAAGCGCAAAACCGCAGGCGGTGCCGATCGGATTGTCGATCATCTCGGCACCCGCCGGGATTTCCGCCTGCTTGCGGTTGCTGTCGGCCATTTTGCGGCCGCGTCCGGCAAAAAACGCCTCCATCTTCGCCAGCCACTCTTCCTGCATCACCAGCCCGACGCCTGCCGCTTTCGCCGCCGCAACCGCGCTTAAATCATCGCTGGTCGGCCCCAGGCCGCCGTTGACGATCAGCACATCCGCCACCTTGCTGCGCTCGGTAAGCACGCTGACCAGCTCTTCCATACTGTCGCCAACGGTCTGGCGGCTCGTCATGGGTAATCCCTCTTGAAACAACAGTTCGGCCAGCCAGGCCGCATTGGTATCCACGATTTGCCCGTGCAGCACTTCATCGCCGGTAGATAGCATTTCCACTCTGATCATGTTCTTCTCCGCATTGTTCAGACCTGTTTAACAGTATGAAGCCTCACGGGAAATTACAACGTCATTTCACCATCAATACGGCAAATGGCAGCAATAGCTAACGCCAGATTGCCGTCGATTAACCGAAGCGGGCAATATAGCTCACACAATAGCCAGTGCCGATTGAAAAAGAAATTTTGAAAGGTATCACTTCAGTTAACGAGGATATGCGCTCATGACCAAAAAAGGACTCACCACCGCCTCAGGCGCGCCAGTCGCCCATAATAATAATGTAATGACTGCCGGACGCCGCGGCCCGATGCTGCTACAGGACGTTTGGTTTCTGGAAAAGCTGGCCCACTTCGACCGCGAAGTGATCCCGGAGCGCCGTATGCACGCCAAAGGCTCCGGCGCTTACGGCACCTTTACCGTAACTAAAGATATTACCCGTTTCAGCCGGGCGAAGATTTTTTCCGAAGTGGGTAAAAAAACCGACCTGTTTATGCGCTTTTCTACCGTGGCCGGCGAGCGCGGCGGTGCCGATGCCGAGCGTGATATTCGCGGTTTCTCGATGAAATTTTATACCGAAGAAGGCAACTGGGATCTGGTCGGCAACAACACCCCCGTTTTCTATCTGCGCGATCCGCTGAAGTTCCCCGATCTGAACCACGTGGTGAAACGCGATCCGCGTACCAACCTGCGTAACCCAACCTACAAATGGGATTTCTTCTCGCAGCTGCCGGAGTCGCTGCACCAGCTGACCATCGACTTCAGCGATCGCGGCCTGCCCACTTCCTATCGCCATATCCACGGTTTCGGCAGCCACACCTATAGTTTTATCAACGACCAGCAGGAGCGCTTCTGGGTTAAATTCCATATGCGCTGCGAACAGGGCATTCAGAACCTGATGGACGATGAGGCCGCGCTGCTGATTGGTCGCGACCGTGAAAGCTCGCAGCGCGATCTGTTCGACGCCATTGAGCAAGGCAATTTCCCGCGCTGGAAATTCTTTGTGCAGGTTATGCCGGAAGCCGAAGCCTCCTCCACGCCTTACAACCCGTTCGATCTGACCAAAGTCTGGCCGCACGCCGACTATCCGCTGATTGAAGTGGGCGAGTTTGAGCTGAACCGCAATCCGGACAACTACTTTGCCGAAGTGGAACAGGTCGCCATGAGCCCGGCTAACGTAGTGCCCGGCATCGGTTTCTCGCCGGATCGGATGCTACAGGGTCGCCTGTTCTCCTATGGTGACGCGCACCGCTATCGTCTGGGCGTCAACCATCATCAGATCCCGGTGAACGCGCCGAAGTGTCCCTTCCACAACTATCATCGCGACGGCGCGATGCGCGTGGACGGTAACAGCGGCAACGGCGCCACCTACGAACCCAACAGCTTTAACGTGTTCCAGGAGCAGCCCGATTTCAGCGAGCCGCCGCTGTCGCTGGAGGGCGCAGCCGACCACTGGAACCATCGCGAAGATGATGACTACTTCACCCAGCCGCGCGCGCTGTTTAACCTGCTGAGCGAAGAGGAACACCAGCGGATGTTCCAGCGTATCGCCGGAGAGCTGCGTCAGATACCGGAGTTTATCCAGCAGCGCCAGCTCGCGCTCTTTTATCAGGTGCATCCGGCCTACGGCGCAGGCGTGGAACAGGCGCTGAAAGAAGCAAAACAGGGCTAAATGCCGGGCCGTCTTCGGCCTCGATAGCGTCAGTCAGCATAGCCATGCCGGGATATTTTCCCGGCATTATTGTTTGATGACCAACTTAAAAGCCTGCGGGTGTATTGCCGTTTTTTACAGCAGCACCACAGCGGTAGAGGCTGAGCGGACGGGCAACAAGCCTGGATAGTCGTATTCACGGCGTCTCCGTGTTCCGCTCTGTCTCTGCGGCTATTCACCCAACGAAGTAGCGAACTGACGGCTGAGCATAGTTTTGTCAACAGTCAGTAATGCCGGAATTTGTTCCGGCATTACTGTTTTTCCTGCCGTAACACCCACTCCGCCAGCTGCCTGCGGGAAGGCTTGATGCCGTCGCCGCTCAGCTTCGGCAGTGTGTACCAGCGCACCGGGCGTTGAAACCTGGCCAGATTTTTTGCCGCCCAGTCCTGGAGCGGCGCGAACGAAGACGTGCCCTTGAGCGCCACCAGCGCAACCGGCCGGTGACCATACTCCTCATCAGGCTGCGGCACGATAAAAATCTGCTCCACCGTTTCGTGCCGGGCCAGCACCGCTTCCAGCTGTTCGGGCTGAATACCTTCCCCCGCCGAGAAAAACAGATTGTCCAGACGCCCGCTAATCAGCAGATTGTTACCGCGCTGCACACCGCCATCGCGCGTGTGAAACCATCCTTCCTTATCGGTAAGCGGCAGCAGCTTCCCGTCCTGCCAGTAGCCGCAGGCCAACGCCTCTGAACGTATAGTAATTTCTCCCTCGTTTAGCCTGATGCTATGACCGGGCAGCGGCTCGCCGACGCCCGGCTCGCCGTCCGCCCTTTTCGCCGCCACGGTCGAGGCCGTTTCCGTCATGCCGTAGCCGCACCAGCAGGCGATGCCGCGCGCTTCCGCCTGAGCGGTCAAGGCTGGCGGAATAGCCGCCCCGCCAAGCAAAACGGTGCCCAGCCGCAGCGTCGGCTCCTGCAGCAAACGCCAGAGCTGCGTAGGCACCAGCGAGGCAAAAGTCGCTTCCGGGCTGATTTTGTTATCGCTGAGCACCAGCCTTGCGCCGCGGTAAAGCCAGCGCCAGAAAATGCCCTGGCCGGAAACATGAAACAGCGGCAGCGAGAGCAGCCAGCTGTCGTCCGCCCCGAAGTTAAGCCTCGTTGTTACGCCATGCGCGCTGGCGAAATGCGCGTTAAAGGTGTGTGCAGCGGCTTTCGGCAGGCCGGTGGAGCCGGAGGTTAACGTCAGCGTGGCGATGGCGTCGCGCTGCCAGCGGGCCGGGATCGGGCCAGCTTGATTGATTATCTTTAACGCAGGGATATTTGCTGGCCCCTCGCCGTTCAGCGTCAGCGCATAGTCCATATTTAACGAAGGCAGCAGCGCGGCAGTCTGCCAGGCCGGCAGCCGGGGATTGACAGGCAGCAGGCGCGCGCCGCAGCGCAGCAGCGCCAGCCAGGCCAGCACGGCCCGTTCGCTGTTGGCGGCCTGTAACACCACGCCGCTTCCGGCGCTTACGCCCTGCGCGTGGAAGCCTGCCGCCAGCGCCTCGATTTGGTCTGCCAGCTGCGCCCAGCAGTAGGCGCGATCGTCAACCGTCAGCGCGAGGCGAGTCGGCGCCAGCTTCGCCCAGTACAGCCATGGCCAATAGTCAGCGCTCAGCATACTTCCTCCAGGTCTTTAGCAGGCGTCAGCGGCAGCCAGGGCCAGCAGCCTGAAGTCAGCATACTCCCTCCAGGTCTTCAGCAGCCGTCAGCGACAGCCAGGGCCAGCAGTCAGCGCTCAGCATACTTCCTCCAGGTCTTCAGCAGCCGTCAGCGGCAGCGGCGACCCCGGCCAGGCGCGTACCAGCTGCTGCTGCATTAGCGAAAGCGTATCCAGACCGGGCGCGACGCCAGGCGTCAGCCAGCTGGCTATCCGCGCCAGCTGCGTCAGGCCCAGGCTCGACTCCACCGACGAGCTAATCACCGCCGTCAGGCCGGCCTCGCTGGCTCGGGCGATAGTTTCGCAAACCGTCGCCAGGCTGCCGACAAGCGTTGGCTTGATCACGATAGCGCGCAAATGGGGTTCCGCCGTCGGGACGTACCCTGGGCTTCGGCTGCTCTCATCCCAGGCCAGCGCGATGCCCGTTTCCTGCGCAAAGAGACGTGAATCCTCCTGCGTTCGGCACGGCTCCTCGATAAAAGCGATACGCGAGCGCAGAGTCTCCGGCACAAAACGGGCGAACTGCCTGGCTTTCTCCAGGCTCCACTGCCGGTTCGCATCCAGCCGCAGCGTCAGCGCCGGTACGGCTTGCAGCAGCAGCGAGGCGGTTATACCGTCGCGCACCGCTTCGTAGAGGCCCACTTTCAGCTTGGCTACCGGCTGCGGCCGCTGGTTGAGCTGTACGATCAGCTCGTCAGGATCGCCCGTGCACAGCAGCGCACCGGAATAGTTGCCCGCTGACGGCAGCAGGCCAGCCAGCTCGGCCAGCGCACAGCTAAGGCCAAAGGCTACGGAAGGCGACAGGTTCTGCTCTTTTGGCAATGGCGCTGAGGACGAAAGCGACGGCGACACTGGCGTCAGCAAGGCGTGCCCCGTTTCCGCGCCCGAGCGCCAGCCTTGCAGCCAGCGCAGCGTTTCAGCCTGCGCCTGCGCCACCGTTTCCGTACTGAAGCCGGGCAGCGGCGCTATCTCGCCCCAGCCTTCCCGGCCCGCCTCTTTCAGCCTGACCAGCAGCCCGTGGCGCGATGTTAGCCGCCGATCGCGCAGTATCACGCCCGCCGTCATTGGTATGTTGTAATTAAAAAGCGTCGCCCGGCGCATCAGGGATTTCGCTTAAAGCGGCTGAAGTCCGGCTGCCGCTTCTGATTAAAAGCGTTGCGCCCTTCCTGGCCCTCTTCCGTCATGTAGAACAGCATCGTGGCGTTGCCCGCCAGCTCCTGCAACCCCGCCTGGCCGTCGCAGTCGGCATTCAGCGCCGCCTTCAGGCAGCGCAGCGCCATCGGGCTGTTTTGCAGCATCTCCCGACACCAGCGCACCGTTTCTCTTTCCAGATCGGCCAGCGGTACTACCGTATTGACCAGCCCCATCTCCAGCGCCTGCTGCGCGTTGTACATCCGGCACAGGAACCAGATTTCACGCGCCTTTTTCTGCCCGACGATCCGCGCCATATAAGAGGCGCCCCAGCCGCCGTCGAAAGAGCCGACTTTCGGGCCGGTCTGGCCAAACTGCGCGTTGTCCGCCGCTATCGTCAAATCGCACAGCATATGCAGCACGTGCCCGCCGCCGACCGCGTAGCCTGCCACCATCGCCACTACCGGCTTGGGACAGGTGCGGATCTGACGCTGAAAATCCAGCACGTTAAGATGATGTACGCCTGCCTCGTCGCGGTAGCCGCCGTAGTCACCGCGAATTTTTTGATCGCCGCCGGCGCAGAAAGCCTTATCGCCCGATCCGGTAAGGATAATGACGCCGATTTGCTCGTCGTGCCGCGCTTCGCTCAGAGCATGCAGCATCTCCTTAACGGTTTGCGGCCGAAAAGCGTTGCGCACCTCGGGCCGGTTGATGGCGATCCTGGCGATGCCGTCCGACGTTTTGTGATAGAGGATATCGCTGTAGTCGCCACATGGCCGCCACTCTGTCGGCGCATACAGCATCGCTTCATCGGGATAAATCATGATTTCTCCTTAAACGGGGTTGAGCTTTTGCGCCAGGACGGCGGCAAAGGCCTGTGGGCAGGCGCGATGGGCGTTGTGACCCGCCGCCGGGATAGTGGTAACCGGCAGCCCGGCCCCGGCGGCCAGACGCTGAAATTTGAGGTCGTGCTCGCCGCAGAGATAGTGGAAAACAGGAAGGCGCTGGATTTCCGGCAGCAGATACGGCTGGCGGGCGAGCGAGGTATTGAGCAGCATAGCGGCCAGCGCCTGCGGATCGTTATCGGCTCGCAGGGCGATCAGCTGTTGCCGCTGCGGTTCGCGCAGATCGGCAAACACCGGCTGGCGATACCACTTATGCAGCGTGTCGCCCAGCGGCTGCTGCCGGAACAGGCTGGCCCAGTGGCGATCGTCAGCCAGCCGCTGCGCCCGCTCATGGGGCGACGCCAGCCCGAAGTGAGCGCCTTCCACCACCACGCCAGCCAGCGACGAATCTGCATAGCGGCAGGCGTGATACAGCGCCGCGCGGCCGCCGAGCGAATAGCCGATCAGCCAGTAGCGTCGAACGCGATGGTTGTGCAAAGTGGCGTTCAGCCGCGCTGAAAGCGCCTCAAACCCGCTAACCTGCTGCGCCCGCGAGCCGCCGTGACCGGGTAAGTCAATGCTCAGCTGCGGCCAGTCGCTGAAATACTCCTGCACCGGCTGCCACTCCTTGCCGCTGCCCAGAAAGCCGTGCAGCCAGACCAATGTCGGCCTGTCGCTGCGGTGTTCGCCCCGCCAGCGCGCGTGCAGCATCATTTCCGAAAGCCCCGCGCCAGCCACTGCGCGCCAGCCTCAACCTTCAGCTCAATCAGCGTGGCGTTAGTGCTGCGCCAGCCCGCTTCGACAGCGGCCCGCAGCGATAGCCAGTCTTCCGGCCGATGATAAGCCAGGCCGAACATGGCTGCGGCGCTGGCGAAACTTGCGCGCTGCGGCAGGGTAAAGAACCGCTCGCGCTCTTTTTCAGGCGTGGGCAGCAGGGAAAAAATCTGTCCGCCGCCGTTATTGACCACAATCAGCACCAGCGGCCCGGCGGTCAGCGCCAGGCTGTTGAGGTCATACAGCGCCGAGAGATCGCCCACTATCGCCAGCAACGGTTTGCCGCTGCCGCGCTGCACGCCGGTCGCCGTGGCGATTAGCCCGTCGATGCCGCTGGCGCCCCGGCTGGCATAAACGGGATAGCCCGCAGGCAGGCGGGCAAAGGCGTCGGCCAGCCTGATGGTCAGGCTGTTGCCCAGAAACAGCACGCCCTGCTCCGGCAGCAGCTCTGCCAGCCGCTGCGCCAGCTGCGCTTCACCAAAATCCTGTAGCCTTTCGGCGAGCGCTGCATGGGTTTCCAGCGCCAGCGCCTGTAGAGAAGGCAGCCATGCGGGTTGCGAAACGGCTTGATGCGCGACAAGCCATTTGCCGATGTCGGCCACTATGCGCTGACTGCGATGATGGGCGGGATCCAGATGGCCGGGCAGCGGATCGATGAGCCAGTATGCCGCCGGATCCGCTGCCGCCAGCCAGTTGGTCAGCCTTTTCCCGGTCAGCCGCGCGCCAAACTGGATAACGATCTCTGCCTGCTCAAGCACCTGCCGCGCATGATCCTCCCGGAGCCAGAGTTCACTACAGGGATACGGAGCGCCGGTGTGGGACTGAATATCCGCCAGCAGCGGCCAGCCCAGCGTCTCTGCCCATTCGGCCAGCGCCACGCCCTCCTGCGCCGTGATTTTACCGGCGATAATCAGCCCGCGCTTTTGCCGCCAGCTCGGCCAGCTGCTGAGCACGGGCGTGGCTCGCTCCGCGTGGATGTTCAGCCAGGGCGTGTCTTCGAGCCACCATTTGCCCAGCGCATCGTGCCAGGTCTGGAACGCCGAGGACGCTTCGCCGTATAAAGGTTCGGCAAAAGGCACGTTGATATGCACGGCGCCTGTAGGATGCTGTTGCAGCAGCGCATCCATGGCTGAAACCAGCCAGCGAGCCGGAATATCCGCAGAGGGTCGGGGAAGATCCAGCGCGCCGCCGACGTGGCTGGCGAAAATACCGGGCTGGATGATGGCCTGATTGGCGCCGCAACCGATGAGTTCCGGCGGGCGATCGGCGCTGAGCACGATAAGGCGTTCGCCGGTCAGGCTGGCTTCGATCACGGCGGGCGCAAGATTGGCGACGGCGGTGCCTGAAGTGACGATTATCGCTACCGGACGCTGCGTCGCTTTCGCCAGGCCCAGCGCCAGATAGCCGAGGCCGCGCTCGTCAAAGTGGGTATGACAGATCAGGTTGCCCGCGGCGGCTTCCAGCGTCAGCGGCGCGGATCGGGAACCGGGTGCAATACAGATGTGCTGCACGCCATGACGGCTAAGGGCTGCCAGTATAACGGCGGCCCAGCGGCGGTTGAAGATACTGTGCGACATCACCCACTCCAGATCAAACAAGCAGCGGGCAGTATAAGAGCGCCCAGGCGGGCCGATTTTGATTTAGGGCAGGATTAACGTGTTATTTTCACTTTGGCAACCTGGGCGGCAAAAACAAAACGGGCACCCTGAAGGTGCCCGTTATTACTGGCGTAGCGCCCGGCGTTATCGCTTAGCGACGCGCCAGCAGCAGTCCTACCACCAGGCCCAGCGTAGCGCCTACGCCGATGCCCTGCCACGGCTTCTCATGAACATACTCATCAGCACGGCT
Organism: Erwinia plantamica; assembly: GCF_043420595.1. Classification (NCBI taxonomy): domain Bacteria; kingdom Pseudomonadati; phylum Pseudomonadota; class Gammaproteobacteria; order Enterobacterales; family Erwiniaceae; genus Erwinia; species Erwinia plantamica. The sequence continues at coordinate 65,990 of NZ_JBGCUC010000012.1, forward strand.
GGCAACTTGTTTAGCGCGATGGTAGTAGTTATCTGAGGCGTTGCTGACGCGTGCTTTAACGTCGTTCAGCGATTTTTCCGCTTTGGCTTTCAGCTCAACATATTTCTGATCGGCCGGATCGCCAGATGATTTCAGCACTTCCTCCAGCGTTTCGGTAAGCAGAGCCAGATCGTCATCCAGGCGGGTGTCGAGTTCTTGTGGGTCAGTTGTCTTAGCCATAACATCTCCTTGTGCGAATAATACCTTTAACTATAGACACTTTTTGCCGCTTTGCTTGTTTATCCGCCCAGGAATCGGCTGATATTGATTCCCGTTAAATGCCTGCTTTTGTCAGATTTATCTGCTAAATTTTGCCTGACTGAATTTCTGACGCCACACGCTGTCGTAACTCCCTGTGACCCGCTCACAATTCAGCTAAAACAGGCTCTTATAGCCACAGATCTAGCGCAGTTTTTACAGTTCCGTTCAGCAAAGGATATGACTCTGGCATGAATCGAAGAATGTTTATGAAGGCGTCAATGGCTTTCGCTACGGTAAGCGGGATGTCCGGTTTATCGACGTTGTTTGCACAGGCCGCCTGGGCCGACACCGATATCGCCGACGGCTCGGCAAAGCGTTTCGATTTTGACGTGTTGCAAAAAATGGCCGCAACCCTTGCGCAGAAACCTTACGGCGGCGCGCCCGCTCCCCTGCCCGAAACGCTGGCCACCCTGACGCCGCAGGCCTACAACGAAATTCAGTACGATGCGAATCATTCGCTGTGGAACGGCAACGCCGATCGCGAGCTTGACGTGCAGTTTTTCCACGTCGGCATGGGGTTTAAACGCCGTTTACGCATGTTCTCCGTGGATGCCGATCGGCAGGCGCGTGAAATTCACTTCCGCCCCGAGCTGTTTAACTACAACGACGCCAAAGTCGATACTAAACAGCTGGAAGGCAAAACCGATTTAGGCTTCGCCGGTTTCCGCGCGTTTAAAAAGCCGGAGCTGGCCAGCCGTGATATCGTCTCCTTTCTGGGCGCCAGCTACTTCCGCGCGGTTGACGATACTTATCAGTATGGTCTTTCCGCACGCGGCGTGGCTATCAACACCTTCGGCAGCAAAGAAGAGTTTCCGGACTTTACCGCCTTCTGGTTTGAAACGCCAAAAGCCGATGACACCACCTTCACCGTCTATACCTTACTGGACGGCGAGAGCTGCACCGGCGCGTTTAAATTTATTATTCACTGCGAAGAGAAACGCGTAGTCATGGAGGTGGAAAACCACCTTTATGCCCGTAAAGATATCGACCAGCTGGGCATTGCACCAATGACCACCATGTTCAGCTGCGGCACCAACGAGCGCCGCATGTGTGACACTATCCATCCGCAGATCCACGACTCCGATCGCCTGGCGATGTGGACCGGCAGCGGCGAGTGGATTTGCCGCCCGCTGAATAATCCACAGCGGCTGACGTTTAACGCCTATCAGGACGAGAACCCGCGCGGCTTCGGCATGTTGCAGCTGGATCACGACTTTGAGAATTATCAGGATGTGATCGGCTGGTACAACAAGCGTCCGAGCCTGTGGGTGGAGCCGGTCGGCAAGTGGGGCAAAGGCGCAATTAACCTGATGGAGATCCCGACCACGGGCGAAACGCTGGATAATATCGTGTGCTTCTGGCGTCCTACAGAAAGCATCAAGGCCGGCAGCGCGCACAGCTTCAGCTACAAGCTTTACTGGAGCGGCCTGCCGCCGGTTCACAGCGATCTGTCGCGCGTGAAGGCAACCCGCACCGGTATGGGCGGCTTCCCTGAAGGCTGGGCGCCGGGCGAGCATTATCCGGACGTCTGGGCACGCCGTTTTGCGGTGGATTTTGTCGGCGGCGATCTGAAAGCGGCCGCGCCAAAAGGCATCGAACCGGTGATTACGGTCACCTCGGGCACCGTTAAACAGGTCGAGATCCTGTATGTCGAGCCGATTGACGGCTATCGCATTCTGTTTGACTGGTATCCGAACAGCGATTCCGTCGAGCCGGTTAACCTGCGTTTGTTCCTGCGCACCAAAGACCAGACGCTGACCGAAACCTGGCTCTATCAGTATTTCCCACCGGCGCCGGATAAGCGTAAATACGTTGATGACCGGCAGATGACGGCGGGCTAAACGTTAACAGGCGAGGAACTCCTCGCCTTTTTTATCCCTGTTCAATTCAGGCAAATGGCACAGGGGTACTCGCAAAAGCCGTCCGGCTAATTTCTGTTACCTACAAAGAAAGTCCTGTGCCGACATCAGGCTACGATGCCTGGCGCGAGAAGAACGGCGCTGCCTGCTGTAGAAAAAATCGGACAGCATTATCCCATCGGGTAGCGCAAGCCAACCTGACGCCCCTGCCTCACGCCCGGTTGAGCTAAGTAATTCTAAGCCAGCCACTCCGTATCGAGCTTGCTGGCCTCTGTCATCAATCCAATCGCCAATATCCGCAATGAAAAATTGTATATACAAAAAATCCCTTAACTTTGGTATTAAAATAAGAAAACCACTTGAAATGGCTATAAAGTGGACTTATCTTGTATATACAAAAATCAGGGAAGAAGGATGAAACATCATGGAGCTGATGATTTCTCAGAAAATCAGGCTGAAACTGTCTGAAAAAAAGCCTCCCGTAACGGAAGATGAAATAATCCAGTGCTTTTCCAACAGGGACGGGCATTTTCTTGAAGATAACAGAGAGGATCATCAGTCAGATCCTCCGACGCGTTGGTTTATTGCTGAAACGGATTATGGAATAAAACTCAAAGTGGTTTTTATCTTTTATCCGGGTAGAGGGGTAGCTATCAGGACGGCCTACGCCCCTGACGATGACGAAATACGCATCTACAACAAATATGGATACGAAAAACTATGAGTAACAACGTTAACAAGCCAGACCAAAACGCCTCTCTCATCGCCTCAACGGATGCCGCATGGGAAGAAGGCGTGCTTGGACGTAGCGAAGCGCATGTTAAAATTTCCAGCGAGGCAAGCGCTGCGGCGTTTGAAAAAGAGATTAATGAGGCGCTTGAGCTACAGCCCATCTCAATACGTCTTAACAAGTCGCTGATTGAAGATCTCAAAATGATTGCAGAGCTTGCGGGGCTGGGCTATCAGCCGCTGATCAGGCAGGTGCTGACAAGATTTACCGACTGCGAGAAAAAAAGAATTTTACGCCAGGTTCACTCTGAAGAGATGAAAAAACAGTCCGGCAAGAAAGCAAAAAAAGTGGCGTGACCCGCCCGGATAGCCCTGCTAACGCAGGGCTTGCCACCGCTGGCAAATGTCAGCAGCCGACGTGCTGTTAAGAAGCCATTGTTAAGGCGTCTTTCCGCTCTCTTACTTATTTGTGTATCCGCGCCCTTTCCATATCCACATGCGGGATGCCGTCTTCCGGATAGACCTCGCCCGTCGGCTTAAAGCCAAACTGTCCGTAAAAATCCTGCAGATGCGCCTGAGCGGATAAAAAGATGTCGTGCTGCGGCCAGTGGCGCTCGCAGTCAACAATCGCCTGCTCCATCAGCCGGTTGCCCAGCTTCAGGCCTCGCGCCTCGCCAGAGACGATTACTCGCCCAATCTTCACCGGCTCCTCGTCGTTTTTTGGCGCAAGCAGGCGCGCATAGGCCAGCAGCTGGTTATTCGCTATGCCCAGTAAATGACGGTTCTCACCGGCCAGATCCGCGCCGTCCACGTCCTGATAAGGACAGTTCTGCTCGACGATAAACACCGCATTGCGTAACGCCAGGATCTGGTACAGCTGAGTTGCATTCAGCTCGCTATGATGTAGATTCTGCCAGCGGATCTCCATTTTCTTTCTCCCGATGTGCGTCAATTTTGTTACTGTCAGGTGAGGGATACTGCCATTCCCTTCCGCACAGGCTAAGGTTTTATATGACAAAAATAACTGATAATAAAGAGTATTTCGATACCTGCTTCGACAGGCAGGCGCTGCCGTCCGCCTGTTTTGAAGGCGTCATTTTTGAAGGATGCGACTTCAGCCACTGCAACTTTACCGCCGCCAGGTTTATCCGCTGCAAATTTATTAACTGCCGCTTCGACCAGTGTAATCTCAGCGTGATGGAAATGCCCGATTCGCGTTTTAACGAGGTCAGCTTTACCGAATGCAAACTCAGCGGCACAGACTGGACGCGCGCTTACTGGCCCGCTTTTAATCTGGATCACGAGCTGCGTTTTACGCAATGCCTGTTGTCCAACGCCTCCTTTTTCGGCCTGACGCTGCAAGAAGTGAAAATGATGGAGTGCCAATTGCATGACGTGGATTTCAGAGAGTGCGATCTGAGCAAAGCCGAAATACTGAACTGCGATCTGGCCGGAAGCTTGTTTAACAGAACCAATCTTCAGGCGGCGGATTTGACCGACTCGCGCGATTTCTCCATCAATGTACTGAACAATTCGGTGGCAGGCGCAACGTTTTCCCGTCTGGAAGCGTTAAGCCTGCTGGAAAGCCTGGGCGTCAACCTGGTGGACTGAAGCCTGCCCGGTTGCGCACAAAAAAAATCCCGGCCTGTCAGTCAGGAGCCGGGATTTTTTAACAGCCTGCTGAGTTACATCAGCGGCTGCGCCATCTGCACCAGCGAGATCAGCGGCTGCGGATAAATACCCAGCACCAGCACCAGAATCGCCGAGATCAGTACAACCACGCCGCCGGCGGTAAAGGCCCAGTTAGCTGGCGTATCGCGCTGCAACAGCTCCGGTGGGTTCAGATACAGGCTAACGGTCACGCGCAGATAGTAGTAAAGGCCGATTGCGCTGCCTACCACTACCGCACCAGTCAGCCACCACAGCTGCGCGCCCACGCCTACGGCAATCACGTAAAATTTACCGATAAAGCCCAGCGTCATTGGGATACCCGCCAGCGACAGCATCATTACCGTCATCACCGCCGACAGGATCGGACGGTGCCAGAACAGGCCGCGATAGGAATACAGCGAGTCCGCGTCCGGGCCGCGATACGGGCTGGACATCAGGCTGACCACGCCGAAAGCGCCCAGGCTGCTGAACAGATAACCGGCCAGGTAAACGCCCACCGTTTCCAGCGACAGCTGATGCGTCTGGATAGCAATCAGCGCCACCAGCAGATAGCCCAGATGCGCAATGGAAGAGTAGCCCAGCAGACGTTTGATATTGCTCTGCGAAATCGCCATCAGGTTGCCGAACAGAATCGAGGCAAACGCGATAATCGCCAGCACCAGACGTACCGCTTCGCTGTCGGCGGCCGGCGCGTACAGGAACAGGCGCATCACCACGCCGAAAATGGCGATTTTGCTGGCGGTCGCCAGGAAGGTCGACACCGGCGCAGGCGCGCCCTGGTAGACATCCGGCGTCCACAGGTGGAAAGGCACCAGCGACAGCTTAAAGCCCAGGCCCACAATCATCATGCCCAGCCCCGCCAGCAGCAGCGGCTGTTGCAGCATTCCGTCGTTCAGGCTGCGGCCCAGCGCAATAAAGCCCAGGTTGCCGGAGTTGGCATAAAGCAGCGCCATACCGAACAGCAGAAAAGAGGAAGCCACAGCGGACATAATGGTGTATTTGATGCTGGCTTCCAGCGAGCGCTTCAGCTGGAAGGCGTAGCCCACCAGGCCGAACAGCGGCAGGGAAATCAGCTCAATACCGATAAACAGCGAAGCCAGGTGATTAGCGCTTGCCAGCACCACGCCGCCCAATGCTGCAATCAGCACCAGCAGGTAGAACTCTTCCTGGTTATCCGGGTAGTTGGTCAGCCACGGATAGGCGAAGGTGCAGGTTGCCAGGCTGGCTAAAATCACCAGGCCGGTATAGAGCATTGAATAGCCATCGACGCGCAGCAGCGGCGTCACGTCCATCGCGCCCGCGTGTCCCACGAACCAGAGTGAGAACAGCGCCAGGTTCAGCCCTACTACCGCCAGCGTGGCATTGACGAAGTGGTTGCGCCGCCACGCAATGGAGAGCATCACGACTACCACCGTCAATCCGACGATCAGCATGGGCAGCAGCGCGATCAAATGTTGAGGAGTTATTGTCATGGCGAATTACGGCCTTGTAGTTGAAATTGAAGCGGTAAACCACTGCTGAATATTGCTCATTGCAGCATGTGAGGTGTCCAGAATCGGCTGTGGGTAAACGCCCAGCAGCAGCAGCAGAACCACCAGCACCATAATCATCAGGAACTCGCGCGGCGACATCCCCCGCAGCGGCGTTTCTGACTTCGGTGCGCCGTAATAGGCCCGCTGCATCATAATCAGCGAGTATACGGAAGCGAACACCAGACCAAAGGTAGCAATGACGATGATCACCGGCACCGACTGGAAGCTGCCGGTCAGGATCATAAATTCGCCAACGAAATTACCCGTGCCCGGCATCCCCAGATTCGCTACGGCAAAGAACAGCGACAGACCTGGCAGCCACTTGATGCGCGCCCACAGCCCGCCCATCTGACGCATATCGCGAGTGTGCAGACGCTCATAAAGCTGGCCGCACAGGATAAACAGCGCTGCGGCGGAAAGACCGTGCGCAATCATCTGCACCACCGCGCCCTGGAAAGCGAGCTGGCTGCCGGTATAGATAGCAATCAGCACAAAGCCCATGTGCGAAATAGAGGTGTAGGCGATCAGGCGTTTGATGTCGTACTGCGAGAAGGCCATCCAGGCACCGTAGAAAATCCCGATAATCCCCAGCCACATCGCAATCGGCGCGAACTCGGCGGACGCGTTCGGGAACAGCGGCAGCGCAAAGCGCAGCAGACCGTAAGCCGCCGTTTTCAGCAGAATGCCCGCCAGGTCAACGGAACCGGCCGTCGGGGCCTGACTGTGCGCATCCGGCAGCCAGCCGTGCAGCGGCACCACCGGCATTTTCACCGCGAAGGCGATAAAGAAGCCCAGCATCAGCAGATATTCAACGGTGTTGCTCATTGGCGTTTTCAGCAGATCTTCGTAGTTAAACGTCCAGACGCCCGTGGCGTTGTAGTTAACGAAGACCAGCGCCAGAATCGAAATCAGCATCACCAGGCCGCTGGCCTGAGTGTAGATAAAGAACTTGGTGGCCGCGGTGATACGCGTTTTCCCGTCCGACGCCTTGTGTCCCCACAGCGCGATCAGGAAGTACATCGGCACCAGCATCATTTCCCAGAAGAAGAAGAACAGGAACAGATCGATAGCCAGGAACACGCCGATAACGCCGCCCAGGATCCACAGCAGGTTCAGGTGGAAAAAGCCCTGCCATTTCTCAATTTCGTTCCAGGAGCAGAGGATAGCCATCACGCCCAGCAGGCCGGTAAGCACCACCATCAGCAGCGACAGGCCGTCCAGCGCCAGATGCACGTTGATACCGAAACGCGGTATCCAGGAAACCAGAAACTCGGATTGCCACTGCGGCAGCCCGGCAGCCTGGGTCAGCGAATAGCCGCCCTGCAGCCAGAGCTGTAGCGAGAGCGCCAGCGTCAGCCCCATCGAGATCAGCGCTATCCAACGCGGCACCTTGCTCCCGAAGCGTTCAAACTGCCAGCAAAGCAGGCCGCCGATGAACGGGATGAGTATAAGCCAGGGTAATAACATGGCGATTTGATTCCCTTTTCTGAACCTGCATGGGCTATCTTACTGGCCATTTTGGCCCCCGGCAGTGCTCGCAGTCCTCACATACTAAAGTATGCTGCGGGTGCGGCGCGCTGGCGGTAACAAAACTGACTGCGCCGATGACGCCCAACATTCAGGTAATTTTTAACATCTTTTAATTCTGGGTGAGTGTTTACCCCACCCCGCTCACAAACTTTTAGACCACCATCAACAGCGCGAGCACCACGACCGCACCGACGCTCATCGAAGCGACGTACCAGCGCAGATAGCCGTTTTCGCTGACCACCAGCCCTTTGTTCGCCAGGCGGGAGAACAGTGCCGGGATATTCATCAGCGCATTCAGCGGATCGCGTGACAGGGCCCAGGCGACGAACAGATAAGGCTTGACGAAAATCTTGTCGTAAAGCCAGTCGAAGCCCCAGGCGGCGAACCACCAGGTGGTGAAGAATCGGCCAACCGCGCTGCCGGCGATGCTGTTAACCAGCGAGCGTTTGCCCAGCCACAGAAAGGCTGCCAGCAGGATGCCGATAATCGCCACTACGCCAGAAGTGATTTCCAGCGTCAGCACGCTGCCGTGCGCCAGCTCGGTGGTTTCCGGCAGCACGCCGCGCAGCGGAGGAACAATCAGCGCACCAATAAAGGTGGAGAGGATCAGCAGCACAATCAGCGGCAGATGGTGCGTAATGCCTTTGCCTGCGTGCGCGTGAATTTTCTCTTCGCCGTGGAAGGTAATAAAAATCATGCGGAAGGTGTAGAGCGAGGTCATAAAGGCCCCGACCAGACCGGCCACCATCAGATTAATATGACCGTTCGCCAGCGCACCCGCCAGGATCTCGTCCTTACTGAAGAAGCCAGCGGTGATCAGCGGCAGCGCCGACAGCGCCGCGCCGCCTACCAGGAAGCAGGCATAAACCAGCGGGATGCTTTTGCGCAGGCCGCCCATTTTGAAAATGTTCTGCTCGTGGTGGCAGGCCAGGATCACCGAACCGGACGAGAGGAACAGCAGCGCTTTAAAGAACGCATGGGTCATCAGATGGAAAATCGCCGCGTCCCACGCCTGCACGCCAAGCGCCAGGAACATGTAGCCAATCTGGCTCATGGTGGAGTAGGCAAGCACGCGTTTGATATCGGTTTGCACCAGCGCGGCAAATCCCGCCAGCACCAGCGTAATCGCGCCAATAATCCCCACCAGGTGCAGCACTTCCGGCGTCATCAGGAACAGACCGTGGCTGCGGGCAATCAGATAAACGCCCGCCGTTACCATGGTCGCGGCGTGGATCAGGGCAGAGACCGGCGTCGGGCCTGCCATCGCATCCGCCAGCCAGGTTTGCAGCGGCAGCTGTGCCGATTTACCTACCGCGCCGCCAAGCAGCATCAGCGTCGCCCATTGCAGCATAGGGTTATCCGCCGCAAAGTGCGCAGGCGCCAGCTCGACCATCTCACGGAAGTTCAGCGTGCCCAGCTCGTTGTAGAGAATAAACAGCGCAAACGCCAGGAAGACGTCGCCGACGCGCGTGATGATAAAAGCTTTCATCGCCGCCGCGCCGTTGTTCGGGTTGGTGTAGTAGAAACCGATCAGCAGGTAAGAGCAAAGCCCCACGCCTTCCCAGCCCAGATACATCAGCATCAGGTTATCGGCCAGCACCAATACCACCATGCTGGCGATAAACAGGTTGGTATAGGCGAAAAAGCGCGAGTAGCCCTCTTCGCCGCGCATATACCAGGAGGCGAACATATGGATAAAGAAGCCAACGCCCGTGACCACCGACAGCATGGTCAGAGACAGGCCGTCCAGCGTCAGGTTGACTTTGATATCAAAGTTACCGACGTGCATCCAGGTCCACAGCGCCTGATTAAAAACAGCCTGGCCCTGCGCAAAGAAATCCAGTCCGGCATAGAGCGTGACCAGCGCGGCCAGCCCTACGGAGCCCATCCCTACCGTAGCGGCCAGATTTTCTGACCAGCGGCCGCGCGAAAACGCCAGCAGCACGAAACCGATCAGCGGGAATAAAATAGTTAAATAGAGAAGATTCATCCGCGCATCTCGCTCACTTTATCAATATTGAGGTTCTGGCTGCGACGATGCAGCTGCAGCAGCAGCGCCAGGCCAATACTTGCCTCGGCAGCGGCCAGGCTGATCGCCAGGATATACATCACCTGACCGTCCGCCTGTCCCCAATAGCTGCCCGCGACCACAAACGCCAGCGCCGCCGCGTTGATCATGATCTCAAGGCTGATCAGCATAAACAGCAGGTTGCGGCGGATCACCACGCCGGTCAGGCCAAGCACAAACAGGATGGCCGCCAGGATAAGCCCGTGTTGCAAAGGGATCATGCGTTTTCCTCCTTCTTCACCGCATCAGGGCGATTGCTTAACACCTCGCCCGGACGCTGTTCGCGACCGATATGGTAAGCCACCACCAGACCGGCCAGCAGCAGCATGGAAGCCAGCTCCACCGCCAGAACGTAAGGGCCGAACAGGCTGATGCCGACCGCTTTGGCATCGATCATCGTGCCGTCAATGCCCTGGTCATTAATAGTCAGGATGGCGTAAACCATCACCACCAGCAGCAGCAGCGACAGCAGACCGGGGCCGAACCAGACGCCCGGCTTCAGCCACTCGCGCTCCTGCGCCTGCACGCTGTCGCCCAGGTTTAGCATCATCACCACAAACACGAACAGCACCATGATAGCGCCCGCATAAACGATAATTTCCAGCGCCCCGGCGAAATAAGCGCCCAGCGAGAAAAACACGCCCGCCACCGAAAGCAGTGAAATAATCAGATATAACAGCGCGTGGACCGGGTTGGTGTGGGTGATAACGCGCAACGTCGTCAGCACGGCCACCAGTCCGCAAAGATAAAACGCAAATTCCATGCCTGGCTCCTTAAGGTAACAAACCCTTGACGTCGATGGGTTTGGCTTCGCTTTCCGCTTCACCTTTGTCTTTGCCTTCGATCGCCATGCCCGCCATCCGGTAGAAGTTATATTCCGGATATTTGCCCGGCCCGGAGATCAGCAGGTTCTCTTTTTCATAAACCAGATCCTGACGCTTAAACTCGCCCAGCTCGAAATCGGGGGTAAGCTGGATAGCGGTGGTCGGACAGGCTTCTTCACACAGGCCGCAGAAAATGCAGCGCGAGAAGTTGATGCGGAAAAACTCCGGATACCAACGGCCGTCCAGCGTTTCTGCCTTTTGCAGCGAAATACAGCCTACCGGACAGGCTACCGCGCACAGGTTACAGGCCACGCAGCGCTCCTGGCCGTCGGGATCGCGGGTCAGCACGATGCGGCCACGGTAGCGAGGCGGCAAATAGACCGGCTCCTCCGGGTACATCTGCGTTTCACGCTTGGCAAAAGCATTCGATCCGATCAGGACGATACTGCGTACCGTGGTGCCGAACCCTACCAGAATATCTTTTATTTTCATGGTAATAACCTCTTACTGCGCGTTGTACAGAATCACTGCGGCAGTCGCCAGCAGGTTCAACAGCGTCAACGGCAGACATACTTTCCAGCCGAACGACATCACCTGGTCGTAGCGCGGACGCGGCAGCGCAGCACGGATCAGAATAAACATCATCATGAAGAAAGCTGTTTTAATCGCGAACCAGAAAACGGGCGGCAGCCACGGACCGTTCCAGCCGCCGAAGAACAGCGTCACAATCAGGGAAGAGACGGTTACGATACCGACGTATTCACCGACAAAGAACAGGCCGAACTTCATACCGGCGTATTCGATGTGGTAACCGTCGGCCAGCTCCTGCTCTGCTTCCGGCTGGTCAAAAGGATGACGGTGACAGACCGCGACGCCCGCAATGGCAAAGGTCAGGAAGCCAAAGAACTGCGGAATGATGTTCCACAGGTGCTGCTGGCTGTTGACGATATCCACCATATTGAAGGAACCGGCCTGCGCCACCACGCCCATCAGCGACAGGCCGAGGAACACTTCGTAGCTCAGCGTCTGCGCCGAGGCGCGCATCGCGCCCAGCAGCGAGTATTTGTTATTACTCGACCAGCCCGCAAACAACACCGCGTACACGGCCAGACCGGCCATCATCAGGAAAAACAGCAGACCGATATTCAGATCCGCGCCCATCCAGGTCGAGGTGACCGGCACAATGGCCATTGCCAGCAGCAGCGAGGTGAACGCGATCATCGGCGCCAGCGTAAAAATCACGCGGTCGGTAAACGGCGGCGTCCAGTCCTCTTTAAAGAACATTTTGATCATGTCCGCCACCAGCTGGAGCGAACCGCCCCAGCCGACGCGGTTTGGCCCGTAGCGGTTCTGGAACAGGCCCAGCAGGCGACGTTCGCCAAAGCTCATAAAGGCGCCGCAGCCTACCACCACAAACAGGATCACCAGCGCTTTGCCGACGGCAATCAGTACATCTGTAACTTCCGGTGTCAGCCAGCTCATTGTGTTGCCTCCTGCAGATCCTCAATACTTGCCCCCAGCAGGAACGGCGGTACGCCCGGCAAGCCCAACGGTAAACCCACCTGCCCTGCCTGCAAGGCGGTCGAGAAGCGAACCGGCAGACGCAGCGTTTCGCCCGCGCAGCGGAAGGCGACCGTAGCGCCTGCGTTGACGCCCAGTTTCGCCGCGTCTTGCGGGTTAACCATCACGTAAGGCAGCGGCATACGCTGCTGGAATACCGGTGAACGCTGGGTCATCTCTTCGCTGCCGAACAGATGGAAGTAAGGCGCGACGCGCCAGCCGTTCTCTTTGCCCGCGAAGGCTTCCGGCACGGCGGTGAACCATTCCAGCTGGCCTTCGCCCGCTTCGAACAGGCGCACGCCCGGATCGCCAAAGCGCAGTTTGCCGCCCACTTCGTCCTGGAACTTATTCCACGCCTGCGGAGAGTTCCAGCCTGGCGCCCAGGCAAACGGGATCTGCGAACGAGGCGCATTCGGCTGGTTGTTCCCTTCCATAGAGAAGGCGAACATGGTGTCTTTATCCTGCGGCTGACGCGGTTCGTGCACGCTGATATTGGCGCGAGCCGCGGTACGGCCGCTGGCGCGGATCGGCGAGCGGGCCAGTTTCTGACCGCGAATACGGAAGCTGGCGTCCGGCGCGGCGGCCTTGATCCCGGCCAGCTGCGGCAGTGCCGCCACGCAGGCATCGATCACGTGATCGAGCTGCGTCCAGTCCACTTCGCGGCTGCTGATGGTGCTGGCCAGCGAGTGCAGCCAGCGCCAGCTTTCCAGCATCTGGATTTTGTCATCGTAGTAGGACGGATCGTAAACCTGGAAGAAGCGCTGCGCGCGGCCTTCCTGATTGACCACGGTGCCGTCGCTTTCTGCAAAGCTGGCGGTGGAAAGGATCAGACCCGCTTTCTCGGTGGTCGCCGTGCGTTGATGATCGATAACGATCACGTTCGGCGTGTTGGTCAACGCCGCATCGACACGGGCTTTTGGCGCATGGCGATAGAGATCGTTTTCCATAATGATAACAGCATCGGCAGAGCCACTTGAAAGCTCGTCGAGCGCTGCATCCAGCGGCTTGCCGCCGATCATGCCCAGGCCCACGCTATTGGCTGCGCCGGATAGCAAAGTGATACCCACATCCGCGCCGCGTCCTTTCAGCGCTCTGGCAACGTTAGCCGCCGCCTGGATCATCGCCTCGCTGCCCGCGTGCACGCCGGAAATAATCAGCGGTTTCTTCGCGCCGGCCAGCGCCTGTACCACTACGTCGATCTTACCGCTCAGTTCACGATCGAGACCGTCTACCGCCGGCGCCGTTTCATCCAGCGCGTTAGCAATAGCGAAGCCCAGACGCGCCTGATCTTCCACCGGTGCGCGATAGCTCCAGGCGGCGATGTCGTCCAGACGGGTTTCGTCTACGTTGGTGACAAACAGCGGATGTTTGGCGTGTTGGCCGATGTTCATAATCGCCGCAATCTGCCAGTCGGCCACTTTCTGCGCCGCCGCCATTTCGCGCGCTTTGCCCTTAACGGCCTGGCGCACGGAGAGCGCGATGCGTGCGCCGACCTGGGTCAGATCTTCGCCCAGCACCAGCACGGCATCGTAGCTTTCGATTTCGCGCAGCGCTGGCGTATGGATACCGCCTTCGCGCAGTACTTTCAGCATCAGTTCCAGACGCGCCTGCTCGCCAGCCGGAATACCGGTGGAGAAGTTCTCGGCACCGACCAGCTCACGCAGCGCGAAGTTGCTTTCAACGCTGGCGCGTGGCGAACCGATACCAATCACTTTTTTCGCCTGGCGCAGCACGTCCGCCGCGCCCTGCATCGCCTGCTCGGCGTTGAGCGCGATCCAGTCGTCGCCGCGACGCTGCATCGGCTGGCGCGGACGATCCTTCAGGTTGACGTAGCCATAGCCGAAGCGGCCACGGTCGCACAGGAAGTACTGGTTTACGGTGCCGTTATAGCGGTTCTCAATACGACGCAGTTCGCCGTAACGCTCGCCGGGGCTGGTGTTGCAGCCGACGCTGCACTGCTGGCAGATGCTTGGCGCGTACTGCATATCCCATTTACGGTTATAACGCTCGGAGTGCGTTTTATCGGTAAATACGCCGGTAGGGCAGATTTCCACCAGGTTGCCGGAGAACTCGCTCTCCAGCACACCGTCTTCCGGGCGACCGAAGTAGACGTTGTCATGCGCGCCATACACGCCCAGGTCTTTGCCGTCCGCGTAATCTTTGTAGTAGCGCACGCAGCGATAGCAGGCGATACAACGGTTCATTTCGTGCGAGATGAACGGGCCGAGATCCTGATTGCGGTGGGTGCGTTTGGTAAAGCGGTAGCGGCGGAAGCTGTGGCCGGTCATCACCGTCATATCCTGGAGATGGCAGTTACCGCCCTCTTCACAGACCGGACAGTCGTGCGGGTGGTTGGTCATCAGCCACTCCACCACGCTTTCCCGAAACTCTTTCGCTTCGCCGTCATCAATAGAAATAAAGGTGCCGTCGGAGGCTGGCGTCATACAGGACATCACCAGGCGACCACGGGTATCTTCGGCATTCTGGAATTGCTTTACCGCGCACTGGCGGCAGGCGCCGACGCTACCGAGCGCCGGATGCCAGCAAAAATAAGGAATATCAAGGCCGAGCGAGAGGCAAGCCTGTAGCAGGTTGTCCGCGCCGTCGACGTCGTATTCTTTACCGTCTACATGAATTGTAGCCATAGTGAAATTGCTCAAGTAAGGCTCGAAACCGAGCGTTAAACACAATTCTTTAAATAACCGTCTTACCTGACGTTGTAGCGGTGTTAGCGGCGTTCTCTTACCCCGGTCACTTACTGAAGTAAGCTGCCGGGGATGCGTTCTCTTGCTGCCTGGCTACAACGCCAATTAATTTGGTTATTTCGCGCATTTCTTTGTTTGCACGGTATTTTTACCAGCGCGCCTTCAGCAGGTTCGCCTGGATACCGGCGATCGCGTGCGCGTTGCTGTAAACCTGCGGCGCCATGCCGGCTTCAAATTCTTCACGGAAATACTTGATGGCGCTCTGCAGCGGCTCTACCGCGCCCGGCGCGTGCGCACAGAAAGTTTTGCCCGGCCCAAGCTGGCGGCAAAGCTGCAGCAGGGTTTCGATATCGCCCGGCTGCCCTTCTTTCCGCTCCAGCGCGCGCAGGATTTTTACGCTCCACGGCAGGCCGTCGCGGCACGGCGTACACCAGCCGCACGACTCGCGAGCAAAAAACTCTTCCAGGTTGCGCACCAGCGATACCATATTGATTTCGTGGTCGACCGCCATCGCCAGCGCGGTGCCCAGACGGCTGCCCGCTTTGCCAATGCTGGCGAACTCCATCGGCAGATCCAGATGCGATTCGGTCAGGAAGTCGGTGCCCGCGCCACCCGGCTGCCAGGCTTTAAACTTCAGGCCATCGCGCATGCCGCCCGCGTACTCTTCCAGAATTTCGCGCGCCGTGGTGCCGAAAGGCAGCTCCCAGACGCCAGGGTTTTTCACCCGGCCGGAAAAGCCCATCATCTTGGTGCCGGTATCGTCGCTCTTAGAGATGTTCTTGTACCAGTCGACGCCGTTGGCGAGGATTGCCGGCACGTTGGACAGCGTTTCCACGTTATTGACGCAGGTCGGCTTGCCCCAGACGCCTGCCGAAGCAGGGAAAGGCGGCTTGGAGCGCGGGTTAGCGCGGCGGCCTTCCAGCGAGTTAATCAGCGCGGTTTCTTCGCCGCAGATATAGCGGCCCGCGCCGGTATGCACGATCAGCTCGAAATCAAAGCCGGTGCCCAGAATGTTTTTGCCGAGATAGCCCGCTTCGGTCGCTTCCGCGATGGCGCGACGCAGGTTGACGGCCGCTTCAATATATTCGCCGCGCAGGAAGATATAGCCGCGATACGCTTTCAGCGCGAAGGCGCTAATCAGCATCCCTTCCACCAGCTGGTGCGGCATTTGCTCCATCAGCAGACGGTCTTTATAGGTGCCCGGCTCCATCTCATCGGCGTTACACAGCAGGTAACGAATGTTCATGGATTCGTCTTTCGGCATCAGGCTCCACTTCAGTCCCGTGGAGAAACCTGCGCCGCCGCGCCCTTTCAGGCCGGAATCTTTTACCAGCGCCACGATTTCGTCAGGCGCCATGCCCTTCAGCGCCTTTTCCGCTCCGGCATAGCCGTTTTTGCTGCGATATTCATCGAGGAACACCGCCTGCTTGTCTTCGCGCATACGCCAGGTCAGCGGGTGCGTCTCTGCAGTACGAACAATCTCTTTAATGGTCATTGATACTGCTCCAGTAACGTGACGACGTTTTCCGGCGTGAGATGCACATGCGTGTCCTCATCCACCATCATCGTCGGGCCTTTGTCGCAGTTGCCCAGGCAGCAGGTCGGCAGCAGCGTAAAGCGGCCGTCCGGCGTGGTCTGGCCCGGCTTGATGTTCAGGCTGGCTTCCAGCGCTGCCTGAATACCCTGATAGCCGGTGATATGGCACACCACGCTGTCGCAGTAGCGGATCACATGGCGGCCAACCGGCTGGCGGAAGATCTGGCTGTAAAACGTGGCTACGCCCTCTACGTCGCTGGCCGGAATGCCCAGCACGTCGGCAATGGCTTTGATAGCGCCATCCGGCACCCAGCCACGCTGTTTCTGCACGATTTTCAGCGCTTCAATCGACGCCGCCCGCGCATCTTCGTAATGGTGCTTTTCCTGTTCTATCGCATCATGCTCTGTCGCACTCAGGACGAAAGCATCTGAAGGCTCGATCGTTTCGATCGCAATTCTTTGATCGTGCATAATTAGCGGTCCACGTCTGACATAACAAAATCAATACTGCCGAGGTAAACGATCAGATCGGATACCAGGCTGCCGTTGATGACGGAAGGGATCTGCTGCAGATGCGGGAAGCTAGGCGTGCGCACGCGGGTGCGGTAGCTCATGGTGCTGCCGTCGCTGGTCAGATAGTAGCTGTTGATCCCTTTGGTAGCTTCAATCATCTGGAAAGACTCGTTGGCCGGCATCACCGGACCCCACGAAACCTGCAGGAAGTGGGTGATCAGCGTTTCAATATGCTGCAGCGTGCGCTCTTTCGGCGGCGGCGTGGTCAGCGGATGATCGGCTTTAAACGGCCCTTCCGGCATGTTTTTCAGGCACTGTTCCAGGATGCGCATACTCTGCCGCATCTCTTCCATTTTCAGCATAACGCGGGTGTAGGCGCAGCTGATGCCGTCACCAATCGGCACTTCAAAATCAAAGTTTTCGTAGCCGGAGTAAGGACGCCATTTGCGCACGTCGAAGTCCAGACCGGTTGCGCGCAGGCCCGCGCCCGTGGTGCCCCATGCCAGCGCCTCTTCCATGTTGTAGGCGGATACGCCTTTGGCGCGGCCAATCAGCACGGAGTTTTTCAGCGCCGTCTGTTCGTAGGCCTTCAGGCGCTTCGGCATCCAGTCAAGGAATTCGCGCAGCAGACGATCCCAGCCCTTCGGCAGATCGTGCGCCACGCCGCCGATGCGGAACCACGCCGGATGCATACGGAAGCCGGTAATAGCTTCCACCACGTCATAAATTTTCTGGCGGTCGGTAAAGGCAAAGAACACCGGTGACATCGCCCCGACGTCCTGAATAAAAGTAGAAATATAGAGAAGGTGGCTGTTGATACGGAACAGTTCGGAAAGCATCACGCGGATCACGTCAACGCGCTCAGGCACTTTAATGCCCGCCAGCTTTTCTACCGCCAGCACGTAAGGCATCTCGTTTACGCAGCCGCCAAGATATTCAATGCGGTCGGTATAGGGGATATAGCTGTGCCAGGACTGGCGCTCGCCCATCTTCTCCGCGCCACGATGGTGGTAGCCGATATCCGGCACGCAGTCGACAATCTCTTCGCCGTCCAGCTGCAAAATAATGCGGAAAGCACCGTGCGCCGAAGGATGGTTAGGGCCCAGGTTGAGGAACATAAAGTCCTCGTTGGCGGTGCCGCGCTTCATGCCCCACTCTTCCGGTTTGAAGGTCATCGCCTCCATTTCCAGATCTTCTTTCTGCTTGGTCAGCTCGAAGGGATCGAATTCGGTAGCGCGCGCCGGGTAATCTTTACGCAGCGGATGGCCTTCCCAGGTTTGCGGCATCATGATACGCGTCAGGTGCGGATGGCCATCAAACGTAATGCCGAACATCTCCCAGGTTTCGCGCTCGTACCAGTTGGCGTTGGCGAAAATTTTGGTGATGGTAGGTACATGCAAATCGTTTTCGGACAGCGCCACCTTGAGCATAATGTCGCGATTGCGCTCAATGGACAGCAGGTGATAGAAAACGGAAAAATCCGCCGCTGGCAGTCCGTCGCGATGCGTGCGCAGGCGTTCGTCCATACCGTGCAGATCGTACAGCATGACGTAAGGCTTCGGCAGCTTGCGCAGAAACTCTACAATTTCCAATAATTGTTCGCGTCTTACCCAGACCACCGGAATGCCGGTGCGGGTTGGCTGAACGGTAAAGGCATCTGGCCCAAAACGGTTACGCAATTCGCCGATCACCGGGTCATCCAGGTGATCCCGGGTTTGCCATTCTGGCTGAGCGAGATCTTGCGTGGTTAAATCTGTCATAGGTCGTTCACCATGTGGGCCTGTCGACAGGCACTCAGTATTGGCGTCAGAACAGGCCGCCCGCGTATTATTTTTTTCTGCGTGCTGTTTGGGCCTTGTTCATTAACTCTTAAATTTCGTCCGGGGTGCGCAAGTTGGTGACCGCAATGCGTTCGCCCTGCTTCCTTTCACGTTCGGACTGCATGTTGGCTCGATAAACGCCCTGATCGCCGACCACCCAGGAAAGCGGACGACGCTCTTTGCCGATCGATTCCTGGAGCAGCAGCAGAGCCTGCATATAGGCTTCGGGGCGCGGCGGACAGCCGGGAATATAAACGTCAACCGGCAGGAATTTATCCACGCCCTGCACCACGGAATAGATATCGTACATGCCGCCCGAGTTAGCGCAGGCACCCATCGAAATCACCCACTTGGGCTCCAGCATCTGGTCGTAAAGACGCTGAATAACCGGTGCCATTTTGGTGAAAGGCGTACCGGCTACTACCATGAAGTCGGCCTGACGAGGCGAGGCGCGGATAACTTCGGAACCAAATCGCGCCACGTCGTGCACGGAGGTAAAGGAAGTTGTCATCTCTACGTAACAACAGGAAAGGCCGAAGTTAAACGGCCACAGAGAGTTTTTACGTCCCCAGTTCACCATATCGTGCAGAGCATGTTCGAGCTTGCCCATATAAACGCTTTGATGAACGTGCTTTTCCAGCGGGTCGGTGACGATCTCCTGCTTCTGCAGCGGGTAGCGATCGTTATCGCCGTTCGGGTCTGCGCGGGTTAGCGTATAATCCATTGTTATGCCTCGCTTTTACTGCGTGTGACGATGGGAATGCGAAACGGTAGTGGTTTTGGCTACCACACGGCGAGGTGGGGGTGCCCAGTCCAGCGCGCGGATCCGCACCAGATAAACCAGTCCGGCAAGCAGTACCAAAATAAAGATGGTGGCTTCGATAAAGCCGATCCAGCCGCTTTCGCGGATGGCGGTCGACCATGCATACAGATAGAGCGCTTCCACGTCGAAAATGACGAAGAACATGGCGACCAGGTAGAACTTGGCGGACATGCGCATCTTGGCGGTGCCGACCGGCGCGGCGCCGGACTCAAAAGGGGTATTTGTGTATCTTCCGCGTGCTTTTCCGCCCAGAAACCACGCTCCGGCTAACATTGCACAGCACAGACCGATGGAGACGATCAGAAATACGGCAAACGCCCAATGATGAGCGACGACTTCAGTGGTTGTTGACATACACTCTGCTTAACTCAATAAAGGGCGTCAGGGGGCTGCTCTCATGCACGGCAGTTGGCTGAAGCCTCGATTCACGGGAAAAAATAAAAAACCAGATAAACTATGCTGTCTTTGTTGATTAAGCAGCAATTTTATGGGGTTTTTTACTCCTTTATATAACCTTCTGTCAACTTTCATAAAAGTATCCGTAGGTTATTTTACACAAGTAGCATTTATTTAACATTTGATGCGCAAAGATTGCGCTAAATCGTGTCAGTGACCGACCCTGCACTAAAGTGTAGCGGGTATTTCCCTGCACGGATCGCGGTTTTAACACAGGCTATTCTGGCAGGAATTGCCTGCATTTCCTTCCCCTTACAAGGGTTATTTTTTTGATCCAGCACACGGTTTTAGTCTTTATGAGAAAAAAATAGCCAGGCAGAAGTGAGCAAAATCAATTCAATTTGATTTTTAATTTTTTCACGATGCCGGATAAGGTCAACAAACGGCGTTGGCGCTTTTTAAAACACCAGCATAAAAAAGACCAGGAGAAAAACGCGGGAGAAAGGAAATTAAGGCATAAAAAAAGCCCTCCGAAACACTAACCGTTTCGAAAGGCTTTTTTAAACAGCTCTGCTAACTTTTGTGAATATTAATCAGGATGTTAGAGAAACCGAATTATCACTCGTCTTCATCTGCAAAAGCGGAGCGATCCTGACCCGTAGCGGTCAGATTGTAGGGATCGTTGCTCGACTCCATGGCGTTGAAAATAGCCAGCGCCAGTTCGTTGTCGCTTTCCGGATTGCGGCACAGCAGGTATTCCGTATCCGGCAGCATCGGCAACCCTTCGGCTGCACCCATCACGCGGAGTTCCGGGCTCATCATCTCTACCGGACGAGCGGTCACGCCCAGACCCGCTTTAACGGCGGCGCGGACGGCAGCCAGCGTAGAGGCCACATAAGAGATGCGCCACGGGATACCCGCTTCGTTAAGGTGATCAATAGCCATATCACGATAAGGGCTTGGCTCGTCCAGCAGCACCAGAGGAATTGCTTCTCCGCGCTGGAACACGTAATCGGCCGCACAGTACCAGAGCGTGGGCGAAGTACGCAGGACCTGCCAGGTAAAGTTCATCGGGCTGGAAGTGGTTACCACCAGGTCTACTTCTCCCTGGTTCAGCATTTCCATCATAAATGGATTACGCTTGACGCGAACATCGATAGCCAGCTTCGGATAAACCGAGGTCACGCGGTTGAGCAGGAAAGGCAGAATGGTGTCTGACGTATCGTCAGAAGCGCCGATAGTCAGCACGCCCTGGATATTGCTGTACATCAGCGAGGTGCAGGCTTCATCGTTAAAGCGCAGGATTTTTCTGGCGTAGCCCAGCAGCTGAATACCGTGCTCGGTCAGCAGCTTATTACGGCCATGCCGGGCGAACAGCTCTTTCCCTACCAGCTGCTCCAGACGCTGCATCTGCTGGCTGACAGCAGACTGCGTACGGCATACTGCCGCCGCGGCAGCGGCAAAAGTATTCAGATCGGCGACGGCCACAAACGTTCTGAGCAGATCGAGATCGAGATTAAGAATTGGACGATTTGCACTGGTCATGTTTTCTTCACTTTTATAAGATTTTTAAGATACTACTATCCTGGTGTTATTATCTGCTTTATCAATAAGATAGAGAGACAACCGTAGGCAATGCGACCCGTTGGCTCGTCATTGCCTTAATCACAAACGCGTTATCCCAGCGGCCCAATATGCCCGACTGATGCCGTTGCAAGGCCGCTGACAGATTTATACGTTTGGTACTTCAGCGTGCGTCAGGTTACCTGCCGCCACACCCTGTTACCGTCCAGCCGCCCGCTGGATTAGCCCGGCGCTGTTAGTGTAAGACAACCATAAAAAATCAAACAGCCAGAACACTGTAGTCACAGTGGAATAATAATAAACAAAGCTTAACATTATTGGCGATAAAACGCGCTAAATATTGTTCCGGAAACAGGCTCGTCATACGTCCTTTTTCCTGAAGGATATCCTGACATACTGTCGATTACTTTTTAAGCCCAAATCCGATTATTCTTATCAGTAAAATAATTTTTTATTGTGGATCGCACCTTCTGCTCGCTTTGCACCATAAAAATTTATCAATTAGTAACAATATATCAGCAACGACTGCTCTCCCGTTAAGGTTCTGTCGCTTTTTGTCACCGTCGCCTGTTGCTGCGGTGATGGGCAACCACTGACCAGCCAGTTAAGCAAAGCTGAATAGTTTCATGCGGTGTCAATGCATCTTATTTTACCTAATCGTTACAAAAATGGCCTTCTTGCTTGCAAAAAAACGGGCTTTTTTACACGCTCCTGCACCCAATGCAGGCGTAAGTTTTATTAAACCTTCTCCAGGAAAAAGCGTCGAACCTGAACGGGCTTTGCTGCTGTGCCGTTCAGACAACGCGCAGGCGCGCCGGGCAAACCCGCTATCGGGCTTCAAAAGCGCTGGCGAGAGGAGTACATTGTGCGGGTTTACTTTTCCACGGCAGGAATGCGGCTCAGCCAAAGGCGAATGAAATGACCCCAATTGATAAATCCAGCAAGCTCGATAACGTTTGTTATGACATCCGAGGCCCGGTATTAAAAGAAGCCAGACGCCTTGAAGAAGAAGGCAATAAAGTCCTCAAGCTCAATATTGGCAATCCTGCGCCTTTTGGTTTTGAAGCCCCTGACGAAATCCTGGTCGATGTTATTCGCAACCTGCCGAGCGCGCAGGGTTACTGCGACTCTAAAGGTCTCTATTCGGCGCGTAAAGCTATCGTGCAGCACTATCAGGCTCGCGGCCTGCGCGAAATCACCGTCGAGGACGTTTATATCGGCAACGGCGTTTCCGAACTGATCGTGCAATCGATGCAGGCATTGCTGAACAGCGGCGATGAGATGCTGGTGCCGGCGCCCGATTATCCGCTATGGACGGCCGCCGTTTCGCTTTCCAGCGGTAAAGCGGTGCACTACCTTTGTGACGAGTCGGCTGGCTGGTTCCCGGACCTGGACGACATTCGCAGTAAAATCACTCCGCGCACGCGCGGTATCGTGATTATTAACCCAAATAACCCAACCGGCGCAGTTTACAGCAAGGAGCTGCTGCTGGAAGTCGTGGAGCTGGCCAGACAGCATAATTTGATCATTTTCGCCGATGAAATCTACGACAAAATCCTTTATGACGCCGCTCAGCACCACTCTATCGCCGCGCTGGCGCCGGATCTGTTAACCATTACCTTTAACGGTCTGTCAAAAACCTACCGCGTGGCGGGGTTCCGCCAGGGCTGGATGGTGCTGAACGGGCCGAAAAAACATGCCAAAGGCTACATTGAAGGGCTGGAAATGCTGGCCTCAATGCGCCTGTGCGCTAACGTGCCTGCGCAGCACGCCATTCAGACCGCGCTGGGCGGCTACCAGAGCATCAGCGAGTTTATCGTGCCGGGCGGCAGGCTGTATGAACAGCGCCAGCGCGCCTGGGAACTGATCAACGATATTCCGGGCGTCAGCTGCGTCAAGCCGGACGGCGCGCTTTATATGTTCCCGAAAATCGATGCCAAAAAATTCAATCTCCATGACGATCAGAAAATGGTGCTGGATTTCCTGCTGCAGGAAAAAGTGCTGCTGGTGCAGGGCAGCGCCTTTAACTGGCCATGGCCGGATCATGTGCGCATCGTTACCCTTCCCCACGTAAACGATCTTGAAATGGCTATCAGCAAGTTCGGCCGTTTCCTGGAAGGCTATCGCCAGTAGTCTGATACCGAACCGGATCGGCCAATATCGCTGCATTCTGTAAACTACCGTGATGCCAGAGCGGAATACTTACCGCTCTGGTCTTCAGGCACAGGAAACCGTCCGATGAATCAAAGTCATTTTTTCGCCCATCTCTCCCGTCTTAAACTCATCAACCGCTGGCCGCTGATGCGCAACGTGCGCACGGAAAACGTTTCCGAACATAGCCTGCAGGTGGCGATGGTGGCCCATGCGCTGGCGGTGATTAAAAATAAAAAATTCAACGGCAACCTTAACGCGGAACGGATCGCGCTGATGGCGATGTACCACGACGCCAGCGAAGTCCTGACGGGCGATTTGCCAACGCCGGTAAAGTATTACAACGCGCAGATCGCCAACGAATATAAGAAGATTGAAAAGATAGCGCAGCAGAAGCTGGTCGAGATGCTGCCCGACGAGCTGCAGGATGCCTGGCGACCGCTGCTGGACGAGCAGCAGCGCAGCGAAGACGAGACGGCTATCGTCAAGCAGGCTGATGCGCTCTGCGCCTACCTGAAATGTCTGGAAGAGCTGGCCGCCGGTAACCATGAGTTTCAGCTGGCGAAAGCCCGGCTGGAAAAGACCCTGACTCAACGGCGCAGCCCGGAAATGGACTATTTTGTAGAGGTCTTCGTGCCGAGCTTCAGCCTGTCGCTGGATGAAATCAGCCAGCAATCGCTGTAGCCGCGATTAAAACGGGAAGAGCAGCGGCACCAGCAGCACGCTGACCACCATAATCAGCAGCGTAAAAGGCACGCCCGTTTTGACAAAATCGCTGAAGCGATAGCCGCCCGGCCCCAGCACCAGCGTGTTGACCGGACTGGAAACCGGCGTCATAAAGGCGCTGGAAGCCGCTACCGCGACAATCATGGCGAAAGGATAAGGCGAAACGCCCATTTGATGCGCTGCGGCGACGCCAACCGGCGCCATCAGCACCGCCGTGGCGGTATTAGAGATAAACAGACCGATAGTCGCGCACAGAACGAACAGGCAGGTCAGCATGACGTGCGGCGTATAGCCGCCGGCCAGATCCATCAATCCATCGACAATCAGCGTTATTCCCCCGGTTTTTTGCAGCGCCAGCGCAAACGGCATCATGCCCACAATTAAAATAATGCTCGGCCAGTGGATCGCCCGGTAGGCGCTTTCCATATCGATGCAGCGAAATTTACCCATCAGCAAACAGGCAATGAGCGCCGCTATGGGATTGGGGATTTCATTGGTGAGCATCATGGCAACCATCAGCGCCAGGCAAAAAATGGCGTGCGGCGCCTGGCTGCTGGCGGGCGCGACGTCTTTAACCTCAGCAGGCAGGCTGAGCAGCAGCACGTCCCGCTTTTGTAGCTGCAGCTGAGTGATTTTTTTCCAGTCGCCGATCACCAGCAAACAGTCCCCCAGCTCCAGCGGCAGATCGCTCAGTAAGCCTTCCAGTACCTCGCCGCGACGGCGGATGCCGATCACGCTCACGCCGTAACGCGTACGGAACGAGCTTTCCCGCAGCGTTTTGCCCTGCAGTTCGGAATCGGGAAAAATCAGCACTTCCGCCATGCCGACATCCTGCGCCCGATCGGAAAAGTATTCGCCGCGCAGGATCATCGGTTCCAGCCGGTATTCGCTGCAAAATTCGCGGATATCGATATCGGCGGCGGACATATCGATCAGCAGCACGTCGCGGGCGCGAAACTGCGTCATGCCGGTCACCGGCACCATCACCCGCCGGAATTTGCGCCAGCGCTCCAGCCCAACCACGTTAATGCCGTAGCGCTCGCGCAACCGTAAATCATCCAGCGGCTCGCCAATCAGCGGCGAACCGGGGTGCACGGCCAGGCGGCGCGCTCTGCCGCTCAGCCTGTAATCCCTGATCAGATCGCGGAAAGTGCGTTCCTGTCCTTTTCTGGCCTGTTTGTTTTCCGCCGCGCCCAGCCAGAAACGCGCGACAAGCATATAGCCGATACCCAGCAGCAGCGCGACCAGCCCGATCGGCGTGACGTCGAAGAAGCCGAAACCCGCCAGCCCTTCCCGCACCAGCTCGCTGTTGATCACCAGATTGGGCGCCGTCGCGACCAGCGTCAGCATGCCGCTGATCAGCCCCGCGAAGCTCAGTGGCATCATCAGCCTGCCCGGCGAACGGTTCATCTTCGCCGAGACGCTCATCACTACCGGGATAAAAATCGCCACCACGCCGGTAGAGCTCATAAACGCGCCCAGACCGGCTACGGTCAGCATCAGCAAAGCCAGCATTTTCGCTTCGCTGCTGCCCGCCATTTTCATCAGCCAGTCGCCCATTCTCAGCGCCACGCCGGTACGAACCAGCCCTTCACCGATCACAAACAGCGCCGCGATCAGCAGCACGTTAGCGTCGCTGAAGCCCATCGTGGCTTCCTGCAAGGTCAGCGTGCCGCTAAGCACAAAGGCGATAATCACCAGCAGCGCCACAACATCCATACGCACCTTGCCGCTGACAAACAGCGCGATCGCCATTGCCAGCAGGCTCAGCACCCAGATAAGCTCGTTATTCACATCCGCTTCCCGCTTATGAGCAAAACTGTCGGGAGGATGCCATAAAAAAGCCCCGCGGATGCGGGGCTAAATCATAAGTTAGTGCTTTCGATGCACGTCGATGGTGCCGTCACCGTTTTTATTGATGATCAGCTCCTCCAGCGAGCTGAGCTGCATGGCGACCTCTTCCAGACGAGGTGAACCGGCAGGGGCGTTGACGGCAATCACATGGCTGCCCGCCGCGAGGCCGGAAAGGATACCCGCAGCGGCGTCTTCCACTACCACGCACTCTTCTGGCTCCAGCTCCAGCAGCTGGGCGCCCAGTAAATAGGCATCCGGTGCCGGCTTACCGTTTTGCACGCGTTCAGCGGTGACGAATACCTCCGGTTCCGGCAGGCCAGCCGCCTTACGCCGGGCAGAAGCAACGGGAACAGAGCCGGACGTAACGATAGCCCACGGAATATGCAGCTCGTTAAGCGTGGCGAGCAGTTCCTGCGCGCCCGGTAAAGCTACGATGCCGTCAGTATCTTCCGCTTCGATTTTTTCCAGCGCCAGAAACTCCTGCTGGATGGCCTCTTCAGACGCGCCGGCCATAAAATGACGCAGTGAGGTGATAGCCTGCTTGCCGTGGATAAAATTCAGCACCTCATCCGCTGCGATGTTGTGCCGCGAGGCCCAGTTTACCCAGGCGCGCTCGACTACCGGGAGAGAGTCCACCAGCGTGCCGTCCAAATCAAACAGAAAACCTTTACACTTCACTACATGTTCCTTCTCAGGCGTTGATGATTTGCGCGATCTCGTTCGCGCTCAGATGATACTGCCTTGGGCAAGTGTGCCATACGGCCAGCATCCGTTGATACTTTTCCCACATCGGCGTCTGGGCGTTAAAGCCGTGGCTGCCCGCATCAAACTGAGTATAGCGGCCTTCAATCTGTACCATAAACCGCACGTAGCCAAGGAATCGCGCCTCGGTAGCGGCGTCGAAGCCTAAAAACTGCAGGCGACGCGCTTCGATTTCGCTGGGATCTTTCAGATTTGTCCAGGACACATGCAGCGCGTGGTGCATCTCCATAATATCAATCAGCGTACGGCAGACGGATTCCGGCAGCTCGCCGAATTCGCGATCCAACTCGCGCATTTGCAGGCCATAGCCGCGTTCGACGATCGTTTGCAGACGACGATAGCGCTCAAGATTATCGGGATCCAACAGGATCATCAGCTTGTACTGGTTAGAAAGGATTAAACGCTGCGCATGGCTCATTTCCATCATCAACTCCTGGTGTCACGGTGGACAAAATGAAAGGATGGCGCAAGGATCGCATAACGCGCTGTAGCGAGGCACAGCAAACCGCTACTTCTTTGATGCAGGGCAGTTTTTCGCCGCCGCAGCGGCGAAAACCGTAGAACTCAGAGATCGTCGAGGAAAGTTTTGTCCAGCTGACCGAAAGCGCGCTTCAGCACGTCGGCGAGAGCCTGGTAAGTAGGTTTGCCTTCAACAGGCGCCAGCGCCTGGCCAGCGGCCTGAAGTTTTTCGCGCACTTCATGAAACCAGCTAAGCAGCGTGGGCGGCAGCGGCGTGGCGGAACGTTTGCCCAGCCACCACAGGCCCTGCATCGGCAGGCTACAGGCGAACAGCGCGGTGGCGACGGCAGGCCCAAGCTGGCCCCCCAACGCGATCTGCCAGGTCATGGCGAAGACGGCCAGCGGCGGCATAAAACGGATGCCGAATCGCGTCGCCGTGGTAACTCTGTTTTCCGGAAACAGAGGCGCAAGACGCTTGTCGGCTGGCCACGTCTTCATATAATGCTGCCCGTTCTGAAACAGCTTGACCCAACCGACAGTGCCGGATTCATTTGCCATGGTTGACCTCAACTTCACGGATAAAAATTAAACAAAAAATACCACGTAACAACTTTACCTTACAGCCTTCAAAAAATTTTGTCTTTACAAGGCACTCTGGTTATCCTGTGCGCGATTGTTGAATGGCTGTTACATGCTTGCTGCGATTCTGCTGAGCTCACACGGGTCGGCCCGCACAAATTCAAAAAATCTTTGGGTTTTTATGAAATTTTTTTGCTTTCGGACAAATTATGCCGACAGCATGATGTTCATCATAATGTACCAGCTTTCATGCGCTACGCTGATAGTCTGATTGAGTTTTTTTTCGCCACCCTCAACCAATAGGACCTACCATGTCGAGTAAGTTAGTTCTGGTTTTGAACTGCGGTAGCTCTTCGTTAAAATTCGCCATTCTTGATCCCGCAAACGGCGACGAATATCTTTCCGGTTTAGCCGAATGTTTCCACCTGCCCGAAGCGCGCATCAAGTGGAAACTGGAAGGCGAAAAACAGGAAGCGGCCCTGGGCGCTGGCGCAGCTCACAGTGAAGCTCTTAACTTTATCGTTAAAACTATTCTGGCACAAAAACCAGCGCTGTCTGCACAAATTACTGCAATAGGTCACCGTATCGTGCACGGCGGCGAAAAGCTGACCCAGTCCGTGGTGATTGACCAGGACGTTGTTCAGGGTATTAAAGACGCCTCTTCTTTTGCGCCGTTGCATAATCCGGCGCACCTGATCGGTATCGATGAAGCGATGAAAAACTTTCCGCATCTTTCCGATAAAAACGTGGCGGTGTTCGATACCGCGTTTCATCAGAGCATGCCGGAAGAGTCTTACCTGTAT
Organism: Erwinia plantamica; assembly: GCF_043420595.1. NCBI lineage: Bacteria > Pseudomonadati > Pseudomonadota > Gammaproteobacteria > Enterobacterales > Erwiniaceae > Erwinia > Erwinia plantamica. The sequence goes on from NZ_JBGCUC010000012.1 coordinate 94,774, forward strand.
GCCCTGCCTTATCATTTATATAAGGAACACGGCGTGCGCCGCTACGGCGCTCACGGTACCAGCCACTACTACGTCACGCACGAAGCGGCCAAAGCGCTTAACAAGCCGCTGCATGAACTGAACATCATTACCTGTCATCTGGGCAACGGCGGTTCCGTCAGCGCAATTCGTAACGGCGAGTGCGTGGACACCTCTATGGGCCTGACGCCGCTGGAAGGCCTGGTCATGGGCACCCGCTCCGGCGATATCGATCCGGCGATTGTGTTTTTCCTGCACGACACGCTGGGGATGAGCGTTGACGCCATCAACAAAATGCTGACCAAAGAGTCCGGGCTGCTTGGCCTGACCGGCGTGACCAGCGACTGCCGCTACGTGGAAGAGAACTACACCACCAAAGAAGATGCTAAGCGCGCGATGGACGTTTATTGCCATCGCCTTGCCAAATACATCGGTTCCTATACGGCGCTGATGGAAGGCCGGCTGGACGCGGTTATCTTTACCGGCGGCATTGGTGAAAACGCCGCAATGGTGCGCGAGCTGACGCTGAAGAAACTGGCGCTGCTCGGTTTTGAACCCGATCATGAGCGTAATCTGGCCGCTCGCTTCGGCAAAGCGGGTTTTATCAATAAAGAAGGCACCCGACCTGCTATTGTCATCCCGACTAACGAAGAGCTGGTGATTGCGCAGGACGCCAGCCGCTTAACCGCTTAAGTGCACACCGTCAGCTCAGGCTGACGGTGCTGTTTCAGACATCAGGAAACCCACCGCCGCTGTTTTTCCGGCAGTTATCGCTAAAGCATCGGCATAACGGGTCTAATTATGAGAGGTTTACCTTGTCTCGTACCATAATGCTCATCCCTACCGGCACCAGCGTCGGTCTTACCAGCGTCAGCCTTGGCGTTATCCGCGCGATGGAGCGTAAAGGCGTCCGTCTCAGCGTGTTTAAACCTATCGCCCAGCCGCGTACCGGCGGCGATTCGCTTGACCAGACCACGCTGATTATCCGTAAAAACTCCGCGATTCCGGCAGCCGAACCGCTGCAGATGAGCCGCGTGGAATCGCTGCTCGGCGCTAATCAGCAGGACGTGCTGATGGAAGAGATCATCGCGCGCTACCACGAGAACACCAAAGATGCAGAAGTGGTGCTGGTGGAAGGCCTGGTGCCGACGCGCAAGCATCAGTTCGCTACGGCGCTGAACTATGAGATCGCCAAAACGCTGAACGCGGAGATCGTTTTTGTGATGTCGCCCGGCAACGATTCGCCGGAAGCGCTACAGGAGCGTATCAAGCTGACGCGCAGCAGTTTCGGCGGCAGCAAAAATAAAAACATCACGGGCGTGATCGTTAATAAGCTGAACGCGCCTGTTGATGAACAGGGCCGTACCCGTCCCGACCTTTCCGAAATTTTTGATGACTCCACCAAGGCCAGCATTGCCAATATCGATCCGCAGCAGCTGGCCGTCAACAGTCCGCTGCCGGTGCTGGGCTGCGTGCCGTGGAGCTTCGATCTGATAGCTACCCGCGCTATCGATATGTGCCACCATCTTAATGCGCAGATTATTAACGAAGGCGATATTGCCACGCGCCGCGTGAAGTCGGTGACGTTCTGCGCCCGCAGCCTGCCGCATATGCTGGAGCATTTTCGTCCCGGCTCGCTGCTGGTGACCTCCGCCGACCGTCCTGACGTGCTGGTGGCTGCCTGCCTGGCGGCAATGAACGGCGTGGAGATCGGCGCTATCCTGCTGACCGGCGGCTATCAGATCGATGCGCCTATCCAGCGCCTGTGCGAACGCGCCTTCGCGACCGGCCTGCCGGTGTTTATGGTGAAAACCAATACCTGGCAGACCTCGCTGAGCCTGCAAAGCTTTAACCTGGAAGTGCCCAGCGACGATACCCAGCGCGTTGAGCGGGTGCAGGAATACGTGGCCAGCCATATCAGCGCCGACTGGATTGACTCGCTGACCGCCGCCTCCGAGCGCAGCCGCCGCCTGTCGCCGCCGGCCTTCCGCTATCAGCTGACCGAGCTGGCCCGCCATGCCCGCAAGCGCATCGTGCTGCCGGAAGGCGACGAGCCGCGCACCGTTAAAGCGGCCGCTATCTGTGCCGAACGCGGCATCGCTACCTGCGTGCTGCTGGGCAATCCGGATGAGATCCAGCGCGTAGCCGCAGCCCAGGGCGTCGAGCTGGGGAAAGGCATCGAAATCGTCGATCCACAGCAGGTGCGGGAAAACTATGTGCCTCGCCTGGTGGAGCTGCGTAAAAACAAAGGTATGACCGAGGTTGTGGCGCAGGAGCAGCTGGAAGACAACGTGATGCTGGGCACCATGATGCTGGAAAGCAGCGAAGTGGACGGTCTGGTTTCCGGCGCGGTGCACACCACGGCCAACACCATTCGTCCGCCGTTACAGCTGATTAAAACCGCGCCGGGCAGTTCGCTGGTCTCTTCGGTGTTCTTTATGCTGCTGCCGGAGCAGGTGCTGGTGTATGGCGACTGCGCCATCAATCCGGATCCGAATCCGGAGCAGCTGGCTGAAATCGCCATCCAGTCCGCCGATTCCGCTACCGCTTTCGGCATTGAGCCGCGCGTGGCGATGATCTCCTACTCGACCGGCAACTCCGGCGCGGGCAGCGACGTGGAAAAAGTGCGCGAGGCTACGCGCATCGCCAAAGAGAAACGCCCGGATCTGGTGATCGACGGCCCGTTGCAGTACGACGCTGCGATTATGGCCGACGTCGCCAAATCCAAAGCGCCGGATTCACCGGTCGCCGGTCGCGCCACCGTGTTTATCTTCCCGGATCTGAATACCGGTAACACCACCTATAAAGCCGTACAGCGCTCTGCCGATCTTATTTCCATCGGGCCGATGCTGCAGGGTATGCGCAAGCCGGTTAACGATCTGTCGCGCGGCGCGTTAGTAGACGATATTGTTTATACTATCGCCCTGACCGCCATTCAGGCGAAACAGGCCGAAGGTTAATACGCACTTTAAATTGAAGCGGATCGAAAGGTCCGCTTTTTTTTTCGGAAATAAAAAAGTCATCCTGGCGAAATAACATTACCCCCGGTATTTGCGCCCGTCCTGAAACATTCATTTTTACGCAAAGAATAAACACACAACCCTCTGATATAAAAAATAAAAATTCTGAATAAAATTATTCCTGGTAGAATCCAGGTTCCGGTGCCAGGCTTATCATGGCAAGAGACAGAGTCTTTTTGATAATAATGTCTTCAGGAACAACACCTATATCAGGCAAGGGAGTTCTCTCATGAGCGATCACCAAGTTCATCCGGTTTACAATGAAGTAAATAGCGGCATTCCGCTAAAGCGTATTTCATGGAGCGCTATTTTCGCAGGCGTGATCCTTTCCGTGGTTATTTATTTGCTGCTAACCATTCTGGGTACGGCAATTGGCGCGACCACGATCGATCCGTTAAAAGAACAAAATCCGCTTGAAGGCCTGGGCACGGGCGCCACTATCTGGACAGGGCTGAGCATGCTGATCTCTGTCGGTGCGGGCGCCTATATCACCGGCCGCCTGGCACAGCGTGAAGGCGCGCTGCACGGATTACTGATGTGGGCCGTGAACACGCTGGTTTGCGTGTGGCTGTTCGCTATTGTGCTTAGCAGCGCCGTTAGCGGTACTGCCAGCGTGATCGGCTCCGGCTTCAACATGCTGGGCAACGGTATTTCCAGCGTAGCGCCTTCTGTAGGCCAGAACATTAAGCAGAAGCTGCAGGAAAACAATATTGACCTGAACAATCTGCAAAACGAGCTGGAAACCACGCTGCGTCAGACCGGCAAGCCAGAATTGCAGCCGGAAAAACTGCAGCAGGACGCTAATAAAGAAGCCGATACCGCGCAAAATCAGGCTGAGGACACTGCCAAAGATCAGCAGAATGCCGATACCGATTTAGCCAGCTGGTTCTCAGGCCTCGTGCAGCGTAACCAGGCTACCCTTCAGGCTGCCGACGTTGACGCGCTGAAAAACATCGTTAAAGCCCGTACCGGTAAGAGCGATCAGGAAGTCGATCAGATCGTTGCTCAGACGCAACAGAGCTATGAGCAGGCTTACCAGAAATATCAGGAACTGAAAAAACAAGCGGAGCAGAAAGCCCGTGAAGCCGGTGAGCAAGCCGCCGCCGCTACGGCAAAAGCCAGCTGGATCGCCCTGATCACGCTGCTGGTGGAAGCCGCGATCGCAGGTTGGATGGGTATGCTGGGTCGTAAAACACAGCCCCGCCTGGCCGTACGCGAAACTCGCTAATTACCAGTGCTAAAAAGGCCGCTTATGCGGCCTTTTTTTTAGCGATTCTGCTCGCCGTTGCGGCTCAGCCACAGCGACAGCGCTTTCAGCGAATCATCCGTAAACTCGTCGCAGCGGCCAGTGATCTCTTCCGGCGTCATCCAGAATATCTCTTCGACCTCTTCTTCCTGCATCGCGAACGGGCCGTGAGACACGCAGCTAAACAGGCCTCCCCACACGCGACAGTGCTGGTCTTCATAATAGAACAGACCATGCTCCGCAAAAGGTACAGCGGCAATGCCCAGCTCTTCTTCTGCTTCCCGACGCGCCGACTCCAGCATCTCTTCGCCGCTTTGTACTACGCCGCCAGCGGTTGCATCCAGCATTCCCGGCATAAAGTCTTTGTTCTGCGTCCGGCGCTGCACCAGGATCTTGCCTGCGCCGTTATGCACCACGATATAGGTGGCGCGATGACGTAAACATTGCGCCCGCATCTGCGCCCGGCTGGACTTCGCGATTACCTCGTTATCTTCGTTAACGATATCCACCCACTCCGTGCCGCTGTCTTGCTCCACCATCCCCAACCCTTACTTTTCTGGCGCCTTCGCGCTCGTTGATGCCTGCCCGCGCAGTCTGCCACGGGTCGCCTTAAGATACTGATCCCGCTGTGTCATTCTGCGGTATCTTTAGAAGATTCAGACAGCCAAAGCTGCACCGACGCCCGCTGCCACTGAAAATGAGCGTAATCCGCCACGCGCGCCGGTACGCTGTCGCCATGCAGCGCCAGCCTGTTAATCATTATCGCTAAATCCGTATCCGCTATCGACCACTCGCCAAAAAGATTCTGCTGGCCCGACGGCAGCAGCTTTTCAACGGCGCTTATCAGTTTATTAGCGGAGCGCTGCGCCGCCGTCGACAGCGGCGCAAAGGTTTCGCCAGCAAACAGAACTTCCGTGGGGCGCTCCTGGCGAAGCGGCAGAAAATCACTGCGCAGCCAGGCCTGGATCTCTCTGGCCCTGGCGCGCTTTTCCCGGCCCTGCGGATAAAGCCGTTCAAACTCCGGCGCAGGAAAGCGCTCCTCCAGATATTCGGCGATGGCGGAGGATTCAGAAAGCATAAAATCATCAAGCTGCAAAGTGGGCACGCGGCGCGTCAGCGACAGCGCGCCATAGCCCGCCTCAAGGTGCTGGTCGCTGGCCAGATCGACACGCTTTACTGAAAAAGGCACTCCCTTTTCGCTGAGCGCCACAAAAACAGACATCACATAGGGACTAAAAAAACAGGCATCTGACCACAAAACAACGTTGGGATAATTCATCCTCGGTTCCTTATCAGGCGGCGTCTGCAACCTGTTTACCCATTTTTTTAACAGAAGGCAATCTCTCCTGACCGGCGTCGGTTACTTTGCCGACGCGCGTCGCGCTTTCCCGTCAACTTCGCCTAAGCTTATGGCATTGACGACACCCTTTGAGGAGAAAAAAATGCACATTTTACTCACGGGCGGCACCGGTCTGATCGGCAGCCATCTGATCCCTCGTCTTCTATCCCGGGGCGACAGCGTGAGCGTGGTCACGCGCGACGTCGTCAGCGCACGGCAGAAACTGGGGGAAAAGGTTAGCCTGTGGTCCGGGCTGGATCAGCAGCGTAACCTTGACGGCGTGGATGCCGTTATCAACCTGGCCGGCGAGCCTATCGCCGACAAGCGCTGGACCGAACAGCAAAAGCAGCATCTTTGTGAAAGCCGCTGGCAGATGACCGAAAAGCTGGCCACGCTGATCAATGCCAGTACGACCCCGCCGAAAGTTTTTATCTCCGGTTCGGCCACGGGGTTTTACGGCGATACCGGCGATGTGGTGATCACTGAAGACGATCCCGGCCATGCGGAATTTACCCATAAGCTGTGCGCGCACTGGGAAGCGCTGGCGATGGCGGCCGACAGTGACAGAACACGGGTTTGCCTGCTGCGTACCGGCGTCGTGCTGGCTAAAACCGGCGGCGCGCTGAGCAAAATGAAGCTGCCCTTCAAACTGGGCATCGGCGGCCCCCTTGGCAGCGGACAGCAATATATGCCGTGGATCCACCTGGACGATATGCTGAATGCGATCCTGTGGCTGCTGGATAACCCGGATCTACGCGGGCCGTTCAATATGGTTTCGCCCTACGCGGTACGCAACGAGCAGTTCGCCGCCATGCTGGGTCACGCGCTGCACCGACCAGCCTTTATGCGCACGCCCGCCAGCGCGATTAAGCTGATGATGGGCGAATCCGCGGTGCTGGTGCTGGGCGGTCAGCACGTGTTGCCGAAGCGGCTGGAAGCGTCAGGCTTCAGCTTTCGCTGGTATCAGCTGGACGAAGCGCTGGCGGACGTGGTGTAACGGCCCTATTTCAATGCGCCCGCTAAAAACTGCTGCAGCCGCGGACTTTGCGGATGGTTAAACAGCACCTCCGGCGGCCCCTGCTCTTCTATCCGGCCCTGATGTAAAAAAATCACGTGGCTGGAGACGTGGCGGGCAAATTCCATTTCGTGCGTCACTACCACCATGGTTTTGCCCTCTTCCGCCAGCTTTTGCATAATCCGCAAAACTTCGCCCACCAGCTCCGGATCGAGCGCCGAGGTTGGTTCATCAAACAGCAGCACTTCCGGCTCCATTGCCAGCGCGCGGGCAATGGAAACGCGCTGCTGCTGGCCGCCGGAGAGATGCACCGGATATTTTGCCCGCGCGCGCTCGTCGATGCCGACCTTATCCAGATAGCGAATGGCCCGCGACTGCGCGTCGGCCTTGCTCAGGCCCAGCACCTGGATGGGCGCCTCCATCACGTTTTGCAGCACCGTCAGATGGCTCCATAGGTTAAAGTGCTGGAACACCATCGTCAGGCTGGTGCGCAGCGCCCGCAGCTGCTCTTTATTGGCGACTTTTAGCTGGCCGTCGGTGTCGCGCACCAGATTAATCAGCTGATTATTAACGGCAATAGAGCCTTCGCTCGGCTTCTCCAGAAAGTTAATGCAGCGCAAAAAGGTACTTTTCCCCGAGCCGGAAGAGCCAATAATGGTGATGACATCGCCCGCCTTTGCCTGAAGCGAGACGCCCTTCAGCACTTCATGATCGCCATAGCGTTTATGCAGCTCGGTGACGTTTAGTTTATTGGACATAGGTCTACTCAATGGGTCGATGAAGGTTTCATATGCGCCAGCCAGCGTTTTTCCGCCCTGCGGAACAGGCTAATCAATACATAAGAGATAATCAGATACAGCGCCGCCGCGATGCCGAAAGCAACGAAAGGCCGATAGGTGGCGGAGTTGATATCGCGCGCGACCTTCAGCAGGTCGGGCACGGTCGCGGTAAAGGCCAGCGCCGTAGAGTGCAGCATCAAAATTACCTCATTGCTGTAGGCGGGCAGCGCGATGCGCAGCGCCGAAGGCAGAATAATGCAGCGATAGAGCTTAAAGGTAGAGAAGCCATAGGCGCGCGCCGCCTCGATTTCACCATGCGGCACGGCGCGGATGGCGCCAGCGAAAATTTCCGTGGTGTAGGCGCAGGTATTCAGCGTCAGCGCCAGCAGCGTACAGTTCAGGCCGCTGCGGAAAAAGGTATTCAGCAGATCGTTGCCTTTAACCACGTCCAGCGTATACATGCCTGAGTAGAACACCAGCAGCTGGACATACAGCGGCGTGCCGCGAAACAGATAGGTAAACAGCCAGACCGGAAAGCGTACGGCTTTAATGGACGACACGCGGGCGATCGCCAGCAGTATCGCCAGACAGCCGCCCAGCGCCACGGAGATAATCAGCAGCCAGAGCGTAATCGCCACGCCGGAAAAGCGGTAGCCGTCCGTCCACAGCAGGGCCTTCCAGTATTCCTGCAAAATGTCGATCATAAGTCCGCCCTTTTCACGCCCACGGAGTAGCGACGCGTAAGCCACCACAGCACGCCGTTAGAAAGCGTGGTGAAAATCAGGTAAACCACACCGGCGACGATGGCGAAATAAAACGGCTGCCAGGTGCTTTTGCCCGCCAGCTGCGTGGCTTTTACCACATCCTCCAACCCCAGCAGCGACACCAGCGCGGTCGCCTTGAGGATCACCTGCCAGTTGTTGCCGATGCCGGGCAGCGCATAGCGCATCATCGCCGGGAACAGGATGCGGCGGAACGTTTGCGACGCGGTAAAACCGAACGCGGTGGCCGCTTCGATTTGCCCTTTCGATACCGCCATAAAGGCGCCGCGAAACGTTTCCGTGAAATAGGCGCCGTAGATAAAACCCAGCGTAATAATGCCCGCCGTCATCGGATCGATATCAAACTGGCTGAGGCCCATCAGCTCGGTAACCTGGTTAAGCGCGATTTGCAGCCCATAGAAGATCAGCAGCATCAGCACCAGGTCGGGCACGCCGCGGATCAGCGTGGTGTAACCTTCAAACAGCATAGCCAGCGGACGACTGCCGGAAAGCTTTGCGCCCGCGCCGATCAGGCCCAGCACGACCGAAAGCAGCACGGAGCAGAGCGCCAGCTCCAGCGTCACCATCGCGCCTTTGAAAATGATTGCAGAGTAGCCATACAGCATAAGCAGTTTCCTGTCTGATTTAAGGCGTTTGCCCCAACCCCTGGGGCAAATCGGGAGCCGCCAGCGCCGCCCCCTGACAGGTTTTCTTAGCCGCCGTAGACGTCAAAGTTAAAATATTTTTTCGCCAGCTTGTCATAGGTGCCGTCCTGGCGCATCGCCGCCACGGCTTTATCGATAGCGGCTTTCAGCTCGGTGCTTTCTTTCGGCAGCCCCATACCTGTGCCGACGCCAAAGATTTTTTCGTCCTTCACTGCCGGGCCGGCAAAAGCGTAGTCTTTACCAACGGGCTGCTTGAGGAAGCCTTCGCTGGCGGCCACTTCATCCTGAAACGCGGCGTCGATGCGTCCCGCCGTCAGATCCTGATAAACCAAATCCTGATTGGCATAAGGCGTTACGGTTACGCCCTGCGTGCGCCAGTACTGGTTGGCATAGGTTTCCTGCGTTGTGCCCTGCAGCAAACCAATAGTTTTGCCCTTCAGCGACGCCACGGTCGGTTCGATTTTGGCACCTTTAGGGGCGATCAGGCGGGCGTTGGCGGCATAAAGTTTTTCAGAGAAGGCGATCTCCTGCTGACGCTTTTCGGTAATAGAAAGCGAAGAGATAATCGCATCGATTTTTTTCGCCTTCAGCGACGGGATCAGCGCGTCGAAATCGCTTTCGACGAAGGTACATTTCGTTGCCATACGCTTACAGATCTCGTTGGCAAGGTCGATATCAAAGCCCACCAGTTCGCCCTGCGCGTTTTTGGATTCAAACGGCGCATAGGTTGGGTCGGTGCCGATACGCAGCGTTTTGGGCACGGCGGCCAGCGCGCTACCGGCAGAGAACGCCAGCAGCAGAGAAAGAGCCATCACCTGCTTCTTCATAGATTATCCTCAGAGTCACTTTTATTATGGAGGGGCCAGCGTAAAGACGTGCAGCTTTCATGCCACCTTTACCAGAGGGTCACGAAAGCGCACCGGCGCATAAAGAAGTTAAAAAAACGCGACCCGACAGCAGGATTATGGAAGAAGAATGCCTCGCTTTGGTGCATTTTCTGCACGCAAAGCGTGTTTATGGGAGCGAGCGCACCAAAAAAGCGCAGGAGACAGGCTTCTATGCACCCTGCCAGCGCGTGAAAAGATCGTTATCCAGCTCGATATCAAACTGATCCAGCACGCGGTTGACCGTCTGGTCAACGATGTCCATGACGTTCTCAGGACGATGATAGAAGGCCGGTACGGGCGGCATGATAATCGCGCCCAGCTCCGCCGCCGTGGTCATCATCCGCAGATGCCCAAGATGCAGCGGCGTTTCCCGCACGCAGAGCACCAGCCGACGACGCTCTTTCAGGATCACGTCCGCCGCACGCGTCAGCAGACCGTCGCTGTAGCTGTGGACGATGCCGGACAGCGTTTTCATTGAACAGGGCAGGATAGCCATTCCGTCGGTTTTGAACGAGCCGGAAGAGATGCTGGCGGCGATATCGCGCGCGTCATGCACCACATCCGCCATCGCCTGCACGTCGCGCACGGAATAGTCGCTTTCCAGCGCCAGCGTCTGCCGCGCGGCCTGGCTCATCACCAGATGCGTTTCCACTTCGTCGACCTGTTGCAGTATCTGGAGCGTGCGAATGCCGTAAATTACGCCGCTGGCGCCCGAAATGCCGATGATAAGTCGTTTCATAATAATCCTTAACCTTCCTGGGGCCGGCCCAAAAAAAATGGGCCGGAATAGCTTCCGACCCATGATACCAGGAAAGCGGCGAGCGCATCAGCCCTCGTTGTGCATTTCCAGGTTTTCGACCTCGTTCTGGCGCGCCAGCGCTTTTGCGTCGTCGTTGCGCAGCGACTGGATATGCTCCAGATAGCGCTGATCGACATCTTTCGTCACGTAGACGCCGTTAAACACCGAGCATTCAAACTGGGCAATATCCGGATTTTCTTCGCGCACCGCCTCAATCAGATCGTCCAGGTCCTGGAAAATCAGCGCGTCGGCTTTGATCAGCTTGCAGATCTCGTCCACTTCCCGCCCGTGCGCAATCAGCTCGGTCGCGCTTGGCATATCGATGCCGTAGACGTTCGGGAAGCGGATTTCCGGCGCGGCGGAAGCCAGATAGACTTTTTTCGCCCCGGCTTCGCGCGCCATTTCAATAATCTGTTCCGACGTGGTGCCGCGCACGATGGAATCGTCCACCAGCAGCACGTTCTTACCGCGAAATTCCGCGCGGTTGGCGTTCAGCTTGCGGCGCACCGCGCTGCGGCGCTGGTGCTGGCCCGGCATAATAAAGGTGCGGCCCACGTAGCGGTTTTTCACAAAACCCTGACGGTAAGGCTTGTCCAGAATGCGCGCCATTTCCAGCGCGATATCGCAGGAGGTTTCCGGGATCGGGATCACCACGTCAATATCCAGGTCTTCCCATTCGCGGGCAATCTTTTCGCCCAGCTTGGTGCCCATGCGCACGCGGGCGCTGTATACGGAAATTTTGTCCAGGAAGGAATCCGGGCGGGCAAAATAGACGTACTCGAACAGGCACGGGTTGCATTTGGGGTTTTCCGCGCACTGACGGGTGAACAGCTGCCCTTTCTCAGTGACGTAAACCGCTTCGCCCGGCGCCACGTCGCGCAGGAACTCAAAGCCCAGCGTATCCAGCGCCACGCTTTCGGAAGCCACCATATACTCGCTGCGGCCGTCTTTCATTGCGCGCTTGCCGATAACCAGCGGACGGATGCCGTTGGGATCGCGGAAGGCGACCAGGCCGTGGCCGATAATCATCGCTACGCAGGCATAAGCGCCGCGCACGTGCTGGTGCACCGCCGCCACCGCCGCGAAAATATTCTCCGCTTCCAGCGGATAGTGCTGAAAACGATCCAGCTCGGTGGCGAAAATATTCAGCAGGATTTCCGAATCGGAAGTGGTGTTCACGTGACGGCGGCCGCTTTCAAACAGCTGCTTGCGCAGCTCGTGGGCGTTGGTCAGGTTACCGTTGTGCGCAAGCGTAATGCCGTAAGGCGAGTTAACGTAGAAGGGCTGCGCTTCAGAAGCGCTGGAGCTTCCGGCGGTCGGGTAGCGGACGTGGCCGATCCCCATATTGCCCTGCAAACGCTGCATATGGCGGGCTTCAAAAACATCGCTCACCAGGCCGTTTGCTTTACGCAGGCGGAAGCAGTTCAGGGCATCAATGGTAACGATGCCTGCGGCATCCTGGCCACGGTGCTGCAGCACCGTTAACGCATCATAAATCGACTGGTTGACCGGCATAAAACCGGCGATCCCGACAATACCGCACATGTGGTCATTTCCTCATAAGCCGCAACCCCGGCTCAATTACCGGGGTAAAAAACTCGACGTGCTTTTCAGGTAGTCAAAAAACCACCTGATTATATAGCTAAACTGGGGAATCAGCTGGGACTGCTGCCAGTCCGGGCTTTTGGAAAAGCCGGTGAAGGTATCAAGGAAAAACAGCATGGCCGACACAATCAGTACGCCGCGTAATGCCCCGAAACAGACTCCCAGCACCCTGTCGGTTCCCGACAGGCCGGTTTTTTCAACCAGCGAGCCAATCACATAGTTGACTATCGCGCCGACAATCAGCGTGGCGATAAACAATGCCGCGATGGCGATTCCATTTCGAACCAGTTCGTCTTCAAAACCTGTGAACCAGACAGCAAGGAAGGAGTAATAATGACTGGCGACAAAAAATGCGCAACCCCAGGTGACGAGCGAAAGTGCTTCCCGAACGAACCCGCGGATCAGGCTGACAAGAGCCGAAAAACCAATAACCGCAATAATGACGTAATCTATCCAGACCATGAACTCTTCCAGCGACTGTGCCTCTGATCAGGCTGCATCCCTCTGCTGTCTGCCGCGTCGGCACGGGCAGCACAGGGACACAACCTGAGTTCGGGGCGAATTCTAACAGAAAAAGAAAACGTTTGCGTAGCTTTTCCTTAACCGTCCTGATGAAAACCGGGCGTGAAAAAAACCAGCGCAAAACCTGCAGAGATAACGGGAAAACAGGCTGGCCGACTCGTCCCGGCAACTGTTTGATTTACTTTGTTTTACGGGCTGCCGCCTCGCCTGAAACGGCACAACGACAGCCCGATTTCAGCGCCTGAAAGGCGCCGTCTCTTGCTGCGATAGCAACAATCTAACGTGCGCTATAAGGCTTTACCACGCCGCTCAGTCCGGAGATGCCTTTCAGCTCGCCCACGGCGGCCTGCATCTTCGCTTTTGAAGCGTCCGGCCCGACATAAACGCGGGTAATCTGGCCCTGCACCGGCGTTGACGGCACCGTAAAGGCGCGATAGCCGGAAAGGCGCAGCGAGGCGACGATTTCGTTAACCTTAGCGGCGTTCTTCAGCGCCCCCAGCTGCACGACCCACGCCTGACCTGCCGGCGCGCTCTCCTGCTGTACGGGCTTCGGCTCCGGTTTCGGTTCCGGTTTGGTTTCCGGCTTCGCTACCGGCTTAGGTTCCGCCTTCGGCTTCTCTACGGGTTTTGGCTGCGCTTTGGGTTTTTCGACCGGTTTTTCCGTCACCACATGACTTACCGGCGGCGGCGACACCACGGTCGGCTGGTTGCCCGCCTGCGGCGCGGTAGAGCCGCTTTCAGCCTGCGAGGTATTTTCATTGGTCTGGCCCGCTATCGCCGTGCCCGCGCCTTCCGGCGGCTGGGCTGGCAGCGACTGCGTGACCGGCGGCACCATCTCCGTTTCCTGCTGATCGCCAGGCTTAGGCACCAGCGGGATCGCGGCGAACTCTTCTTTATAGTGCTTTTTCTTACCGTCCAGCAGGCCCGGCAGCACGATAACGCCCAGCGCCACGATGATCACCGTTCCGACCAAACGATTTTGAAACTTACTTGCCACTGCCACTCTCCGTTTCCATCGTTTCCATTACCTGCGCTACGGTGTGGAAAGAACCGCACACCAGCACGATATCCTGCGGCCCGGCCTGCCGCCGCGCCTGGTCAAACGCCGCCGCCACGCTGGCACAGGCCTGCGCGCCCGGCAAATGCGCCAGCAGCTGCTCCGCGCTTGCGCCTCGCGGCCCTGCCAGCGGCGCGCAGTACCAGTAGTCGACCTGCGGCGCCAGGCAGGCCAGCGTCCCGGCGATATCTTTGTCGTGCAGCATGCCGACCACCGCATGGACCTTTCCGGCTTTCGGCAGCTCGCCCAGGCGTTCGGCCAGGTAGCCAGCCGCATGAGGATTATGCGCGACATCCAGAATAATGCGCGGCGATTGTGCAACGGTCTGAAAACGACCGGGCAAAATCGCTTTGTCCAGCTCGTAAAGCGTGGCGTCATCAACTTTTAACGACGATGCGCGCAGCGCGGCCAGCGCGGTGGCGGCATTCGGCAGCGGCACCTGCGGCATCGGCAGGCCGTTCAGCGTGCCCTGCGCGTCGGTAAAGCTCCAGTCGTGCTCGCCAACGCGGTAAGACCAGTCGCGACCACGCTTCAATAACTGCGCCCCCAGCTCATCGGCCACTTCGCCAATGGTATGCGGCATATCAGGTTCGCCAACGATAGCAGGCTTGCCGCCACGAAAGACGCCCGCTTTTTCGCGGCCAATGCTTTCACGATCCGGGCCAAGCCAGTCGGTATGATCGAGCGCGATGCTGGTGATTACCGATACGTCGGCATCCACGATATTGGTCGCGTCCAGGCGGCCACCCAGCCCTACTTCCAGGATCACCACATCAAGCTGCGCACGCTTAAACAGCCAGAGCGCGGAAAGCGTACCGTACTCGAAATAGGTCAGCGAAGTGTCGCCGCGCCCTTTTTCAATATCGGCAAATGAGGCGGTATGCTCCGCTTCGGCCAGCTCAAGCCCCTGAATGCGCACGCGTTCGGTATAGCGCACCAGGTGCGGCGAGCTGTAGACGCCGACGCGATAGCCGGCGGCCATCAGCAGCGTTTCCAGCGTCCGGCAGGTGGTGCCTTTGCCGTTGGTGCCGGCGACGGTAAAAACAAACGGAGCAGGTTTAAGAAGGTCAAGCCGTGCGGCGACGCGCTGAACGCGCGCCAGCCCGAGTTCGATAGCCTGAGAATGCAGATTCTCAAGATAATGAAGCCACGTGGCCAGAGGCGACGTGGCTTGAGGAAGAGTATCCATGTATCCCGTTCACAAGTTACGGTTCATTGGTGAAAGGGCGACGCGCGCCCTTTCGGACATCGGTCAGGCTTCAGGGCTTTGTGGCGCCTCTTCCACCTCTGGCACGCGCTCTTCCTGCGGCGCCGGCAGATTCATCATCTTCGCCAGCACGGAGGCGAGCTTAAAGCGCATCACCGGACGGCGCACGATCATGTCGATAGCGCCCTTCTCGATTAAAAATTCGCTGCGCTGGAAGCCCGGCGGCAGTTTTTCACGCACGGTCTGTTCGATCACGCGTGGGCCGGCAAAGCCGATCAGCGCTTTAGGCTCGGCGATGTTCAGATCGCCCAGCATGGCGAAGCTGGCGGAAACGCCGCCCATGGTCGGATCGGTCAGCACGGAGATATAAGGCAGACCGCGCGCCTGCATTTTCGCCAGCGCGGCGCTGGTTTTCGCCATCTGCATCAGCGACATCAGCGCTTCCTGCATACGGGCGCCGCCGGAGGCGGAGAAGCAGATCAGCGGGCAGTTGTCTTCCAGCGCCTGCTCAACGGCACGCACAAAGCGAGCGCCAACCACGGAGCCCATCGAGCCGCCCATAAAGGAGAACTCAAACGCGGCCGTCACAACCGGCATGCCGTGCAGCGTGCCTTTCATCACAATCAGCGCGTCTTTCTCGCCGGTGTCTTTCTGCGCCGCGGCCAGACGATCCTTGTATTTTTTGGAATCCCGGAACTTGAGCACATCTTTCGGCTCCAGCTCGCTGCCCAGTTCGGTCATCGAACCTTCGTCCAGCAGGCTGTGCAGACGGTCACGTCCGTGCATACGCATATGGTGATCGCATTTCGGGCAAACTTCCAGATTGCGTTCCAGCTCGGCACGGTAGAGAACCTGGCCGCAGCTGTCGCATTTGGTCCAGACGCCTTCCGGAATGCTGGCTTTGCGCGATGGGGTGATTGTGCTCTTGTTGAGAATTCTTTCAATCCAGCTCATTGATGACCTGTTATGTTGTTTATTGTGCTAAATCAGATACTTAACACAGATTATCGCCTGAGAATTAGGCGGTATTACATCATAAAACCGTTTTGCGCGCTACCAATTCGTCAACGGCCCGCGTTTCCCTTTTGCGCCACCGCGCACGGGCGGGCCGGGCTGTTTATTTATCATGCCGCGAAGCGGTCAGCAACGACCATGAAAACGTATTTTATGAGCAAAAGCATCAGGAAGGAACTCGTCCGCCGCCGCTGCCGGCGGACGGACGATAACAGAGAGGCTATTGCGGCTTCTGCTGACGCGCCGCGCGGCGATGACGTAACACTTCCACCACGCCTGGCAGAACCGAAACCAGAATAATAGCGACGATCAGATAGTGCAGATTTTGCTGGATAGCAGGCAGGTTGCCAAAGAAGTAGCCGGCATAAGAGAACAGCACCACCCAAAGAATACCGCCCGCCACGTTGAACAGCGCAAAATGGCGATAGGACATTTTGCCCATACCGGCGACGAACGGCGCAAAGGTGCGGACTATCGGCACAAAGCGCGCCAGGATAATCGTTTTGCCGCCGTGACGCTCATAGAACTGATGCGTTTTATCCAGGTAGCTGCGGCGGAAAACTTTTGAGTTCGGATTGCTGAACAGCTTATTGCCGAACAGGCGTCCGATGGTGTAATTCACCGCATCGCCGACAATCGCCGCCACGCAAAGCAGCAGCGCCATCACGTGCACGTTCAGCGCGCTGTCCGGGATAGCCGCCAGCGCACCCGCCACAAACAGCAGCGAATCGCCGGGCAGGAAAGGCGTCACCACCAGCCCCGTCTCGCAAAACAGAATCAAAAACAAAATGGCATAAATCCAGACGCCATACTGTGCAACCATCGCCTGCAGATGCACATCAATGTGCAAAATAAAGTCGATGACGGTGTGAATCACTTCCATACAGGTTCCTTAATGCGTTAATCCTCGAGGAATAGCGGCCCCATCGGCGGACGGGGTAAATCATAACGTTCCGGGTAATCGACCGCGACCAGATAAAGCCCTTCGGCCCGCGCCGTTGCCGCCGCCAGCGTGCGATCTTTCGCCGCCAGCAGCTCGGCCATCCAGCTTTCCTGCTGATTTCCACAGCCTATTTCCATCAGGCTACCGACAATGTTGCGCACCATATGGTGCACAAAAGCGTTGGCTTTGATATCCACCACCACGTAAGCCCCGTGACGGCTGACATTAAGGTGTATGACGTTGCGCCAGGGCGTGCGTGACTGGCACTGCACCGCGCGAAAAGAGGTAAAGTCGTTTTCGCCCAGCAGCGCCTGCCCTGCCCGCTGCATTTTTTCCACATCCAGCGGATGGTAAAAATGCGTTACGCCGCCGTGCAAAATCGCCGGACGCAGACGACGGTTATAGATGACGTAACGATAGCGCCGCGCCGTGGCGCTGAAGCGGGCGTGAAAATCGTCCGCAACCGGCTTCACCCAGCGCACGGCGATATCGTCCGGCAGGTTGGCGTTGACGCCCAGCGTCCAGGCGGCATCTTTACGCAGCGAGGTAGTTTCAAAATGCACCACCTGGCCAGTACCGTGCACGCCCGCATCGGTTCGGCCTGCGCAGAACACCACCACCGGATGATCGGCCACTTTAGAGAGCGCTTTTTCCAGCTTCTCCTGCACGCTTCTGACTTCCTGCTGCCGCTGCCAGCCGTAATAGCGGCTGCCGTCATACTCAATGCCCAGCGCCAGTTTGTACGTTTGCGGCGCCGACATTACCAGAAGTACTCCTGTACCAGTTTCTCAGCGGTTTTCACCGCCATCAGCGCGCCGCCAAAGCGTACGTTGTCCGCTACCGACCAGAATTGCAGCAGCTCCGGGATGCCGTAATCGTTGCGCACGCAGCCCAGGCTGAGCAGTGCGCTGCCCGATGCGTCGCCGACCTGCGTCGGATAGTCGTTTTCATCGGAAAGCGCGATATCTTCCGCCTGCATCAGCGCTTCGCGCGCCTCTTCCGCCGACATCGGGCGCAGGTTTTCCACGTGCACAATTTGCGCGTTGCCGTAAAAAACCGGCGCCTGAACGGTGGTGACCGAAATCGGCAGCCCTTCATCCTGCAGCACTTTACGCACCTGATCGATCAGGCGGCGCTCCTGCAGCACGCTGCCTTCGGCGTCCGGCAGCAGCGGCAGCATGTTGAAAGCCAGCTGGCGACCGAAGAAGTTCTCTTCCGCCGGCATCCCGTTCAGCAGCCGCGCGCTTTCGCCCGCCAGCGAGTCCACAGCGGCCTTGCCGTGTGCCGAAGCGGCAATCAGGCTGGTCACCTGCAAACGGCCCAGGCCCGCCTGATCCACCAGCGGTTTGATCGCGCAGAGCAGCTGGCTGGTGACGCTGTCGGCCACGCTGATGATATTGCGGTTGCGGTAGTCGGCCAGCACCTGCGGGTTCACGTCCGGCACCACCAGCGGCACGTCCGGCTCCAGCGCGAAAAGATCGCTGCTGTCGATCACCAGGCAGCCCGCGCTCGCGGCTTCTTCGGCATAGCGCGCCGAGGCTTCGCGACCGGCGGCGAAAAAGGCCAGCTGCACCTGCGACCAGTCGAACTCGCTGGCGTTGTTAACCAGCAGCGTTCTGCCTTCAAAACGCAGGTTTTCGCCCGCGCTGCGTTCGCTCGCCAGCAGATACAGCTCACCAACCGGGAACTGACGCTCGGCCAGTAATTCCAGTACTGCTCCCCCTACTGCGCCTGTCGCGCCCAGTAGCGCAATATTCCAGCCGTCAGACATGTTGGTTTACTCCAGATAATGTACATAAAAAACAGAGGGCGGTGACGACACCGCCCGACGATTCAGAATTGTTCGTAGCGGGCGTCGCGCCCTTACGTGGGGGCGCGACGCCTGAAATTTTTAGCAATCGGCCTGCCAGTACGCGCTGAAACCCAGCGCCGACAGCAGCGTCGCGGTGCTTTCGCTATTGCACTGCACGCGCAGCGAAGACCATTCGCGACGTTCCAGATAATTTTTACGCAGGCGATCGAATTCACCCGGTACGGCCGCCACTTTTCGCAGCGGCGCGTCGTCGCGGCGCACATCATACACCAGATGCACCAGTCTTTTCAGCGTCGGCTGATCCAGCTCGCCGCGCAGCGTGATCAGGCCGAATTCCGGCGCGGGCAGCAGGGTTTCCAGCGCCACCTGCTGCGGGTTGCCTAAAAACTGCGTCCAGGCTTCAAATACCTGGGTGGTGCCGCGCGCTTTCCCTTCCAGGGTGTAGCCCGCGATATGGGCGGTGGCGATATCCACTTTTTCCAGCAGCGGCAGGGAAAGCTCCGGCTCCGGCTCCCACACGTCCAGCACCACGCTGAGATCGCGGCGCGTTTCCAGCACCTTCAGCAGCGCCTGATTGTCCACTACCGGCCCACGGCAGGCGTTGATCAGAATAGCGTTGGGTTTCAGCGCCCGCAGCAGCGCCTCGTCGGCCAGATGCAGCGTTTTGTAGGCGCCCTGCTTAAACAGCGGCGTGTGGAAGGTCAGGATATCGGCTTCCGCCACCAGCTGTGAAAGCGGCAGGAAGTCCCCTTCGTCGCCTTGATCGGCACGCGGAGGATCGCAAAGCAAGGTGCGGATCCCCAGCGCGGCAAGACGAGCCTGCAGGCGCCCGCCGACGTTGCCGACGCCGACAATGCCGACGGTGCGATCTTTCAGCGCGAAGCCGTCGCGTTCCGCCAGCAGCAGCAGCGCAGAGAAAACGTATTCCACCACGGCGATAGCGTTACAGCCCGGCGCCGCCGAAAAAGCGATCCCCTGTTGTTGCAGAAAAACCTCATCAATATGATCGGTGCCCGCCGTGGCCGTGCCGACAAATTTTACCGGCTTGCCGTTTAACAGCTCCGCATTGACTTTGGTCACGGAGCGCACCATCAGGCCGTCAGCGTCATCCAGCTCGGCCTGCGGGACGGGACGGCCGGGAACGGCCACTACATCGCCCGTGCGGCTAAACAGTTCGCGCGCATAGGGCATGTTTTCATCAACGAGAATTTTCACAATCGGGGTTCCTGCTCGGTAACAGTGAGGGACGTTATTCTGCCATAAAGCCGGGAAAGGGATAAGCCCGTGGTGCGGCGAGCCAACAAGCCGCCCTATTTAAAGATCATTTTTGCATAAGGGTTTTTGCGACAGGCCGCCAGCCGCTGGTAAAATGCCAGGCTAACACGTAAGTCCGTAACGGCCAGCGTTAAATGATTGAGTCCTTGAAGCATTATCGGCTACTGATTGATGCGTGTAATCAGCACGCGGGTGTTGTGACAGGCTTTGTCCTGACACACTTCGCTAAACCACAGCTGGCCGCTGTCGCCCACCATTACGCCCTGATCCCTGGCGAACAGATCTTCATATTTCTGCGCGATAATGACGCGGCTTAAATCAGGCGTGAATACGCTGCCGTAGTGCTTCTTTAACATTGCCGCAGTGCGATAGGTTTTCGCTTTCCCTTTTAAACCGACCTCAAGCGGATAAGCAATCATCGTCGCCACTTTGGCTTTGTCTTTTGCCGCCACCGCCTGTTGCAGTTCGCCAAGAAAATCCTGGTATTTCTGATGGGAGCCAAACAGAAAATCCAGACGCTGATCCACTTCCTGAGCCGTGGCTGCATAAGCGTTCCCCATGCCGAGAAACAGGGATAGCAGCAGAATAGCCAGCCGGGTATACATAAAATTCTCCTTGAAAAGCGGCCTGTGCGCCGCGCTAACTTTAGGCTTAAGTCGGCAGCCACGTCAAAGACAGAGCGCGGTCAAGGGCGATCGAAAATGGCCGCCAGCGACGCCTCTTCCAGCTGTTGATACAGCGAAAACTCGTCGATAACCGCGCAGCCCAGCGCCTGCTCAAAGGCCAACTGATTGGGATGGCCCTTGCCCGCTGCTCCCCTTTCGCTGCCCAGGTTCGACTGGAAAATGCCCGCGGCGCTGACCGGCAGAAAATCTTCATAAACCACTGGCCTGGCCTCTATGGTGCCGTCGTCGATCAGGCTTTGCAGCTGCTCACGGCTGGCCTGCTCCGGCAGCGTCGCGCCCGTCGACAGCCGATAGCTAAAATAGCCCAGCTTCTGCCGACGCAGCTCGTGCATATCATCCGGGAAAGCGGCAAAGTTCGCGGCCAGCCCGGCGGCTTTATCCCCCGCCGTCGGCTGTTGCAAAAGCCGATCGTAAAGCGCACGGCCTGCGGGCGTCAGCGCCAGCCCGCGCTGCTCGATTTCACCAAAGCGCGCGGTGTGCCTGCCCTCGCTGTTGTCGGTAAAGGTGATTTTTTCGCTCAGCGCCTTAAAGCTGGTCTGACGCAGCAGAATGGGCACGCGACGCGGCGGCGGCCCTTCAATGCTCTCTTTCGGCACGATCTGATAAGCGGGCATCTGCCGCTGCACGGCGTCAATATCCAGCGTGCGCGGCGTAAGGTGGTTAATGTGCGGCCCTTTAAAAGAAACCACGTCCGCAATCAGGCGGTGCTGATCCAGCAGCGACTGATAAGTTGCCCCGTCCACCTGCGCTTCGCTGTGCCACTGAAAGGTTTTCAGCGCTTCGGCGACAAACTCATCCGCCTGTGCGGCGGTTAAGCCTTGCTGAGCATGGCCGATCTCAAGCAGTTCCAGCAGACGCGGCGTAAAGATATTCCGCTGGTCGAGGATCTGGCTCACCTTCTGCTTCAGTCCGTCATCATCGATCAGCTCCAGGCGCAGCAGCGAGGTAAACACGCGGAAAGGATTATATTGCAGCGAACGCGCGTCGACGGGGCGGAAAGCGGTAGCGTGCACCGGCACGCCTGCCGCAGAAAGATCGTAATAGCTGACCGGATACATGCCCATTACCGCAAACAGTCGGCGCATGGTCGCCAGCTCCTGCGCTTTGCCAAGGCGGATAGCGCCGTGCCGTTCAACGGCCAGCCGGTTCAGCTCCGGCGCGCTGTCGGCGTCCGCAAAGGTCTCGGGATGGGCCTGCAAATAGCGGGCGTTCACCTCTTTCACTAACTGCAACAGCGTGCGGTACTGCGGCACTTCCTGCTGGTACATCAGCGACATCGCTTTGGAAAAGGCGTCGCGGATCGCATCGGGTGAACTAAACCGGGTCATAGTCTGGCCTTATGATAGAGGGCGCCTAAACAGCGAAAGCCTTTCTTCAAGCATAGCGCCCGGCGGCCGGTTATTCGCCCTGTTTTTCGCCTGTTTGCGCAGCGGGCCGGCAGCTAGTCCGCAGCCGGCTTGCAGCCATTAAAAAATCCATTCGCAGGAATGGCTCAGACTGCTGACAAAGCCAGAGGGTTCGTACGGCCTGGATTTTTTGCCGCGAAACGGCAGCTTCACAGCAGCAGAGGCTGAACGGCCAGCCGTTCGCGCATGGATGCGCGAAAGGAGCCCCCGTGGACGAGTTGTTCCGGCCTCCGCTGCTTTTCACCGGCCTGAACGCGACTTGATGACAGAGGATGATTTTGTCAGCAACCTCCGTTAACGCATCGTTTGCACCGCGCGAGGCTGCATTTTGCCGCTGCCGATTTTTTGCGTCTGCGCCGTGCGCCTGCGCGTGACAATAAAACTCAGCATCAGCACGATAGCGGCCACGGCGGCGGTCATCAGCGTTTCATAACGATAATCGGGCGAAATAAACATATAGCCCAATACCACCAGAATAATGCCGATGGTAAACAGCGTCAGCCACGGAAACAGCCACATCTTAAATTCCGGCGTCCGGCCGCTGCGTTCCAGCCTGCGGCGCATAATCAGCTGGGAAACGGCGATAACCAGATAGACCAGCAGCGCGATGGCGCCGGTGGTGGAAAGCAGAAAGTCGAAAACCCTGCCGGGAAAAGCGTAGTTAGCGAAACAGCCTGCAAAACCGGCCAGCGTTGAGCTGAGTACGGCAACGCGGGGCACGCCGCCGGCGGAAATTCGCGCGCCGGCCTGCGGCGCATCACCACGCTGCGCCAGCGAGTAAAACATGCGGGAGGCGGTATACAGCCCGGAGTTCATGCAGCTGCATACGGCGATAAACACTACCGAGCTGACCAGGATACCCGCGCCCGGCAGATGCAGCACGTTCAGCGCGTATTGAAAGGTTCCCTGTTCTTTCAGTTGTGGATCGTTCCAGGCGACCAGCGACACCACCAGGAAAATCGACAGCAGATAGAACAAGGCAATACGGTAAACCACCAGGTTAGTCGAGCGCCGGATCTGCTGCCCCGGATCCTTTGTCTCGGCGGCGGCAATGGTCACGATTTCCGCGCCAAAGAAGGAGAAGATGGTGATCAGCACGCCGGAAAGCACCGCGCCGCCGCCGTGTGGCATAAAGCCGCCGCTATCCCACAGGCGCGACACGCCGCTGACGTGTGCCAGAGGCCAGTAGCCCGCGACCGCCGCGATGCCCACCGCGATAAAAGCCAGGATAGCCACCACTTTAATCAGGGAAAACCAGAATTCAAACTCGCCGAAGTTTTTCACGTTGAAAAGATTGGTGCAGGTCAGCAGAGTCATAATAGAGAGTGTGTAAACCCAGGCGGGCACGGCGGGTAAAGCGGTATGAAGGATGTTCGCGCCGGCTATCGCCTCCACCGGGATCACCAGCACCCAGAACCACCAGTAGAGCCAGCCAATGGTAAAGCCTGCCCAGGGGCCAAGCGCCCGTGAAGCGTAGGTGGAAAAGGAGCCGGAGTCAGGCTGCATAACCGCCATTTCTCCCAGCATTCTCATCACCAGCAGCACCAAAAAACCCGTTAATATATAAGAAATTAAGATAGCCGGCCCTGCGGTGGCAATGGCGCTGGCAGAGCCGATAAACAGACCGGCGCCGATAATCCCGGCGATGGAAATCATGGTGACCTGGCGACTGGATAACCCATCGCCCAGCGTGGATGGCGGTTTTGCTGAATAACTCATCGTAATTCCTGCCTTAGCGTAGTGGACGTTAGCGCTTAGCTCGTGCAAATTCCTTTTTTCAGTTTTGCCGTCATAAAACTGTCATTTCCTGAATTAATTCTGGACGTTGCCGAAAAAGGAGTAAAAGGCTTCAGGCCGTTTTGCCATAGCCTTTTCTTATTTCCGCCTGGAGGGTTTTACGCAGTGACGCTTTACTATGCAGAGAAGAGGCAGGGGAAAAATCAGGCAGCGGTAATAAAGGTTATTTATTTGTAGCCGCAGACGGGTACACTCTCGGCTCTTATTACTGATTCAGGCTCGACAATGAATTTTCTTTATCCTTTGATGGCGGTGTTGATCTGGTCGTTTAACGCCATCGTCAGCAAAGTCTCGGCGAACGTTATCGATCCTGCCGCTATTTCCTTTTATCGCTGGCTGATAGCGCTGGTGGCGCTGACGCCCTTCGTGCTGCCTGCGGTATGGCGCAATCGGACGCAGGTCAGGCAGCAGTGGTGGCGGCTGCTGACGCTGGGTCTGCTCGGCATGGTGCTTTATCAAAGCCTTGCCTACTATGCCGCGCACAGCGTCAGCGCGCTTTCGATGGGTATTCTGGTTTCGCTGATCCCTCTGCTGACCGTGCTGATCAGCATTGTGCTGCTGAAAGTGGCGCCCACGCTGGGCATTCTTATCGGCAGCGTGCTCTCTTTTGGCGGGCTGGTGTGGCTGATTAGCCAGGGCAGTCCCGAACGGCTGCTGACGCAGGGCATGGGCACGGGCGAGCTGATGCTGTTTGCCGCTTCCACCTCTTACGCGCTGTATGGCGTGCTGACCCGTCGCTGGGCGATCCCGCTGCCAAACTGGCAAAGCCTGTATGTGCAAATTGTGTTTGGCGTCATACTGCTGCTGCCGGGCTTTTTACTGGCAAAAGATGTGGCGCTGAACGCGCATAACCTGCCGCTGGTGCTGTTTGCCGCGCTTCCGGCTTCTATTCTTGCGCCGTTTTTATGGATCCAGGGCGTGATGCGCATGGGCGCCAGCACCGCCTCGATTTTTATGAATCTGACGCCTGTCTTTACAGCAGTTATCGCCGTGCTTTTTCTGCATGAAAAGCTGCACAGCTATCACTTTATCGGCGGCGGCGTCACGTTATGCGGCGTGATCCTGGCGCAGCGGCTGCGTACGCCGCTGCGGATCGGCAAAACAGCGCGCGCGACGGCGGATCCCTGAAAAATAATCCGCCGCGCGGCGCGCCGCTACTACCTATCGCGTAACGGGATTGTTATCATAGCCAATCCCCCTTTTTTCCGGCGCTTTCCGGACAGTGTTGAGTTAAGGATTTTGCCATGCAACCTCTTAATGGCCCAGGCGCGCCATTACCCGGCGAACGAGCGACGGTCGCTGATACCGGCCGAACCGGACCGGGCGATCAGCCGCTGACCCCTGCTCAGCGCACCACGCTGGAAAGGCTGATTGTCAAAATCATGTCGCTCAGTTCGCTAAAGGCCCCGGAGCTATGGGCCGGACTGCGTCATGAAGTGGGCGTGAAGAACGATGCCGGTCTGCTGGCGCGTCATTTTCCGGCGGCGGAGCAGTTTCTTAATACGCGGCTTGCGCAGGTGCAGAACACGCACGCGACCCGACAGCTGTTTCAGCAGCTGAGCGATTTGCTGCCTGCGGGCAATAATCGCCAGGCGGTGAGCGATTTTATCCGGCAGCAGTTTGGTCATACGGTGCTCAGCTCGCTGAATCCCGATCAGCTGCGACAGGTGCTGACCATGCTGCAAAATGGCCAGATGGCGATCCCGCAGCCGCAGCAGAACCGCGTCACCGATCGCTCGCTGCTGCCTGCGGAGCACCACGCGCTCAATCAGCAGGTCGCTCGCCTGGCTGCCGTTACCGGCGAACAGCCGGTGAAGCTGTGGACTTCCGTGCTGAAGGTGGTCAACCTGCACAGCGGCGATCCCATTCCTTCACGCCTGTTCCCGCTGCTGACCCAGTATCTTCAGGTTAGCCAGACGCTGAGCCAGCAGCCTGCCCCGACGCTGCATACGCTTCTCGCCTCGCTGAAGGTGCCTTCCGATCATGCAGAGCAGCGCATGCTGGAAGAGGCCAGCCAGCAGCGCTTCCAGCTGCCGCCGCAGGCGATCCTTACCGCAGCCCAGGCGCAGGATTTGATGAATCTGCTGTTTGCGCGGCGGGCCGAACGGCTGAAGGAGATGCCGCTGGCCGACAGCGAGATCCATCCGCAGCCGATTATTTCCGGCTACGTGCCGCCGGTGCTAAGGCCGCTGGCGACGCGTCCGGCCGTAACCGCTTTTGCCGCGCTGGTGCTGTTTATTTTTCTGCTGTGGCTGTTCCTTTAGGCTTAACAGCCGCACGCCTGTAAATCCTGTTGCGGCCAGCTGCCCGCTTCTTCTCCTTGCGCGACCGGATGACGGTCGCGCAGCCAGAAATCCAGCCCGCCAATCAGCTCTTTAACCCGCAGTCCCGCCGAGGCCAGTTTCCATGCGCCTTTGGTCGAGCCGTTGCAGCCAATGCCGTCACAGTAGGTCACGTAAACTTTGCTGCCGTCCAGCGCCGCCAGCGTTTCTGCGCTCATGGTGCGGTGAGGAAAGCTTATCGCGCCGGGAATATGCGCGGTCTGATACTGCTCTGCCGCACGGGTATCGATCACCACGATATCGGTAATGCCGTTGGCGAGATCCTGCGCCAGATCCCAGGCATCGCTGTAGTAAGCCAGCTTTTCGCGTAGCCATGCTTCGCTGCGTGCGGCGTCAGGCGGTGGAAATTGTAAAACGGCGGACAGGGTCATCATGTGTACTCCTTTGCTTAAGGTCTGCCTGATGATAGGGTAAAACGGCCTTAAAAAGGATACCCATTTTAATCAGGTGATAAGACCATTATGCCGCTGACCAACGTGCCCTTAATCCAGCTGTTCGCCTCGCAGCAGGCCCGCACCCGACGGGACAGGCTATGCGCCGCCTTGCGTCAACTCATCACCGACGGCACGCTGCGGCAAGGCGAGCGGCTACCCTCTTCCCGGCTGCTTGCCGTCGATCTGTCGCTGTCCCGAGTGACGGTGGAAGCGGCCTATGCGCAGCTGGAAAGCGAAGGCTGCCTGCTGCGGCACAGCGGCAAAGGCACTTTCGTCGCCGCCGATCTGCCGGCGCCGCGACGCCCCACGCCAGCGTCATCGACAGCGGCTCCCGCGCTCTCGTCACGCGGCAGCAACATTGTCGCCTCTGGCGGCTGCGACGATCCGCTTTTTCCCCTGGCTTTTGCCGCCGGTTCGCCGGATCTGCGGGCTTTTCCTCACGCTATCTGGCGGCGGCTGGTGGCGCAGCGGCTGCGCCATACGCCGGAAAAAATGATGGGCTATGGCGCGCCGCAGGGGCTGGCTGAACTGCGTGAAGCGGTGGCGCGTTATCTTGCCCAGGCGCGCGGCGTGCGCTGCGATGCCGGACAAATTATCATCCTGACCAGCTCGCAACAGGCGCTACAGATGCTGGCGATGCTGCTGTGCGATCCGGGCGATACCATCTGGCTGGAAGAGCCGGGCTATCGCGGCGCTTATCATGCTTTCAACAGCGCGGGCGCGACCATCGGCACGCTGGAGCTGGACGACGAGGGCGCAAAAATACCCGACCGGCCAGCGGCGAAGCTGATCTACCTGACCCCATCCCATCAGTATCCCACCGGCGCGACCATGAGCCTGACGCGTCGTCTGGCCTGGCTGGCGTACGCGCGCGCCCACGGTAGCTGGCTGATTGAGGATGACTACGACAGCGAATTTTATTACGGCGCACAGCCTGCGCCCGCGCTTCAGGGGCTGGATAAGGCCGGGCGCGTGCTCTACCTCGGCACCTTTTCCAAAACGCTGTTCCCTTCCCTGCGGCTGGCTTATCTGGCGGTGCCGCCCGCGCTGGTTGACGCCTGCTGCCGGATGCGCAGCGTGATGGACGGACACAGCGCGCAGCTGATGCAGGCAGTGACGGCGGATTTTCTCGATCGCGGCCATTTTCAGGCGCATCTGCGGCTGATGCGCAAACTTTACGGCAGCCGCCGCGAACTGCTGCTGACAGAGCTGGCGACAAAGCTGGGAGACAGGCTGCATCCGCTGAGCCACCAGCATGGGCTACAGCTGACGGCCACGCTGCCGGACGGCGGCGAAGAAAAATTAACGCGTCAGGCTTTGCAGGCAGGCCTGGTGCTGCCGCGCCTGTCGCCCCTGTATCAGGGAGATGCACGGCAGGAAGGCTGGCTGCTGGGTTTTTCCGCCCTGGCGCCAGCAGAGATTGTCAGCGCGGTGGAAAAGCTGGCCCGTGTTTTTTCAGGCTAACGGCTTCCGCTTTCTCACGCGTTTTCTGACTGACGCGGCCTTCGCCATTCAGCCCGCGCGAAACGGTGGATGTCCCTGCGCCCTCAGCCGGGCGATATGCCTGATGGTCATCTGGCTATCAACGCTTCTGTGATTACGGCGGAGTGGGAAGGTTAACGTATTTGACGCTAACGCCTGGCCTTACGGCATGGCTGCTAACTTTTGTCCCTGGCGAGGCTTATCTTATACATCGGCATACTGCGGCCATAAAAAAAGGATGCCCTTGCGGAGCATCCTTTTTTGAAATTGCTTACTGATTACAGCTTGCGCATCACCAGCGTGGCGTTGGTGCCGCCGAAGCCGAAGCTGTTGGACATCACGGTAGTCAGCTGCTGCTCGGTTGGTTTGGTCACGATGTTCAGACCTTCCGCCGCCGGATCCAGCTCTTCAATGTTGATGCTTGGCGCGATAAAGCCGTGCTCCAGCATCAGCAGCGAGTAAATAGCTTCCTGCACGCCCGCCGCACCCAGAGAGTGGCCGGTCATGGCTTTGGTGGCCGACATCGCCGGCGTGTTGTCGCCGAAGACTTCGCGGATGGCGCCCAGCTCTTTCACATCGCCTACCGGCGTAGAGGTGCCGTGCGTGTTCAGGTAGTCAATTGGCGTATCCAGGCCGTGCATAGCCAGACGCATACAGCGTGCTGCGCCCTCGCCTGATGGCGCTACCATGTCTGCGCCGTCGGAGGTGGCGCCGTAGCCAACCACTTCTGCGTAGATGTGCGCGCCGCGAGCCAGCGCGTGCTCCAGCTCTTCCACAACAACCATGCCGCCGCCGCCTGCGATAACAAAGCCGTCGCGGCTGTTGTCATAGGTACGGGACGCTTTTTCCGGCGTTTCGTTATATTTGGTGGACAGCGCGCCCATCGCATCGAACTCGCAGGACATTTCCCAGCACAGCTCTTCGCCGCCGCCTGCAAATACCACATCCTGTTTGCCCAGCTGGATCTGCTCAACGGCGTTGCCGATGCAGTGTGCCGAGGTCGCGCAGGCGGAGCTGATGGAGTAGTTTACGCCGTGGATTTTGAACGGGGTCGCCAGGCAAGCGGAAACGCCGGACGCCATCGCTTTGGTCACCATATAAGGGCCGACGCCGCGCAGGCCTTTGGCGCGCATTCCGTCAACGCTGGCTACCTGGTTGATCGGCGAGCCGCCGCCGGAACCGGCCACCAGACCCACGCGCGGGTTGTTCTGGTATTGTTCAACGGTCAAACCGGAATCTTTTACCGCTTCCAGCATAGAAATATAGGCATAAATGGACGCATCACTCATAAAACGCAGGGTTTTGCGATCGATGAGGCTGGAGATTTCGTCTTTATCGAGTTTGACGTTGCCCCAGACGTGACTACGCATACCGGAATCTTTCAGCTCCTGAGAGAAGGTAATGCCGGAGCGGCCTTCACGCAGGGATGCAAGGACTTCCTGTTGGTTATTACCAATGCTGGAAACGATACCCAGGCCAGTAATCACTGCACGTTTCATTCAATACCTCGTTAACTACTTATATTAGGATTCGACACGCACTTTAGCGTACAGTTGTAAGCCGAACAAGTCCAACCAGCGCCTGATTTTTGTAAATTTGCGTAGGCGCACCCCCAGAGTTACAATCGCCGCACCGCGAGATAACTGAGCTTTTGCCGTGAACAGCGCCCCAATAGAGTATGCAGAACTAAGCTGGAATGAACAGGGTACACCTGTATCCCGAACCTTTGGCGACGTCTATTTTTCCGACGCAAACGGCCTGGAGGAAACGCGTCACGTGTTTCTTGGCGGCAACGGCTTGCCCGACCGTTTTGCGCACCATTCTCGCGACCTGTTTATCACGGCGGAAACCGGTTTTGGCACCGGCCTGAATTTTTTAACGCTCTGGCAGGCTTTCGAGCGCTTTTGCGCCGAGCAGCCGCAGGCTCGTTTGCAGCGCCTGCACTTTATCAGCTGTGAAAAGTATCCGCTCAGCGTCAACGATCTCGCCAGCGCGCATCAAAGCTGGCCTGAACTGGCAGCATACGCACGCGCGCTGCGCGAACAGTGGCCAGCCGCCCTGCCCGGCTGTCACCGGCTGCTGCTGGCCGAGGGTCGCGTCACGCTCGATCTCTGGTTCGGCGATATTAACCAGCTGATCCCGACCTTCGATGACAGCCTCAATCATCAGGTCGACGCCTGGTTTCTGGATGGCTTTGCGCCGTCGAAAAATCCTGACATGTGGACGCCGGCACTGTTCGCCTGCATGGCGAAAATGGCGCGTCCCGGCGGCACGCTGGCCACCTTTACCTCGGCTGGCTTTGTGCGGCGCGGATTGCAGGAGGCGGGTTTTACCGTCGGCAAGCGTAAAGGCTTCGGCCCCAAACGGGAAATGCTGGCGGGCGTGCTGGAGAACGCTATCGACGCGCCAGCCGAAGCGCCGTGGTATCACCGTCCGGCGGCGGAAGGCGACGACATTGCGGTAATCGGCGGCGGCGTGGCCAGCGCGCTGCTGGCGCTGGCGCTGCTGCGTCGCGGTAAAAAAGTCACGCTCTACAGCGCCGACGGCGAACCGGCCCGGGGCGCTTCCGGCAACCGTCAGGGCGCGCTTTATCCGCTGCTGAACCATCACGATCCGGCGCTGGCGCGCTTTTTTCCGGCCGCATTTACCTTTGCCCGTCGTGTTTACGATAGCCTGCCGGTCGCGTTCGATCACGAGTGGTGTGGCGTTACCCAGCTGGGCTGGGATGAAAAAAGCGCGGACAAAATCACTAAAATGCTGACCATGCAGCTGCCGGAAACCATCGCTCGCGGTGTGGACAGGCAGGAAGCCGAAGCGCTGTGCGGGGTGGAAACCGGCTTTGGCGGCATTACCTATCCGGCTGGCGGCTGGCTCTCGCCCGCCCAGCTGACGCCTGCGCTGTTTGCGCTGGCGCAGCAGCGGGGGCTGATTACGCGCTGGCATCACAGGCTGACCGCACTGACCGCAACACCGACGGGCTGGCAGCTCGATTTTGCCGATCGGCCCGCGCAGACTCACCGCAACGTGGTGCTGGCGACCGGCCACGCGCTGACCGCGCTGCCGCAGAGTGAAAAGCTGCCCGCCTATGCCGTCAGCGGCCAGGTCAGCCATATCCCGACTACGCCCGCACTGGGCCAGCTTAAACAGGTTTTATGCTACGACGGCTATCTGACGCCGGTTAATCCGCATAATCAGCAGCACTGTATCGGCGCAAGCTATCATCGCGCCGACAGCGCTACCGCCTATCGCGAAGAAGATCAGCAGGAAAACCGCGAGCGGCTGCTCCGCTGTCTGCCGGAGGCGGAATGGCCTCGCGAAGTGGACGTTAGCGCAGGCAGCGCCCGCAACGGCGTGCGCTGCGCCACCCGCGATCATCTGCCGATGATTGGCCCGCTGCCGGACTATCAGCAAACGCTGGCGCAATACGCAGATCTGGCGCAAAACAAAGCCACGGCGCAACCGGCGCCCCTCTGGCGCGGCCTGTTTGTGCTGGGCGCGTTAGGCTCCAGGGGATTATGCAGCGCGCCGCTGGCGGCAGAAGCGCTGGCGGCGGAGCTGTGCGGCGAACCGATCCCGCTGGACAGGCAGACGCTGGCGGCCACCCATCCTAATCGCTACTGGGTGCGCAAGCTGCTGAAAGGTAAAGCGGTGAAGGCGGCAAGCTAAAAGCCGCTGCCGCCCCGTAGGGCAGACAGGAAACCGGAGACGTCGCGTAGAGCAGACAGGAAATTGGGGATGCCGCTCAGGCCAGACTGGTAGCCGGAGACGCCGCCCAGGGCAGACTGGAAACCGGAGACGCCGGACGCATCAGGCCGCTAAAATCACGGCGGCCTTGCTTGTTGCCGACGGCGCCGTCAGGGATCAGGAGGGATGGCGCGCCTGCAGGAACAAATTATCCCACATGCCCAGCACCAGCGCCTGGTCGCGCGGCGAAAGCTCACCGGCGTGGATCGCCGTCTCCAGGCTGTTCAGCACCTGGATTTGCAGCGCTTCCGGCGTGTGCTCGCCCGACTGCTCAATTTCGGCCACGGCCAGCGTCAGATGCCCGCGCAGATAGCCGCTGGCGAACAGCTCGTCATCGCTGGCGCTCTCCACCATGTTATCGATCAGGGCCAGGATACGCGCTTCAAATTCATCAATCATACAATTCCTTATTTACCATGCTGGTCAGAGATCTTCCGGCCAGGGAAACTGCGCTGCGGTCAGCGGCGGCGTTGAGTAGTAGCGACCCAGTTCGGTGATAAAACGGGCTGGCCGTGACGGAATTCCCTTTTCCAGATGAGCCATTACCTGCGCGTGTACCTTGCGCTGGAACGCAATGCGGTCCGGCTCGAAATCGCCATTGAGATTGTCACAACTTACGTTGAAGGGAAAGCCCGCCGCTACACAAAACAGCCATTCCAGCGCCTGCGGCCTGACCTCCACCGCTTCAAACTGGCCTTGCGTCATGGCGTCGCGGCCGTCGGGACAATACCAGTAGCCGAAATCCACCAGCTTGCGCCGCTCGGCTCCGGCGATACACCAGTGGGAGATTTCATGCAGCGCGCTGGCGTAATAGCCGTGGGCGAACACCACGCGGTGATAGCTGACTTCCTCATCGGCGGGCAGGTAGATGGGTTCGTCATCGCCCTTCACCAGGCGGGTCTGAAAATCGTCAAAAAAACAGCGGTCGAAAATCTCGATCAGCTGCGAATAGTCGTGAGTACGCATTGTTCTCTTCTGCAAAAATTTCACGTCTTGCGACGCGTCAACATTAAGATTCAGCTAAACAGATGGTGAAACCAGGCGGCGATCTCTGCGCCGTGGCTGTCGTAGAGCAGCTTAGCGCTCATGACAATGGAAACGGTGACCACCATCGGGCGGATCAGCTGCTGCCCCCGGCTCAGCACCAGCCGTGCGCCGAGCCGTGCGCCGCAAATGGCGCCGAGCAGCATAATCAGGCCGGTGCCCCACACCACTTTGCCGCCGAAAATAAAAAACAGCAGGCCGCCCAGGTTAGAGGTCAAATTCAGCACCTTGGCATGCGCGGTAGATTTCGCCAGGTTAAAACCGCAAAGCGTGACGAAGGCCAGCGCATAGAAGGAGCCAGCGCCCGGCCCGAAAAAGCCGTCATAAAAGCCGACGCAGCCGCCCGCCACCAGCGCAAACGGCAGGCCGTGCAGGCGACGATGGCGATCTTCTTCGCCGATCTTAGGCATCAGCAGAAAATAGAGGCCTATCGAGATAATCAGCAGCGGCAGCACCTGGCGCAGCAGCCCCGGCTGAATGTGTTGGATCAGCATCGCGCCGAGAATCGAGCCGATAAACGCCATCAGGATATTCAGCCGCTGCGCTTTAAGATCCACCGCCTTGCGCCGGATAAAATAGAGGCTGGCGGAAAAAGAGCCGCCGACGGACTGAAGCTTGTTGGTCGCCAGCGCCTGCGCCGGAGAAAGCCCGGCCGCCAGCAGCGCCGGAACAGTCAGCAGCCCGCCGCCGCCGGCGATAGAATCGATAAAAGCGGCCAGCACGGCGATGCAAAACAGTAGCCCAAGCAGCAGCGGGCTGACGGCAAACCATTCCATTTTTTCTTCCTAAAGCTGATGGTTATCCAGAAGCGCCTGACAGGAAGGCGGCAACGGCGGCGGCTCGCGTTTTATCGGCGCGCCGGAAGGTTTTGGCGGCGCGAACCAGCTTGCCAGCTCTGCGCCACAGCCATCCCCTGGCGGCGGCGCGGGCTGATCCTGGCACTCCAGGCTGTCCGTAGGACAACGCAGGCGCACGTGCATATGCGCCCGATGGCCGAACCATGGGCGTACCTTGCGCAGCCAGTCGCGATCGCTGCCCGCATCGGCGCAGAGCTGTTTTTTAATCGCCGGATTCACAAAGATACGCGTGACGTCGTCATCTTTTGCCGCCAGCTTGATCAGGCTGTCGATCTGCGGCTGCCAGTGGCGCGCCACCACGTTTTTCCCGTCTGCCGCCACCAGATCCAGCGGCTGCGGCTTCAGCAGCATTTGTGAGCTCCAGCGCGTCTGCGGTAACTGCAGCCAGATATCAACATCCAGCCCGGTCTGGTGGCTGGCGTGGCCGCTGCTGAAGCGACCGCCCGCCGCCATGCCCATATCCCCAATCAGCACCTCGCCCAGCTGCAAATTATGCACCTGAGCGCCCAGCCGCTGAATAAACAGGATCAGATCGGGATGACCATAAAAGCGACGCTGGTCCTGACGCATCACCTGATAGGTCGGATCGTTAAGCGGCAGCGCCTGCGCGCCGACGATACAGCCGTTGGCGAAAGAGCCGATAGCGTGCGGCGCGCCGTTTATTGGCTGCCGGATCGATTGCCAGGGCGTAGCCGCCAGCGTGGAAGCGCTGAGCAGCAGGCCGCAAAGCGCGAACAGCGTCTTTTTCATGGTGATTACCAGCGTGGAATGTTCGTCTGCACGTCCGCATTCTGTCCGCGATGACGCAGTAAATGATCCATCAGCACGATCGCCATCATGGCTTCCGCGATCGGCACGGCGCGGATCCCTACGCAGGGATCGTGACGGCCTTTGGTGATCATTTCCGTTTCTTCGCCCGTGCGGGTAATGGTTTTGCCCGGCACGGTAATGCTGGACGTTGGCTTCATCGCCAGCGTCGCCAGGATCGGCTGGCCGCTGCTGATGCCGCCCAGAATGCCGCCCGCGTGGTTGCTCTGAAAGCCGCCCGCGCGAATTTCATCACGATGTTCGCTGCCGCGCTGGTTGACCACGGCAAAGCCGTCGCCGATTTCCACGCCTTTCACCGCGTTAATGCTCATCAGCGCATGCGCCAGATCCGCGTCCAGACGATCGAAAACCGGCTCGCCCAGGCCAACCGGCACGTTCTCCGCCATTACGGAGACTTTAGCGCCGATAGAATCGCCCTCTTTCTTCAGCGCGCGCATCAGCTCGTCCAGCGCCTCGATTTTTGACGGATCCGGGCAGAAGAACGGGTTCTGTTCCACCTGATCCCAGTCCTTCAGCTCGCAGGCCACGTCGCCAATCTGCGCCAGATAGCCGCGCACCTTCACGCCGTGCTTCAGGGCGAGGTATTTTTTGGCGATAGCGCCCGCCGCCACACGCATAGCGGTTTCACGCGCGGAAGAGCGCCCGCCGCCGCGATAGTCGCGCAGGCCGTACTTTTGTTCATAGGTATAGTCGGCGTGGCCGGGACGGAAGACGTCTTTGATGGCGCCGTAATCCTGCGAGCGCTGGTCGGTATTTTCAATCAGCAGGCCGATGCTGGTGCCGGTGGTGACGCCTTCAAACACGCCGGAGAGGATTTTGACCTGGTCCGGCTCGCGGCGCTGGGTGGTGTAGCGTGAGGTGCCGGGACGGCGGCGATCCAGATCGTGCTGCAAATCGGCTTCCGTCAGGGGGATGCCGGGCGGCACGCCGTCGACAATACAGCCCAGCGCCAGCCCGTGCGATTCACCAAAGGTGGTGACGCGGAAAACCTGTCCAATCGTATTACCAGCCATGAAGTCCTCTGAACTTTTCAGGAGGCCATCCCGTTTGCCGCTTCCGTTCCGGCCAGCGCGAAATCCGTGCACAGGCTACGGTTTCCGCGCTGATCGGAGCAAAACCGCCTGCGCCGGGGATGCCTGTGATGTTTTTTAGTCTTTATAAATGCCGAAATGATGTTGCGCAGCAACAATTTGCTCGCGGGTCAGCATAAATACGCCGTCGCCGCCGTTGGCGAATTCCAGCCAGGTGAACGGCACGTCGGGATACTGTTCGATCATATGCACCATGCTGTTGCCCACTTCGCAGACCAGCACGCCTTCTTCGCTCAGGTAGTCCGGCGCACAGGCCAGAATGCGGCGCGCCAGCTTCAGGCCGTCGCGCCCGGCGGCCAGCCCCAGCTCCGGCTCGTGCTGATATTCCTCCGGCAGATCGCCCATATCCTCTTCATCCACGTAGGGCGGATTGGTGACGATCAGATCGTAAGGGGTCTTTGGCAGATCGCGGAACAGATCGGAGCGGATCGGCGTCACGTTATGATCCATACCGTGCGCGGTGATATTCTGCTCGGCCACGGCCAGCGCGTCCGCAGAAATATCTACGGCGTCCACTTCCGCTTCCGGGAAGGCATAGGCGCAGGCGATGGCAATGCAGCCGCTGCCGGTGCACATATCCAGAATATGGCTGGGTTCATGCGCGATAATGCCGGCGAAGCGGTCATTGATCAGTTCGCCGACCGGCGAGCGCGGCACCAGCACGCGTTCATCCACGTAAAACTCGTGGCCGCAGAACCAGGCTTTGTTGGTCAGATAGGCGACGGGAAGACGCTCGTTGATGCGGCGAATAACGCGCTCGACAATGCGGTGACGCTCGCTGGAAGTCAGGCGCGCGGTACGCATATCTTCCGGGATATCCAGCGGCAGATACAGCGTGGGCAGCACCAGCTGAACGGCTTCGTCCCAGGGGTTATCGGTGCCGTGGCCGTACCAGATCTCCGCGGCGGCAAACCGACTCACCGTCCAGCGCAGCATATCCTGGATGGTATGCAGCTCACTGACTGCCTCATCAACGAAAATTTTGTCCAAAGTGCCCTCCACAGGCCAAACTCAACTCGGCAGCTAGTTTGCCATGAAGCTGACGAGAATCCAGCGCGCAGGCGTGAAAAAACTGACATTTGTTTATTTGCAGGGATTAGACAGGGTAAACTGATGGGATTATTGTTAAAAATCCCGCCGCCGCGTGCCGCCTGAGGATCAGATGAGTAAAAAACAGCCCCTGAGCGCCGAAGATGAAGCGCTGTTCCGTGGATTAATGACCGGCACGCGTAAGCTGGCTCAGGACACGATAGTGCATAAGCCATTGCGGAAAACATTCTCGCAGGTGCCGCAAAAGCGCCTGCTGTCCGAGCAGATAGACAACAGCCACTATTTTTCCGATGAGTTTCAGCCTCTGCTGTCCGCTGAAGGGCCGGTGCGCTACGTCAGAAGCGACGTCAGCCATTACGAGCTGAAGAAGCTCAGGCGAGGCGACTATACGCCGGAGATTTTTCTGGATTTGCACGGGCTGACGCAGAAACAGGCAAAAGAGGAGTTGGGCGCGCTGATAGCCGCCTGCCGCCGCGAGCATATCTTTTGCGCCAGCGTAATGCACGGTCACGGCAAGCACGTACTCAAGCAGCAGACGCCGCTGTGGCTGGCGCAGCATCCTATGGTGATGGCCTTTCATCAGGCGCCGAAAATGTTTGGCGGCGATGCCGCTTTGCTGGTGCTGATTGAAGTAGAAGAGTGGCAGCCGCCGGAGCTGCCTTAGTCAGGCCGCCTCCCGGCGAACAGCGTTGGGGCTGGCCGCTTTATCTTACGACGCGACGCCAGCCACGAAGCAGGCCGGTTCAACCGGCCCGGTGCCATCACATCGCTTTTGCCAGCCGTCCAGGGCTGACCTGCCATTCCAGCTTGCCGCAGCCGCTTTCGTCGTTCAGCGTGACGCTGGCGATGGCGGAAGTGGCGAACATCGGCGGCGTTTCCTGCGGGCAAAGCTCGGACACCAGATAGCCCACCAGAGGCAGATGGGAAATCACCAGCACCGCTTTGACGCCTTCCTTCGCCAACGCCTGAAGATAGCAGGCCACCAGCGCCGGATCGCCGCCCGGCGTCAGCTCCGGCAGCACTTCCTGCTCCACGGGCAGGATCAGCGCTTCACGTACCGTAGAGAGCGTCTGCTCAGCTCGCAAATAGGGACTGACCAACACCCGATCGATATCCACTTTCTGACCGTTGAGCCAGCCTGCCATCTGCCGCGACTCGTCGCAGCCGCAGTGGGTCAAAGGCCTTACCGCATCACTGGCTGCATCCAGTGCCGCATCGCCGTGACGCATAATGAAAACTTGCATATTGCACCGCTGTTATTAAACATAAACGCCGGAAAATCAGGTTTTCCGACTCTTCACTCTGTGAATGAACGCTGTGTTGTACCCTAATGCCAGAAGGCAAGTCAACCGATTGTTTACTAAATAACCGCCTGTTGACAAACGGTTATCAGCACCTTTCAGAAGCGTCCGATCTAACCCGTTGAAACAGGCTGGGTATTCGCCTTACCTGTAGTTTTGTAAAAGGTTTCTCCCGTTTGCGCCATTTTTTGCAGGCGTTCGCAGGGGGTAAAACGCGCGCCGCAGGTGCGGGAAAGCTGTTCCAGCTGCGCCACTATCTGCCCCGCGCCCAGCGCGTCCATATAGCGGAACGGGCCGCCGGTAAACGGCGGAAAACCTATCCCGAACACCGCGCCAATATCACCGTCGCGCGCGCAGCGAATCACGTTTTCATCAAAGGCTCTCGCCGCTTCATTCAGCAACATCATTACGCAGCGTCGCGCGATAAGCTCTTTGCTCAGGTGCGCTTTTGGATGAACGTTCAGTAATTTATAAATTGTCGCATCGGGCCGTTTTTTGCCGCCCCCTTTCTTGCCGTAGCGATAAAATCCCCGCCCGTTTTTGCGTCCCTTGCGGTTATCGTTCAGGACGGCGTCCAGCGCGGGCGGCGCCTGAAAGCGTTCGCCCCAGGCTGCGGCCAGCACCGGCAGGATATGGGCACCTGTATCGATGCCGACCTCATCCAATAGCTGGATCGGCCCGACGGGAAAGCCGAAGTCCGCCAGCGCCTCATCAATGTTTTCTATCGGCTCGCCTTCCAGCAGGCAGCGCAGCGCCTCGTTGATGCAGGGCGTCAGAATACGGTTAACGTAAAACCCGGCGCTGTCCGCCACCACTATCGGCGTTTTACCCTGCAATTTCGCCAGCTTTACCGTGGTAGCGAGGGTTTGCTCGCTGGTCTGCGCGTGGGGGATAACCTCCACCAGCGGCATTTTGTCGACCGGGCTGAAATAGTGCAGCCCGATAACATTCTCCGGGCGGCGGGCGTGCGCGGCGATATCGCTAATCGGCAGCGAGGAAGTATTGGAGGCGAAAATCGTGTCGGGCGACGCGTTGGCCTCCACTTCCGCCACCATTTTCTGCTTCAAAAAAAGGTCTTCAAATACCGCTTCGATCACCAGGTCACGACGCCGAAATCCCTGATAGTCCAGGCCGCCGCTAATCAGGGCCATTTGCCGCTGGCGCTGACCCGGCGTCAGCTGGCGGCGCGCGATCTTTTTCTCCAGCAGATCCCAGCTATATTTCAGCGCATGCGTAATCCCTTCCGGCCGCACATCTTTGATGCGCACCGGCAGATTTCCCCGACAGGCGGTGACGTAAGCAATGCCGCCGCCCATCAGTCCACCGCCCAGCACCGCAACGGATTTCACCTCTTGCGGCGCCGCCTGTGCCCCGCTCTCTTTCTTTATTTCCGTGGTCGCAAAGAACAGGCCGCGCAGCGCGATGGATTCCGGCGACATCGCCAGCTCGCCGAACGCTTTAGCCTCGGCGGCGTAACCGGCGCTACGGCCCTGCTGCAGGCCGGTACGCACCACCGAAAGAATTTTGCGCGTGGCCGGATAGTTACCGCGCGTTTTCGCTTCCGCCCGTCTGGTCGCCATCTTAAAGAGCAACGCGCG
The DNA here is from genome assembly GCF_043420595.1 of Erwinia plantamica. Classification (NCBI taxonomy): domain Bacteria; kingdom Pseudomonadati; phylum Pseudomonadota; class Gammaproteobacteria; order Enterobacterales; family Erwiniaceae; genus Erwinia; species Erwinia plantamica. The sequence continues at coordinate 134,399 of NZ_JBGCUC010000012.1, forward strand.
TCCCATGGGCGCGTTAAGCATCCGCTCGCTCAATGGCAGCACGCGGCGCGGCTGTCGGCCTCTGAGCACCATGTCCACCGCCGTTTCCAGCAGAATTGTCTGCGGCACAGCCTCTTCCACCAGGCCCAGCTTTAACGCCTGCTTTGCACGCAGCGTTTTGCCGGTCAGCATCAGATCCAGCGCGTGAGAGGCGCCAATCAGCCTGGGCAGCCGCTGCGTGCCGCCGGAGCCGGGCAAAAGGCCCAGCTGCACTTCCGGCAGGCCCAGCCGCGTTTTCTCGTCCAGCGTGCAGACGCGCTGGTGGCAGGCCAGCGCCAACTCCAGCCCGCCGCCCAGACAGGCGCCGTGAATGGCGGCCACCGCCGGAAAAGGCAAGGCGGCGATCTCTGCCATGACCTTTTGCCCCTGTCGCGCCAGCGCAGCCGCCTCTTCTGCCGAGCGGCAGGCAGCAATCATGGTGATATCCGCGCCCGCGATAAAACTGTCCGGCTTGCCGGAGATAAAAACCAGGCCAGCCAGCTCCGGCTGACGACGCGCCTGCGCAATCACTTCCCGGATCTGCCCGACGAATTCTGCCTTTAGCGTATTGAGCTTTTCACCCGGCACATCGAAAGTAATGACGCCCACGTTGTCGGCACGCAGGCTGAATGTAAATGCGGATGCCGTCATTATTCCGCCTCCAGAACCATAGCCGCACCAAGACCGCCAGCGGCGCAGGCCGTGACCAGCCCCAGGCCGCCGCCGCGACGCCGTAGCTCGTGCAGCGTCTGGGTGATCATGCGTGCGCCGGTCGCGGCAAAAGGATGTCCATAGGCGATAGAGCCGCCCAGCACGTTAAATTTTTCTTCGTCCACCTCGCCCAGCGCATGAGGCCGGTTCAGGACTTCACGAGCGAACCGCTCATCGGCGAACATCTTGAGGTTGGCCAGCGTCTGGGCCGCAAATGCCTCGTGCATATCAATAAGCGTTAAATCCTTCAGGGTAATGCCTGCTCTGTCGAGCGCCAGCGGCGATGCCCAGGCCGGGCCAAGCAGCATATCCTCCTGCACGCCGATGGCGGTGAAGGCGTAGCTGCGCAGATAGCCCAGCGGCGTAATGCCCAGCTCTCTGGCGCGCGCTTCCGTCATCAGTACTACCGCTGCCGCGCCGTCGGTCAGCGGCGTGCTGTTAGCCGCCGTTACCGTACCGTGTTTACGGTCGAAAGCGGGACGTAGCCGGGCATAATCTTTCAGGCTGGAATGCAGACGCACGTTGTTATCCTGCTGTAAAGGGCTGCGCCACGGCGGCACCCAGGCCGTCATTACCTCCTGCGCCAGCCTGTTCTCTTCCCAGGCCTTTGCCGCACGCAGGTGCGAACGATGCGCCAGCGCGTCCTGCTGCTCGCGCGTGATGCCGTAGCTTTTCGCCATCTGTTCTGCGGTATCGCCCATGCGCAGGCCGGTGGAATATTCCGCTACGGCAGGCGGCACGGGCAGCAAGTCGCGCGGGCGAAGCTGGCTGAGCAGCCGTAATTTTTGCACCAGAGAGCGGGTTTTACTGAGGTCCACCAGCACGCGGCCCAGCTGTTTGCTGACGCCGATAGGCAAGACGGAAGCGGAGTCCGCGCCGCCTGCAATACCGGCCTGAATGGTGCCGGCCAGCAGGCTTTCGGCCACGTTAGCGACGGCCTGGAAACTGGTGGCGCAGGCGCGGCTTACGCTATAGGCGTCGGTATGTACGCTTAAGGAAGTGCCGAGGACGATTTCGCGCGCGATATTCGGCGCTTCGGGCATCTGGATCACCTGGCCAAACACCAGCTGTTCAATAACGTCGGGCGGGATATCGCTGCGTACCAGCAGTTCGCTGACCACCATTCGCCCCAGCTCAATAGCCGGTATAGCCTGAAGTGCCGTGGCCTGGCGAGCAAAAGGGGTGCGTAAACCGTGCGTTATCGCTATGCGTTGACCCTGACGCGTCAGCAAAGGGAGCGCTTTCATTATTCACCTGTAAAAATCAGCGGCATCACTGCCAAAAGAGGTCAGACCTGTTTATTGTTAACCAGATTTTTACATTTTGCATAATGTGGAAAAGAAAAGTGCGAGGGAAACCACGGTTTTGGGAACCATGAGTGGGCGTAGCCCACTCATTTTTTTAAGAATGCCGGGCCAGGCCCGGCGGTTCCGCGTTGAACAATTAGCGCAGCGCCAGCTGAAAGATCATCGTTTCTGCCTGGCAACTAAAAGTAAAATCTGCATCCAGCTGCACGCCGTCCGGCTTCTCTTCGAAACGGCCGACGATATCGCAAGGTTCGGATTCCACCTGGCGCGCCTTGCCGATAAGCTCCTGCAGGGCGGCTTCAGCCTGCTGGCGATTTTCGTACAGGTGACGCCAGCTGGCTGTGCAGTCGGTGTTATCCATGATAGTACCGACATCCACACAGCAACAGGCGGCGGTTTCGTTGGCGCTACATTTATTGATGGCGTGGGTCATAAGATCCTCCGGTTAGCGGCCGCTCGGGGCGGACTTAAGGTCATAATGCTTTTATTCTACGCCTGCCCTTTTTTTCTGTCCGGTGATTCAGTGAATAAGCGTCATCCGGTAATGAAAATCAAAGATAAATTTGATCTGAAACAGGCTAGACTCAACGCCGCCTGTTGTGACTCGCAGGTTTTTGTTAAGCAGATCGCTTTTTATTGATCAATTTAGAAATATTTATAAAACAATATTGCAACAACTACAGGGGCCAGACCTATACTGGGGCCACTGGTCTGATTAGTTAGCCGTCTTTCAGCCCCTCTGTAGCGTCCTGCCGTTGCCTGCGTAACGGTATTAATAAAATCAGATAAAGAGGTTGTGGTCATGAACCATAAAAACCTGTTTGCGAAGTCTGCTCTTGCAGCCGCAGTGGCCATTGTTTCTTCCCATGCTTTTGCAGCCGGCTTTCAACTTCATGAATTTTCCTCTGCCGGATTAGGTCGTGCCTATTCTGGCGAAGGCGCAATGGGCGATACCGCCGCTTCCGCCAGCCGTAACCCGGCGACCATGGCGTTGATGGATCGTCCAATGTTTTCGGCAGGCGCGGTTTTTATCGATCCGGGCGTCAGTATTGACGGCACCAGCAGCCTGTCCGGCCAGAGTCTGAACGCGGACAATATCGCGCCCACGCAGTGGGTGCCCAATCTCCATTACGTGCAGCCGCTAAACGACCAGTGGTGGCTGGGCGCGTCCGCGACCGCTAATTATGGACTGGCGACGGAATTTAATAATGATTACGCCGCCGGGCCGTATGCCGGTAAAACGGATCTGCAAACCGTTAACTTTAACTTAAGCACCGCTTATAGACTGAATCAGCATTTCAGCTTTGGCGTCGGCTTTGATGCCGTCTATGCGCGCGCGAAGATTGAACGTTACGCAGGCGAAGCGGGCCGCGCGCTGGGCTTTCCAACCGATACGCAAATTGCGCACCTGAAGGGCGATGAGTGGGGCTACGGCTGGAACGCGGGCATCCTGTACGAAGTGGATGAGGATAACCGCTTCGGCTTTACTTACCGTTCCGAGGTTAAAGTCGATTTCGACGGCGACTATAAAAGCAGCATTCCGGGCGCTATCAACCCGCTTAATCAGGCGCTTAACCTGGGCCTGCCCTATGGCACCAGCGGATCGACCATTCCCGGCGCGCTGACGCTAAACCTGCCGGAAATGTGGGAAGTCTCGGGCTACCATAAAGTTGCCCCGCAGTGGGCCGTACACTACAGCCTGACCTATACCAGCTGGAGCCAGTTCCAGGAGTTGAAGGCCACCGGCAGCGGCGGTCAGACGCTGTTCTATAAGGAAGAGAGCTATAAGGATGCTTACCGCCTCGCGCTGGGCACGTCCTACTTCTACGATGATAACTGGACGTTTCGCGCCGGTATCGCGTTTGATGACAGCCCGGTACCTGCCGATCAGCGCTCCATCTCTATTCCCGATCAGGATCGCCTGTGGCTAAGCACCGGCGCGTCCTACGCCTTTAATCAGGATGCGTCCGTGGACGTGGGGCTTTCTTATATGCACGGCCAGCACGTCACGGTAGAGGAAGGCCCCTATACTTTCCGTTCCACCGGCAAAGCCTGGCTTTACGGCGCTAACTTTAACTACAAGTTCTGAGGCTTAAGCCAATAAAAAAGGCCCGATTCGGGCCTTTTTTGCAAACAGCATGCGGCAAATCAGTTGGCGTCGATATCGTCCAAATCGCCCTGAATGGCGGCGGCGTTCGGGTTTTCCTGCGGGATCAGCTTGCCGTCGCTGGCAAGGAAATCGTGGCGCTGGAAATAGGCCGCGCGGACAAAGGCATAGGGATCTTTGCTGTTGTGCAGAATAGCGTCGGAATCCAGCAGCTGCGCGCGCGTTTCCACGCCTTCCAGCGCCCACTTACCGGCGGTCATCCACCAGGTCAGCCAGCTCAGCGGCGCATAAAGATCGTCAACCATGCCGCCCACGTCTTCACGCGGCGTAAAGCTGCCGTAGCCCGGCAATTCAACATAGGTGCCATAACCCACGCCATAGTTGCCCAGCGTGCTGCCGAAACGGCGCGGCTCTTCCTTCGCCAGCGTCGGGTTGGCCATGCCGGCCACGTCGATAAAGCCGCCCAGACCCAGAATGGTATTCAGGAAGAAGCGGTTAAAGTGGATCATCGCTTTATAGGGCTTGCCCTCAATAAAGTAGTTCACCATGGTAGACGGCTCGCTCAGGTTGCCGAGAAAGTTGCTCAGGCCGCTGCGCGCGGGCACCGGCACGTAATCGCGCCAGGCGACGGCGACGGGACGAACAACATAGGGATCCAGCACGTTGTAATTAAAGTCGAACATCGTGCGGTTGAACCCTTCCAGGGGATCGGAGCGCCCCTGGGGTTCATCCGCCGTCTGCGAACTGGCGCAGCCAATCAGCAGTACGCTGGCCAACGCCACGCCCATCACGCGGTAGTTCATCTCTCTCTCCCTGTTAAATCAAGCCGACTACGGCTGCTGTTGGTTAATCTCAACGGCCAGCTGTTGATGACCATCGAAAGGCGTGACCGCGCTGGCACCGAACCAGTCGCCGGCCTGCGGATTGGCGCTGCCGTCTCGCGAGATGCGCACGCGCACCTGAACCTGATGCTGCGCCGAGAGCAGACGCTCCGGCATCATGGCGTTGCTGTCATCCAGCGTCAGCGAGAGCGGGAAATGGCTCAACGGCACTCTTTTCACCGCCACCGGCACTTTCGCCACGCCGTCGGAAACAGAAATATAGAGCACGCCGCCTTCGGGCAGCTGCTTTTCCGCGCCGGCGGCCAGCGTCACGGTCAGCGCCAGGCGGCTGGTTTGTCCGCCGGACTCGGTTTTAGCCTGCTCGATGCTGCGGCGGATCGCCGCCACCCGCTTATCGTCGGCCGGTAACAATTGTAACATCTTTTGCCAGACCGCTGTGGCCTGCGCGTAACGCTGCTGGCTAAAAGCATTAAATGCCAACAGGCTGAGCAGGCGAATATTGTCGCCGTCGCTTTTCACCATCTCGTTGAGCATAGCCGTTGCCTGGCGATTATCCTGCGGATCCTGCGAGCGCGTCAGGGCATCGGCGTAGCTTAGCTTTACTTCCGGATCCGTGGGAGCAAGCTGCATGGCGCGGCGAAAAGCCTGGGTTGCCGTAGCGGCGTTGTTCAGCACCATGCCGATACGGCCCAGCATCAGCCAGTCGCTTACGTTGCGCGGATCCTGTTGCAGCGAGGTGCGGATCCCCAGCCCAAGCCGGGCCAGCTGTTCCATTGTCAGCGGCTTTGCCTGCGGATCCATCAGCTGCGCCCGCAGCGTGGGCAGTTCGTTATTGACCTGCTGCCAGGCAAGCACCTGCGCAAAGCCGCCGGTTTTGAAATAGACGCCCAGGCTGACGACCACCAGAATCACCACGCCGGGCAACAAGACCCAGCGGCTGAGCGCGCGCTCGTGGGTTGGCGCTTCCTGAGGAATGTCCAGCAGCAGCGTCTGCTGTAGCTCGCGGATCATCTCCGCGCGCTCTGCCACGACGCCCTGCGCTTCGTCCTGCTCCAGCTCCTGAAGGCGCTGATGGTAAAAAGTTTTGTTCAGCGTGTCACGGTCTGTCGCCAGCGCCGCGCGCTTGCGGCCTCCGGCGATCAGCAGCAGCGTACTGGCGGCCACCAGTAAAGCCAGAACGGTGAGCCAGAATTCACTCATGGTTGCTTCCTGTTATTTAACAGCGCGTCAAGCCGCGCCTGCTGCTCCGCATCCAGCCCGGAACCGGTGCGTTTTCTGCTGCGTAGTACCATCACCACCGCGCCCGCGACTACAAACAGCACGGGGCCAGCCCACAGGATCAGCGTGGAGGCCATCACCGGGGGATCGTAAGTGACGAAATTACCGTAGCGCGCCACCATCCAGGCTTTGACCTGCTCCGGCGTCTGGCCGCTTTGCAGCAGCTGATAAACCTTCAGCCGCATATCGGCGGCAATCATCGCGTTTGAATCCGCAATGCTGTTGTTCTGGCATTTGGGGCAGCGCAGCGATTCCGTCAGATGCCGGTACTGCTGCTCCTGGGTTACCGATGAGAATCGGTAGGTGTCTATGTTGTCCGCCAGTACGCCGAAAGAGAAGATCAGTGCGGCGAGAAGTAAAACGCGTTTCATTGGCCTGCTTCCTTGCTGTATTTATCCCACAATGGCTTTACTTCGCTGTTCCATACCCGGTCGTTCATATCCCCGGCGTGGCGATAGCGAATAATCCCTTTGCCATCGATTAAAAAGGTTTCAGGCGCGCCGTAGACGCCCAAATCAAGCCCCAGCATACCGTCGCCATCGTAGAGACTCAACGCATAAGGATTACCCAGCGAGTTGAGCCAGTTAACGGCCTTGCTGCGATCGTCCTTGTAGTTCAGCCCCACGACGCGGATGCCCTGTACCGCCAGCGTATTGAGATACTGGTGTTCGGCGCGACAGGTAGGACACCAGGTCGCCCAGACGTTGAGCAGGATCGGTTTACCGTCATGCAGTACCGACTGGTCGTAGATTTTGCCGGGCCTGTCCAGCGATTCCAGCCGGAAAACCGGTACGGGCTTGCCTACCAGCGCCGATTCCAGCTTTGTCGGATCGTCGCCGTTGGCGTTGCGGGTGAGTTGCCACATCAGCGCGGCGGCCAGCAGCAGAAACAGCGCCAGCGGAATATAAAGGGTCTTTTTCATGCCGGCACCTTTTTACGCGAGCGATAGCGCGGATCGAGCAGGCATAATATGCCGCCGGCCGCCATAAACAGGCCACCGAACCAGATCCAGCGCACGAATGGTTTGTAATAGATACGCACCGCCCAGGAATTATCCTCCAGCTCTTCGCCCAGCGCCGCGTAGAGATCGCGCGTAAAGCCGCCGTCGATTGCCGCTTCGGTCATCATAGTGTGCGCCACGCTGTAGTAGCGCTTTTCGGCATGCAGCGTTGCTTCATGCTTGCCGTTGCGCGTTACGTCGATGATGCCCACGCCGCCGGTGTAGTTTGCGCCCTGTAGGTTACGCACATCGCGAAAGATAAAGTGATAGTTATGGATATCAACCGTATCGCCCGCACGCATACGGACATCGCGCTCCACGCTGTAGTTCTGGCTGAAAGCGATGCCGATAACGGTCACGGCGACGCCAAGATGCCCCAGCACCATGCCCCAGTGGCTGCGTGAAAGGTGACGCAGCCCGGTGAAAAAGCGATGGCGATGGGTAGCGCGCTCGTGCAGCTCCATCAGCGTCAGGAAGATAACCCACAGCGACATCAGCAGTCCCACTACCGTCATCGCTTCAATGCTGTCCTGCATCAGCCACGGCAGCAAAATGGACAACGCCAGCGTGGCAACCAGCGCCAGCGCCAGCCGCTTCCACAGCTTTTGCGGCTCGTCGCGACGCCAGCGCACCAGCGGCCCGATGCCCAACAGCAGCGCCAGCGGCGCCATCAGCCAGGTGAACAGCGTATTAAAGAAAGGTTCGCCGATAGAGATGCTGCCCAGGCCCAGCTGCTTGTGCACCAAAGGCAGCAGCGTGCCGAGCAGCACCACCAGCATGGCGGCAATCAGCAGAATATTGTTGCCCAGCAGGAAGGATTCGCGCGACCAAAGCTCGTTCTGTACGCGGCCGCGCACCTTGCTGCCTTTGATGGCGTACAGCAGCAGCGAACTGCCGATAACGATCACCAGAAAAGCCAGGATAAACATGCCGCGCGCCGGATCGGAGGCGAAAGAGTGCACCGAAATCAGCACGCCCGAACGCACCAGGAACGTCCCCAGCAGGCTGAGCGAAAACGCGGTGATAGCCAGCAGCACCGTCCAGGCCTTAAAGGTGCCGCGCTTTTCCGTTACCGCCAGCGAGTGGATCAGCGCCGTACCCGCCAGCCACGGCATAAAGGAGGCGTTTTCTACCGGATCCCAGAACCACCAGCCGCCCCAGCCAAGCTCGTAATAGGCCCATGCCGAGCCGAGCACGATACCGACGGTCAGAAAAACCCAGGCCGCCGTGGTCCAGGGACGCGACCAGCGCGCCCAGGCGGTATCCAGCCTGCCCGTCATCAGCGAGGCGATGGCAAAAGCGAAAGCCACGGAGAACCCGACGTAGCCCATATAAAGCAGCGGCGGATGGAAGATCAGGCCGATATCCTGCAGCATCGGGTTAAGATCGCTGCCGTCGATCGGGAAGTCAGGCAGCGTGCGGGTAAACGGGTTTGAGGTCAGCGTGATAAACAGCAAAAAGCCAAGATTGATCATGCCCATGACGGCCAGCACGCGGGCCACGGAATCCAGCGGCATCGCGCGGCTGAACAACGCGACCGCCAGCGTCCAGGTGCTGAGCAGCAGCAGCCACAGCAGCAGCGAACCTTCGTGCGCGCCCCAGGTCGCCGCAATACGGTAGTAGACCGGCAGCAGCGTGTTGGAGTTGGTGGCGACGTAAGCGACGCTGAAATCATTCACCACAAAGGCGTGCACCAGCACGATAAAAGCGGCGAGCACGCAGGCGAACAGCGCGTAGCTCAGCGGCCTGGCCAGGCCCATCAGCCGTCTGTCCTGACGGGAAGCGCCCCACAGGGGATAGACGCTCAGCAGCAGCGCCAGCGCCACGCCCAGTGCAAGCAGAAAACTGCCGATTTCCGGTATCATGGCTGGTTCACCGCAATCTTATGGTTCTTTTTCATTGCATCCTCAATTTCCGGCGGCGTGTATTTTTCATCATGCTTCGCCAGCACTTCTTTCGCTTCGATCAGGTTGCCCTGCTCCAGCACGCCCTGCGCGACCACGCCCTGCCCTTCCCGGAACAGATCCGGCAGGATGCCAAGATAGCTTACGCTGACCACACCGTTAGCGTCGTAGAGTTTAAAGGAAACCTGTAACGTGTTGGGATCGCGCTTGACGCTGCCGGGCATCACCATGCCGCCGACGCGCAGACGCTGGCCCGGCGTCGGTTTTTGCTGGCTTTCGCCTTTGCCGTTCAGGATTTCGCTGGGGGTGTAGAACAGATCGATATTCGAACGTAACGCATACATAACCAGTGCGGTTGCCAGCCCGAGTCCGGCCAGGATGGCAATCGCTACGAGCAGGCGATTTTTACGACGGGTATTCACGATGATGCTCCCTGCTTTTTCATTTTTGCCGCTTTGATGCGGCGTTCCCGCGACTCGCGCTGGCGAATGTCGGCCAACAGCCGCCGACGGCTAATGATGGTGTGCAGCACCAGCGCGCCCAGCGCCATCAGCGTGCAGGCGACGGCAAGCCAGACGTAAAAGGCGTAGCCGCCCATCGCCCAGAAGGCCTGCCAGGATGAGAAAGCCGTCATTGGCGCGCTCCTTTTTCCGCCACTTCCCTTACCCAGGGACGATGGCGCTCGCTCAACAGCAGCAAATTACGCAGACGCATCAGCGTCAGCGAGATAAACAGCAGCCAGAAGCCCGCAATAGCCCAACGTAAAGGCGTGCGCATGGAAGGCGCTATCGCCTGCTGGAAGACGCCGGAAGAGCCCTGATGCAGCGTATTCCACCACTGCACCGAATAGTGGATTATCGGCAGGTTTACCACGCCCACCAGGACAAGGATGCCAGCCGCCCGGCCCGCCATACGGCGATCGTCAAAGGCGTTATAAAGCGCGATTACGCCCATATAGAGGAACAGCAGCACCAGTTCCGAGGTCAGGCGCGCATCCCAGATCCACCAGGTTCCCCACATCGGCTTCCCCCAGGCGGAGCCGGTGACCAGCGCGATAAAGGTGAACACCGCGCCGACGGGCGCCATCGCCGCAGCGGCAAGATCGGCCGTTTTCCACTGCCAGACCAGGCCGGTGAACGCGGCGATCGCCATGGCGGCGTAGATACCCATTGACCACATCGCGGCGGGAACATGAATATAAATGATGCGATAGCTGTCGCCCTGCTGATAGTCGGACGGCGCAAAACCAAATCCCCATATCCAGCCGGTGGCTAACGTAACCGTCGCGGCAACTGCAAACCAAGGCAGCAGGCGACCACATAACTGGTAAAGCCTGTCGGGCTTCCCTGACTGATGTAACCATTTCCACATTGTTAATTGCTCATCTAAAAAGAAACGCGTTTCTGTCTGTTATTGTTAGTGTACGCTAACCCGCAGTGCCGCAGCCGTAGCGAAAGGCGCCAGTGTTGCGCTGGCGACCAGCATCGCGCCGAGGATGGCCAGCTGGCCGTTTATCGCCAGGCCCATTCCCGCAGCGTCAATGGCCGCCGAGGCGAAAATCAGTACCGGCACCGCCAGCGGCAGCACCAGCAGGCTCAGTAAAACGCCGCCGCGTCGCAGCCCGACCGTTAATCCTACGCCTATCGCGCCCAGGAAACTTAACGTCGGGGTGCCCAACAGCAGAGAAAGCGCCATCGCACGCCAGGTGGCGAAATCCAGCGACAGCAGCAGCGCCACCAGCGGCGAAAGCAGCAGCAGCGGCAGGCCGGTCACCAGCCAGTGCGCGATCACTTTCCCCAATACCGTTATCGGCAGCGGCGTCGGCAACAGCAGCAGCTGTTCCAGCGAACCATCGATAAAATCATCGCGAAACAGCCTTTCCAGCGCCAGCAGCGAAGAGAGCAGCGCCGCGACCCAGACAATGCCCGGCGCGATACGCGCTAATAGCTGCGGTTCGGGACCAATCCCCAGCGGAAACAGCGTAATAACGATCAGGAAAAACCACAGCGGATTAACCACTTCCGCGCCGCTACGAAAAGCCACGCGCAGCTCCCGCATAATAATGCGTCCGATCATCATCCCGCCTCCGTGACGGAAAGCCGAATTTTGCGCACGCGCTGCGCCGATCCCGGCAGCTCCTGATGGGTGGTCAGGATCACTGAACCGCCATTATCGGCATGACGGGCAAACAGCGCCATCAGCTTTGTCACGCCTGATTTATCTATAGCGGTCAGCGGCTCATCAAGGATCCACAGCGGGGAACGGCTCAGCCAGAGCCTGGCCAGCGCAACGCGACGCTGCTGTCCCGCGGAAAGCTGCGCGACAGGCACCTCTTCATATCCCGCCAGGTCGACCTCTTCCAGCGCCTGCCACAGTTTTTCTTCCGGCTCCAGCGCATGAAAAAATTGCAGATTTTCCCGTGCGGTCAGCACCGCTTTCACGCCGGGATGATGCCCCAGATAGAGTAACGCGCGGTGCCAGACCTCTCGCTGTTTGCGCACAGGCTGCTGCTGCCAAAGCACCTCGCCCTGCTCAGCCCGGCTTAAGCCCGCCAGAATGCGCAGCAGCGAGGTTTTTCCCGCGCCGTTGGCGCCTTCTATTTGAACGATATCGCCTGCGGAAACGGTAAAACTGAGTTCGCTGAACAGCATACGTTCATCACGAACGCAGGTCAGATTGTGGGCCTGGAGCATCAGGTGGCATCGCGCTTGTTAATAGTGCGTGAAATAGTACCACAGCTGATAATGGTATCGCAGCCTGCGCGGTATCACTGGATGCTTAAGTTGCCGCTATTATGCCCTGTGCAGGCCGCTTAATGGCGAAAAATGCCGCTTCGTTAAATCCTTGTTACGTTTATTCTGAAACGCAGTTACATTTCAGCAACGCTAAAACCCGCTACGCTTAGGCGGAGTGTCGATTACGGGAGCAGGAAGAATGAAAGAAGATAATGTGGAAGTCGAGAGTGAAGAACGTGAAGGAGAAGAGATAGAGGTGGATGAGGAAGCGCTGCCCTCGCGTGCGGCGGCTATCCATGAGGAGATACGCCAGGACGGCGAGAAAGAGCTGGAGCGCGACGGCCTGGCGCTGCTGTTTTCGGCTATCGCTGCGGGGCTTTCTATGGGCGCCTCGCTGATGGCGAAAGGGATTTTTCAGGCGCATCTTGACGGCGTGCCCGGCGCTTTTCTGTTGGAAAATCTTGGCTACACCTTTGGTTTTATCATTGTCATTATGGCGCGCCAGCAGCTGTTTACAGAGAACACCGTGACCGCCGTACTGCCGGTTATGCACAAACCAACCGGTGGCAATCTGGTCCTGCTGCTGAGGCTGTGGGCCGTAGTGCTGTTCGGCAATTTGATCGGAACGGCGCTGGCTTCGCTGGCCTTTACCCATATGCCGATCTTTGACGATGCCACGCGGCAGGCTTTTGTGGCTATCAGCCAGAAAGTGATGGAAAACACGCCGGGCGAGATGTTCGCCAATGCGGTGATCTCCGGCTGGATTATCGCCACGATGGTCTGGATGTTTCCTTCCGCCGGCAACGCGAAAATTTGGGTAATTGTGCTGATGACCTGGCTGGTGGCGCTGGGCGACCTGGCGCATATCGTGGTGGGTTCGGTAGAAGTCCTTTATCTGGTCTTTAACGGTCTTATCAGCTGGCAGGAATTTTTATGGCCTTTTGCTCTTCCTACGCTGGCCGGCAATATTATCGGCGGCACCTTTATTTTTGCACTGATTAGCCACGCGCAGATCCGCAACGATATGAGCACCCGCGCTAAAGCGGAGGCGAAAGCGAAAGCCGAAGCGAAGAAAAAGCGTGATAAGAAAGAGAAGGCTGAAGAGGGTTAACCGGCTGGCGGCAAGCCGCTAAAGTTATCGCTAAGCGGCAGTCGTCTCATAGGGGGCGCTGCCGTTATCGGCGGGCAGTTCAGAAAAAGCATCCAGCTATGGGGCAGCTTTAGCTGAACAGCGCAAAAGTGTGCATATAGAAATTGCTGGCGAAAGCGACATAGGCCAGCCAGACCAGCATGATAAGACCGAGCGACAGTTTCAGGGACATAGCGACCTCTTTTATGGGCTAAACAAACGAGTAACCTTGCTTGAATTCGCTTTACATTAGTCCTCTGTCAGATCGCAGTTCTTGATCCAGCGCAACTATCTTCCACTAATCGGCTAACGGCTTCTTTGCTCAACCTTGTTCAGATCAACGTTAATCACTCAGCGGCCAGCTTAATCAGCTACTCAGCTACTCAGCTACTCAGCTACTCAGCTACTCAGCTACTCAGCTACTCAGCTACTCAGCTACTCAGCTACTCAGC
>NZ_JBGCUC010000013.1:0-146332 GCF_043420595.1 Erwinia plantamica
AAGTGAAACGCCGTAGCGCCGATGGTAGTGTGGGGCCTCCCCATGCGAGAGTAGGGAACTGCCAGGCATCAAATTGCGATAACCCCGACCTCACGGTCGGGGTTTTTTGCGTTTGTGGGCCGGAAACTCTCTGCGTGACCGCTCCCTGCGTCCGTGCTGCACGCTGTGGAATGCACCCGTTTCCGTACCCGTAAAACGCGCGTCCGCCTTCTCTTTCAGCCCCGCCACGGCACCCGGGCTCTTTGCCGGACGTTAATAATGCGGCTGTGGCCGCCGACCTTATTTTAAAACGGTCAGAAAAGCGGCCGCCGCCGGCCCTCTGCGGCGCGATCCCGTCCCCACGTCTATTCAGCCCCGGCTCAGCGCCAAACTGAACAGTAAAAAACCCCGGTAAAATACCAGGGCTTCGGTCTTCGCATCAGATTTGCACGGCTAAGCCGGTCGTTGTCAGTATCGGTTTTAATGAATAACCTGCGAAAGAAAAGCCCGGGTTCGCTCCGATTTTGGTGCGGAGAAGAACTCCTGCGGCGGTGCCTGCTCAACGATTTCCCCACGATCCATAAAGATCACCCGATCCGCCACGGTGCGGGCAAAGCCCATCTCATGCGTCACGCAGAGCATGGTCATGCCGTCTTCCGCCAGACCAATCATGGTATCCAGCACTTCTTTTACCATTTCGGGATCCAGCGCGGAAGTCGGCTCATCAAACAACATGATTTTGGGCTTCATGCAAAGCGAACGGGCAATAGCCACACGCTGCTGCTGACCACCAGAAAGCTGGCCGGGAAACTTGTGCGCATGTTCCGCAATGCGTACGCGCTCCAGATAGTGCATCGCCAGCGCTTCAGCCTCTTTCTTTGGCGTTTTGCGTACCCAAATCGGCGCCAGCGTGCAGTTTTGCAGCACGCTCAGGTGCGGAAAAAGGTTAAAATGTTGAAACACCATGCCGACTTCCGTTCGCACACGCTCAATATTGCGTAAATCATCGTTCAGGTGGATGCCATCCACAACAATACGACCCTGCTGATGCTCTTCCAGATGATTGATACAGCGAATAGTGGTGGATTTGCCGGAGCCGGAAGGGCCGCAAAGAACGATGCGTTCGCGTGCTTTTACCTGCAAATTAATGTCTTTCAGCACATGAAACTGCCCATACCATTTGTTAACTTTTTCCAGCGTAATCATCATCGCTTCATCCGATTGAATCAAAGAATTAGTCATTGTAAGCCTCAGTGCGGCGTGCGCCCGGTGTGAAAACGCCTTTCCAGATACTGGCTGTAGCGCGACATGCTAAAACAGAAAATCCAGTAAACCAGCGCGGCAAAAACGTACCCTTCGGTGGACATACCAAGCCAGGCGGGATCGACCGTAGCCTGCTGGACGCTGCTGAAGAGATCGAAAAGCCCGATGATAATCACCAGGCTGGTATCTTTAAAAAGCGCGATAATCGTATTGACGAGGCCGGGAATGACCATTTTTAGCGCCTGGGGCAGGATAACCAGCCCCTGCGTTTTCCAGTAGCCCAGCGCCAGCGACTCGGCGGCTTCATACTGTCCTTTCGGCAGCGCCTGTAAACCGCCGCGTACCACTTCTGCTACATAAGCCGACTGGAAAAGGATCACGCCTACCAACGCCCGGATTAGTTTATCGATGCTGCTGCCTTCCGCCATAAACAGCGGCAGCATTACCGAGGACATAAACAGCACCGTGATCAGGGGAACGCCTCGCCAGAACTCGATAAAGATAATCGACAGAGAGCGCACTACGGGCATCGTGGAGCGGCGTCCCAGCGCAAGCAGGATACCGAGCGGCAGTGCGCCAGCGATACCCACGGAGGCGATAATCAGCGTCAGCGTGAGTCCGCCCCACTGGCGCGTTTCAACGCGTTCAAGCCCAAAGAAGCCGCCATAAAGCAGAACCCATACCACCACAGGATAAACAATTGCCCATACGGCGATATAACTTCCCCGGCGCGGGAGCGACTTAATAAACATCGGGATGATGCTGAGCAGGCCGATAACCAGGGCCAGATTAATGCGCCAGCGCAGCTCATGAGGATAAAGACCATACATAAACTGGCCAAAGCGGGCATGGATAAACACCCAGCAGGCGCCATCTTTGGTACAGTCCGCGCGGGTAGTGCCGATCCAGTTAGCCTGAAAAATCAGCCAGTTCAGCGCTGGCGGTATCACACTCCAGATCACCCACAGGCAGAACAGCGTCAGCAGCGAATTGCCCCAGCTTGAGAACAGATTTTTTCTGGCCCATTTCACGGCTCGCGTAAAAGAACTTACCGGCACAGGCTGCGTATCATGCGTGGCTAAAGTCATAGTTATTCCGTTCTCTTAACGCTCAATCAGCCGTATTTTGCGGTTATAGATATTCATCAACAGCGAAATCAACAGGCTGATAATCAGGTAAACGCCCATAGTGATCGCGATGGTTTCAATGGCCTGTCCCGTCTGGTTCAGCACCGTGCCGGCAAACAGCGACACCATATCGGGATAGCCGATTGCCGCCGCCAGCGAGGAGTTCTTAACAATGTTCAGATACTGGCTGGTCAACGGCGGGATAATGACGCGCATCGCCTGAGGAATAATAACCTGACGTAGCGTGACCGGATTCGGCAGACCAAGCGAGCGAGCTGCTTCACTTTGCCCGTGCGGTACGGACTGGATCCCGGCACGGATCACCTCAGCAATAAAAGAAGAGGTATAGATAGACAGCGCCAGCGTCAGCGCCGCAAGCTCCGGGATCAGCACAAAACCGCCGCGGAAATTGAAGCCGCGCAGCAGCGGTACATCCCAGTGCATCGGCACGCCAAAAGCCAGATGAGCGAGCAAAGGGAAAACAATGAACATAGCCAGTATGGCAGGCCAGCTACGTCTCAGCTGGCCCGTTTTCAACTGATAGCTACGGTTATAACGAAACAGCGCAACGCTGCATGCCGCAGCAAGCAGCAGGGAGAGAAGAAAAGGCCATGTGCCAGGGGCGTATGCCGGCCAGGGAATGTAAAGGCCGCGATTACTGATGAAGGCCAGATCGAAGGCGTTCATCGCCTGGCGTGGGCCCGGCAGATTGCGCAGCACGGCAAAGTACCAGAAGAAGATTTGCAGCAGCGGCGGAATATTGCGGAAGATTTCGATATAGATGGTTGAAAGCTTGCGCAGCAGCCAGTTATCCGACAGGCGGGCAAGGCCAATGAAAAAGCCCAGCAAAGAGGCGAATACAATACAGAGCGCGGAGACCAGCAGCGTATTGGTCAGGCCGACCAAAAAGACGCGGGCATAGGTATCGGCTTCGCTGTAATCGATAAGATGCTGAACGATGCCGAAGCCCGCACTGCGCTCCAGGAAGCCAAAGCCGGAGGTGATGCCGCGGTTGGCCAGGTTAATCACCGTATTGTGGATAAGATAGCCAGCTACGGCCAGCACCAGCACCACGGCGATAATCTGGTACAGCCAGGCGCGCACCGCAGGATTGCTAAAGGAGATATCCCTTTTTACGGACGGGCGTTGAGACATGTTGAAACCTCAGTCACGAAAATTCTGACGAAGGCGCCGATTGGCGCCCTGTTGCAGCGGGAATTAACGTACCGGTGGCGCGTACTGAATGCCGCCTTTGTTCCACAGCGCATTCTGACCACGTGCGATTTTCAGCTGGCTGTCTTTACCGACGTTACGATCGAATACTTCCTGATAGTTGCCTACCTGTTTAATGATATTGAAAGCCCATTTGTTATTCAGCTTGAGATCCTTGCCGAAATCGCCTTCTGAACCCAGCAGGTGCGCCATATCCGGCGTGGAAGGCTTAGCGGCCATCTGGTCAACGTTCGTTGAGGTGATGCCCATCTCTTCCGCGTTCAGCATCGCAAACAGCGACCACTTAACGATGGTGTACCAGTCATCATCGCCACGGCGAACCACCGGCCCTAAAGGCTCTTTTGAGATCACTTCCGGCAGCACGATAAATTCGTCCGGCTTGCCTAACTTGATGCGCAGGGCATACAGCTGCGACTGGTCAGAGGCCAGCGTATCGCAGCGGCCGGTATCCAGTGCTTTTGCCGATTCGTCAGAGCGATCGAAGGTCACAGGCGTGTACTGCATTTTGTTGGCTTTGAAATAGTCGGCGACGTTCAGTTCGGTATCCGTTCCCGCCTGGATACAAACCGTGGCGCCATCCAGCTCTTTCGCGCTTTTAAGGCCCGCTTTCTGGTGAGTCAAAAAACCAATACCGTCATAGTAATTTACGCCGGCAAAAATAAAGCCCATACCGCCATCGCGCGAGGAGGTCCAGGTAGTATTGCGGGAAAGGATATCGACTTCGCCGGATTGCAGAGCGGTAAAGCGCTCTTTAGCCGTTAACGGGGTGTATTTTACTTTTGTCGCATCGCCAAACACGGCCGCCGCTGCGGCACGGCAAACATCCACATCGATACCGCTAAATTTACCGCTGGCATCCGCAAACGAGAAGCCAGGCAGGCCGTCACTGATCCCGCACTGCACAAACCCTTTCTTTTTAATCGCATCCAGCGTAGCACCGGCATGGGCCTGATTAGCGACTGCAAACAGCGCTGCAGCGGCCACCAAAGTGGAGAGCATCATTTTTTTCATAAAGCATCCTGTGTGGCGTAAGCGTTTTGTTATGTTTTAGTGCACGCTGCGGTGCACTTTTCCTGTCTGTGGCAAGAGCCATCCACGACACTGCAAAGGCAATGCCAGATTTGCAGCATCCTGAATTTCATGGAAAGGTTTGTTAATAATCGGAAGCGTATAGAAAGTTTGCCTAATATTGCGCACCAAACAGAGGCAAAAGCCGCGCGGCTGGTCACAAATGGTGCGAAATGTTTCTTAAAATTTACGCGGTGTGAGCAAAAGCGCGATTATTGTTGCGCCAAGCAGCAAGCAGCAAGGAGCAAGGAGCAAGGAACAAGGAACAAGGAGTAAGGAGCAAGCAGCAAGCAGCAAAGAGCAAAGAGCAAGCAGGAAGGACAAGCCAGAAGCAGGAAGCGGCAAGTTGGTAGCTGCAGGGGAAGGCAGAAGGCAGAAGCAGGCAGAAGAGAGGCAGAAGGCAGAAGACGCAAGCAAAAGAGAGGCAAAAAAACCAGCCGCTGCGGGCTGGTTCATAAACGTTAAGACGCCTCAGTAAAGTGGCTGTGCGCCATCAGGACGCGTTTTAAAGCGGCGGTGCAGCCACATATACTGCTCGGGCGCACGCATGATCTCCGTCTCAATCACCTTATTCATATAGGCAGCAGCCTGCTGCTCATCGGCAATGGGGTAATCTTTCAGTTCAGGTTGGATCACCAGTTCATAACCGCTGCCGTCGTCATTACGGATCAGCACAACGGTGATCATGGCTGGCTTAGCCATGCGGGCCAGCATCCAGGTGCCGCTGGTGGTAGCCGCCTGCGGTACGGCAAACAGCGGCGCGAACACGCTGCCCTTCGGGCCGTAGTCCTGATCGGGCGCAAACCAAACGGCTTCACCCTGTTTCAACGCCTGCACCATGCCACGCAGATCGCGGCGGTTAATCATCGCCTTATTGGAACGCATCCGTCCTTTGGTCTGTACCCATTCCATCAGCTTGTTGTTATGCGGGCGATACATCGCCATCATCGGCTGACACAGGCCCATGGCCCTGCCGCCCAGCTCCAGCGACATAAAATGCACGCCGATAATCAGCGCGCCGCGGCCTTCTTGTTGTGCCGCCTGTAAATTGTGAAGGCCGTTAACGGTAAACCAGCGCTTCACCCGGCGATCGGACCAGAACCAGGCCATACCGGTTTCCAGCAGGCCCATTCCCAGCGATTCAAAATTGCGTACGATACGCTGCTCGATTTGCGCTTCCGGCATATCCGGGAAGCAGAGCTCAAGGTTACGACGGGTAATGCGGATACGGCGCTTTAAAAACCGCATTGAAGTACGGCCCATCCAGGTTCCCAGCTTTTGCAGAAGCGGAAACGGCAGCTGAACCAGTAAAAACAGCAGTCCCAGACCAGCCCAGGTGATCCAGTAACGAGGGTGCATCAGGCTGCGGGTAAAGCGGGGGGATACCTTCATATATCTCTCTTTATGCGTGCATGGAAGATGTAGCGCATAAAGACGTTAATCCGTAGCGGTACAGGGTATAGGACAACGAGATTGGCAGGAAGTTGAGGTAAATGTCTGTTATTTACACAATCAAGACAATTTTGTCTGAACGGCGGCCATTAAAAAAGGCGCTAACAGTACGTAGCGCCTCCGTCACAATGAACCGAAACTTAGTTCATGCCGTATTTTTTCAGTTTCTTACGCAGCGTACCGCGGTTGATACCCATCATCAGGGCTGCACGGGTCTGGTTGCCACGGGTATATTGCATCACCATGTCCAACAGTGGCTGTTCCACTTCAGCCAAAACCAGCTCATACAGGTCATTAACATCCTGACCATTCAGTTGAGCAAAATAGTTCTTCAGTGCCTGTTTGACCGAGTCACGCAGAGGCTTTTGAGTCACCTGATCCTGGGAGTTAACGGTTGAAACGGTCAGTACGTCAGAATTTACGCGTTGTTCGAACATAGTTCTGTCAGCTCTTTATTTCTATTATGCAAGTTTTTCGAAGTATGCCTCCAACGCCTCCAGCTGTTCGCTGGCATCCTCAATGGCGTTGAATGTGCGCCGAAACTGGTCGTTTGGGGCGTGCTCCTGGAGATACCAGGAGACGTGCTTCCGGGCAATACGGTATCCTTTGCGGTGACCATAAAAGTCGTGCAGTTCCCGTAGGTGCCCAATGAGCAAGCGCTTTACTTCAGCCAGTGGCATTGGTGCCAGCAGCTCCCCAGTGTCCAGATAATGCTGGATTTCCCGGAAGATCCACGGTCTTCCCTGAGCCGCGCGTCCTATCATCAGGGCATCTGCCCCCGTATAGTCAAGCACGGCTCTGGCTTTATGCGGGTCAGTAATGTCTCCGTTCGCGATTACGGGGATAGAGACACTCTGCTTAACTGTCCGAATGCTGTCATATTCAGCTTCGCCGTTGAACAAACACGCGCGTGTGCGTCCGTGAATGGTCAGGGCCTGAATGCCACAACGTTCAGCCAATTGGGCAATCTCAACACAATTGCGGTTGTCCACGTCCCAGCCGGTGCGAATCTTTAGCGTAACGGGCACATCCACCGCATTGACCACCGCTGAAAGGATAGACCTTACCAGCTCTGGATGCTGCAGCAGGGCAGAGCCCGCCATTTTCCGATTCACCTTTTTAGCCGGACAGCCCATGTTGATATCGATAACCTGCGCGCCCGATAAAGCGTTAATGCGCGCGGCTTCAGCCATCTCATCAGGATCACAACCGGCAATCTGCACGGTACGAATACCGGGCTCATCACTGTGTACCATACGCAGTCGGGATTTGTCGCTGGCCCAGACTTCCGGGTTTGACGACAGCATCTCCGATACGGTCATACCAGCGCCCATTGCGTAACAAAGCGTCCGGAAAGGCCTGTCGGTAATTCCGGCCATTGGTGCTGCAATCAGGCGATTGCGAAGCTGGTGGTTTCCTATGCGCATGAAAAAAAAGTGACCATAGTGTGTTCGCAAGGCGGCGTATATTACGCATTTTTTTAAGAAGATGAAAGGCCAAACTTTGAACAATTCCCCCTTCAAACCGGCATTGTCGGCCTGCGGAGACGGTGAGACGAATAAATATCCTTATTTAACAATAGATTGAATTTTAACGATTAAATGATGAACAAATATTTTTCTTTTTTTGTGAGGCAGTTAACACTATAAATTGCGGCGCTTCAGGCACTAAGCGCGACAAGCGCCGCCATACGCCTGCAAAAAAAGGCGAAATAGCGTACTGCTATTCGGCAATTATTCGACCGTGCAGAGGCTGCAAGGGGCGATTATTAGCATGTTTAAGCGCGTGCTCAAAAACCGCCAGCTGGGCCGGAGAGAGCGTAACGGGCTGCTTCAGAATCAGCCAGCGCACGCCTTCCGTGCAGGGCGGCGTAGTCAGCGAACCGCTAAAGCGGTAGTAGTGTTTCCCGGCGGGAAAAAGCGTGGCGAGATCCATGCTTTGCTTCATGGTTTCAACCTGGTTTTGCTGTGCGGGCAGGGACGCGAGCAGCGGCTTAAGCGCGCTGTTTTCAGCGCCGGTTTCAAACATAACGGCCAGCACGGCCAGCTCGCCTTGCTTGTTGGCATGAACAAAATGCGCTTCAAGCGGAAAGCTTTTGCCGAAAAGGTGATTTTCGCTGGGCGCGTGAAAATGGAACTGTTTAAGCACGAATGCGTCATTATCAAGCTGAAAATCGTCGCTGTCCTTCACCGTAACCTGGATAGTGTGGCCATTGTTAACAATGGTTTTGGTATCGGTATGAAAGTTTATGCCCAGCGGCGGCAGCTTGCCGTCAATAACCCGGGTAATATCGACGGGGGACTGATACTGGCCGGTTTTACAGGTTTGAAACTCATCACCCAGCTCGGCCCAGTGTTCAGGCGAGCCCTGGCCTTCATAAGACCAGTGAATAGCCGGTTCAGCCATGACGGGCAAAGCGGCAAGGCAGGAGAACAGCAGAGCATATCTTCTCATCTTCATTATCCCTTGAAGTAGCCGGCACAGGCCGGCGCGATTAAATAACCCTGCTGATAATAAGCCTATGGTAGAGGAAATCTATCTGAATCCGTCCCTGGAAACCGATAGTTTAGCGACGCACGCCGGTAATGCGGCACCACTCTTCTTTTTCCGCCACCGGATCGAGCACGAACTTATCCGCATAGGCTTCGCACACGCCGTCCGCCTGGCTCGCCAGCACGCCGGAAAGACCCAGATGACCGCCGGAAACCGGCAGCACGCTGATAAGCGGCGCCAGCTCACGCAGCGGGCCGGCAAGGATATTAGCGACCACGACATCTGCGCTGAGGTTCTCTGGCTGCTCGTGAGGCAGGTAAAGCGACAGACGTTCCGACACGCCGTTGCGCTCGGCATTGTCACGGCTGGCCTGGATCGCCTGCGGATCGATGTCGATACCAATAGCCTGTGCCGCACCCAGCTTCAGCGCCGCGATAGCGAGAATGCCGGAGCCGCAGCCAAAATCGATCACGGTTTTACCGGCCAGATCCAGGCCGTCCAGCCAGCTCAGGCACATCGCCGTCGTGGGATGGGTGCCGGTGCCAAACGCCAGGCCGGGATCCAGCATCACGTTGACCGCATTCGGATCCGGCACGTCGCGCCAGCTTGGGCAAATCCACAGGCGCTGACCAAAACGCATCGGATGGAAGTTTTCCATCCATTCCCGCTCCCAGTCCTTGTCTTCTATCTGCTCAATTTTGTGGTGGAAGCCGACGCCCAGCAGCGGATGCTGTTCCAGACTGGCAATCACGTCCTGCATGTCGGTTTCGGCATCAAACAGGCCGATCGCATCGGTATCGCCCCACAGGCGCGTTTCGCCAGGCAGCGGTTCAAACACCGGATTGTCGTGCGTATCCTGAAACGTGACCGAGACAGCCCCGTTCTCGATCAGCGCGTCGCCCAGCTCTTCAGCCTGGTCGCCGGTGGTGTTGATTTTCATTTGTATCCAGGGCATTGCGATTCTCTTTAGTCAAACAAATAAAGGCTAAGGCCGGACAGGGCGGCCAAAACGGTTGCCGATTACGAAGGCAATCAGGCTCAGCAGTAGCGAAGGCACAATCGGGTGAAACCCCCACGGCTGCAGTGAAAAGCTGGCCAGCAGGGTATAGCAGCCCGCGCCGCCGATCATGCTGCTGAGTGCGCCGGCAGCATTGGCTTTCTCCCAGTATAACCCCAGCACCAGCGGCCACAGAAATACCGCTTCCAGACCGCCGAAAGCCAGCAGGTTAAGCCAGATCAGCATATCGGGCGGATTCCAGGCCGCCACCAGCAGCAGCAGGCCCAGCACCAGCGTGACCGTCGCGGAGATCTTTCTGAGCAGCGGCTCGTTATCCAACTGCTGCGGGCGCACGCGCAAAAAGAGATCCTTGACGATCGTGGCGGAAGACTGCAACAGCTGCGCGTTGATCGTCGACATAATGGCGGCCATCGGCGCGGCCAGGAAGATCCCGGCGGCCAGCGGCGGCAAAACGTGGATCATCAACGTCGGGATCACCAGATCCGGCACGGTCAGGCCCGGCATCACGGCGCGACCCAGCGCGCCAGCCAGATGCATGCCGAACATCAGTACGGTCACGACTACGGTGCCCAGCAGGATGCCGCGATGCACGGCCTTGCTGTCTTTATACGAGATACAACGTACGGCGGTATGCGGCAGGCCGATCACGCCAAAACAGACCAGCACCGAGAAAGAGGCCAGAAAGGTCGGGCTGAGGATATTATCCACGCCGCCTGGCGAAATCAGCTGCGGATCGATCTGCTGCAGCTTCTGTACCGCGCTGTGCATCCCGCCTGCGCTATGGATCACCGCAAACAGCAGGATAAAGGTGCCAAGCAGCATAACCACGCCCTGTAAGGCATCGTTCAGCACGCTGGCGCGGAAGCCGCCGAAAGCGGTATAGAGCGCAATAGCGCCGCCGAAAATCAGCAGGCCGCTGCTGTAAGGAATGCCCGCTGCGGTTTCCAGCAGCCGCGCGCCGCCGATAAACTGCACGGTCATCGCGCCAATAAAGGCGATCAGCAGGCTGAGGCTGGCAAACCAGACCAGCAGCGGGCTGCGATAGCGGGCGTAGAGCATATCGTTAAGCGTCAGCGCGTTATAGCGCCGGGCCAGAATAGCGAACTTCTTGCCTAAAACGCCCAGCGACAGCCAGACGGCGGGCACCTGCACCATCGACAGTAGCACCCAGCCCAGCCCATATTTATAGGCGGCGCCAGGCCCGCCGATAAAGGAACTCGCGCTGATATAGGTGGTAGTCAGCGTCATCGCCAGCACAAACCCGCCCATCGAGCGGCTGCCGAGAAAATATTCGGTAAGAAAGTTGCCTTCGCGCCGTTTACGCATCGCGTAGACGGAAAGCGCCGCCACCAGCAGCAGATAGGCGATAAGGGGCAGAACGATCCCGGCCTTCACGGCGTATCCTCCAGCGAAATATCACGAAAGATCCGTTTGATCATCAGCCAGCAGAAAAAGATAAACAGCAGCGGCACCAGCAGACAGGCCATTTCGAACCAGTGGGGCAGGCCGGTGATGCCCGGCTGATTGCCGCCAAAAGCGGCCGTCAGCGACCAGGCGGCCACATAGGCGACCGCCAGCCAGAACGACCAGCGCGCCTCGCGATGCGCCTGCACAAAGCGTTTTTCCATTTTTCCTCCCGTAACAGGCAAAGAAAAAGGCCGGTCAGACCGGCCTTCCTTTATTACCTCTGGCGGATCAGGTTTCCTGAATGCCGAGTTTTTTCTCCAGATAGTGGATGTTGGTGCCACCGATCTGGAAGTTTTCGTCGCTCATGATCTTCATCTGCAGCTCGACGTTAGTCTTGATGCCGTCGATGATCAGTTCCGCCAGTGCGTTCTTCATACGGGCAATAGCCACGTCACGCGTCTCACCGTAGGTGATCAGCTTGCCGATCATGGAGTCATAGTACGGCGGTACGGTATAGCCCGCGTAAATATGAGACTCCCAACGCACGCCGAAGCCGCCAGGGGCATGGAAGCGCGTGATTTTACCCGGGCTTGGCAGGAAGGTGTTCGGATCTTCCGCGTTGATACGGCACTCGACCGCATGGCCGCGAACCACTACGTCTTCCTGTTTGATCGACAGCGGCTGACCGGCAGCGATACGCAGCTGCTCTTTGATCAGATCGACGCCGGTGATCATCTCGGTAACCGGATGCTCAACCTGGATACGGGTGTTCATCTCAATGAAGTAGAACTCGCCGTTCTCGAACAGGAACTCAAAGGTGCCCGCGCCACGGTAGCCGATATCGATACAGGCTTTCGCACAGCGATCGCCGATAAAGCGGCGCTGTTCTTCCGTGATGCCCGGCGCTGGCGCCTCTTCCACCACTTTCTGGTGGCGACGCTGCATGGAGCAGTCGCGCTCGGCCAGATAGATGGCGTGGCCCTGGCCGTCAGCCAGTACCTGAATTTCGATATGGCGCGGGTTCTCGAGGAATTTCTCCATGTAAACCATGTCGTTGTTGAAAGCCGCTTTGGCTTCCGCCTTCGTCATGTTGATGGATTGCTCAAGATCCTTGTCGTGGCGCACAACGCGCATCCCACGACCGCCGCCGCCGCCGGAAGCCTTAACGATAACCGGATAACCGATACGTTGAGCGATGGCGCGGTTTTTTTCCATATCGTCGCCCAGCGAGCCGTCAGAACCTGGTACGGTTGGCACGCCGGTTTTTTTCATCGCGGTGATGGCGGAAACTTTATCGCCCATCAGACGGATGGTGTCGGCTTTAGGGCCGATAAAGATAAAGCCGGAGCGCTCCACCTGTTCGGCAAAATCGGCGTTCTCAGAGAGGAAGCCGTAGCCTGGGTGGATAGCCACCGCGCCGGTGATCTCTGCGGCAGAGATCAGCGCCGGGATGTTCAGATAGCTTTTAACAGATGGCGCAGGCCCGATACAAACGGTCTCATCGGCCAGCAGCACGTGTTTCAGATCGCGGTCGGCGCTTGAATGCACGGCCACGGTCTTGATGCCCAGTTCTTTACAGGCGCGCAGAATACGCAGCGCGATTTCACCACGGTTAGCAATTACAATTTTTTCCAGCATGGTTCGCCTCGTTATTCGATGACTACCAGCGGCTCGTCAAATTCTACTGGCTGACCGCTTTCGACCAGGATCGCTTTTACCACGCCGGACTTATCGGCTTCGATCTGGTTCATCATTTTCATCGCTTCAACGATGCACAGGGTGTCGCCAGCGTTAACTTTCTGGCCGACTTCGACAAAGGCTTTCGCGTCCGGGCTTGGCGTGCGGTAGAAAGTACCGACCATTGGTGAACGTACGATGTGGCCACTGATCTCGGCAGCGGCAGGCGCTTCCATCGCTGGCGTGGTGGCTGGTGCCACGGCGGTTGCCAGCGCTGGCTGCGGCTGCATTGGGGCAGCCCAGGCCTGCTGCATCATTGGGTAGCCTGAATTGGCCGGGGAACGACTGATGCGAACGGACTCTTCACCTTCAGAAATTTCCAGTTCAGCAATGCCTGATTCTTCAACCAGTTCGATCAGTTTTTTAATCTTACGAATATCCATTAGTGTGGTTCCGTACTCTGTTTAATTAGATTGTGACAGGCGTTTAACCGCCGTCTGTAAAGCCCAGGAATAACCGTCGACGCCAAGTCCACAAATTACGCCAGCAGCAATATCAGAAAGATAAGAATGATGGCGGAAAGGCTCGCGGGCATGCACATTGGACAGGTGCACTTCAATAAACGGGATGCTGACTGCAAGCAGGGCATCACGAAGCGCCACGCTGGTATGCGTATAGGCCGCCGGGTTAATGACGATATAATCGACATTGCCTCTCGCCTCATGAATGCGGTCAATTAACGCGTGTTCCGCGTTAGACTGCAGATGACTCAGCTTCACATTGAGCGCGTCAGCCTGCGCAGTTAGCCCGCTGACGAGATCGGGAAGGGTCGTGCTGCCGTACTTCTCCGGCTCGCGAGTGCCAAGGAGGTTCAGGTTGGGACCATTCAAAAGCAGTATGTGAAACTTTTCAGCCATCTTGCTGCTATCTCCTGCGATAATTGAGGCATCGCACAAAATACAATGCGAAAAGCCATTTGTCACCTTTCACGGTGAAATTTGGCCCCTGCACGGGTTTAAAACCGGGCATTATAACGATTTCAACGCAATTCGCAGCTAAATACTGGTCGTATCAGCGAAGATAATCCACCGGACGCCTAAGAAAGCATCCGGTTATGCGCGGCGGCGCACGTTTTATCGCAGCCACTGACGGAATTTCTTATAGCGCCACAGCAGCAGGATCAGGGCCAGAGACGCGTAGATCCAGGGCTGGGGCGAGAACGTTTTAACCGACCACAGATAGTGGACAGGTGCCAGGATCAGGACGAGATAAATGGCGTTGTGCAGCTTTTGCCAGTTTTTGCCCAATTTTCGCTGCGCCTTCTGAAAAGAGGTCAGCGACAGCAGCAGCAGGATAAACCAGCTGATAATCCCCAGCGTCAGGTAGGGACGCGAGATCAGCTCCGAACCCAGCAGGCTGAGGTTAGCGATACCCAGCTCGAGCAGCGAATAGCTGACCAGATGCAGCGTGGCCCAGGCAAAACACCACAGTCCCAGCAGGCGACGGACGCGGATAAGCAGCGGCTGCCTGCCGTAGCGCGCCAGCGGCGTGACCAGCAGCGTGCCGAGCAGGAACTTCAGGGCCATCCGGCCGGTAAAATGCTGGATATCCTTTGCCGGATCGGCGCTCAGCCAGCCCTGGTTAATGGACAGGATCAGCCAGAGAAAAGGTAAAAAACCGGCCAGATGCAGCAGTACTTTCAGGCCGGTGATCTGCTTGCCCGTCAGACGCACTAGAAGTTCTCCCGCAGATCTAATCCCTTATAGAGGGAAGCCACCTGGTCGGCATAGCCGTTAAACAGCAGCGTGGGCTGACGCTTGACGTCCAGAATGCCGCCGGAGCCGATAAAACGCTCCGTAGCCTGCGACCAGCGCGGATGATCGACATGCGGATTCACATTGCCGTAGAAGCCATACTCGTTCGAGGCCAGCAGGTTCCAGGTAGTCGGCGGCTGCGCCTTGACCAGGGTAATTTTCACGATGGACTTGATGCCCTTAAACCCGTATTTCCACGGCACGGTCAGGCGGATCGGCGCACCGTTTTGCGGCGGCAGCGCTTTGCCGTAAACGCCGGTGGTTAACATGGTCAGCGGATGCATCGCTTCATCCAGCCGCAGCCCTTCCACATAGGGATAATCGATGCCGCCGCCGACAAAGCGATCGCGCTGGCCCGGCATCTCTTCCGGCGCGTAAATCGTTTGAAAGGCGACATAGCGCGCATTGCTGGTCGGCTCTGCGGCTTTTAACAGCTTGCCCAGCTCGAACCCAATCCAGGGCACCACCATCGACCAGGCCTCTACGCAGCGCATCCGATAAATACGCTGCTCTAACGGAAACCGCTTAAAGATATCGTCCATATCCAGCGTCATCGGCTTCATTACTTCGCCGCCGATCTCGATTTTCCAGTCGGCGGTTTTCAACGAGCCGGCGTTGGCCGCCGGATCCGCTTTATCCAGGCCGAATTCATAAAAGTTGTTGTAGCCCGTTACCTTATCTTCCGGCGTCAACGCTAAGTCGGCCTGATACTGTGCGGGCTTGCTGAAGTCGAGCGGTTTACCGGCCGGCGCTTTCTGGGTCTCTTTGCCTTTTCCCTGTAGCCAGGAAAGCACGTCGGCGCGGGCCGTCGGCACCGACAGCGCGGCGGCGCTAATCCCCAGCGCTTTCATTACCTGGCGACGCCGGGCGTTGAAAATGCTTTCCGGGGTAACATCGTTTTCAGTGAGTTTATCAACGGGCTTCATGGCTGTGTCTCCAGAGACGGTCACTTTTTAGCATGACCAAAAAAAGCGAATTCAGCGAATAAAAAAGCGGCTGGCGCGCAGAATATCAGCTCCGTAAAACCGTTAAGAGAGCAGGAAGTGTAATCAGTTATGTGAATGTTGAAGAAAGGTAAATATAAGGCGGGTTCGCTACGCCGGGCGGCAAGCGGCGCGCGATAAAAACCACCTGGCGGGATCGGCACGCCAGGTGATATAACGCGCTAGCGAATTTTTACCAGCGTCCGGCCGGTAATCTCGTTATTAAGCAGTTTGGCCGCGCTGGCAGCGGCATCGGCCAGCGCAATTTCCGTTGTCGCCTGCTGATAAAACGCGTCTGGCAGCGTTTTAACCAGCCTTTTCCAGGCCGTAAGGCGACGCTCTGCGGGTGCCGTAACGGAATCAACGCCCTGAAGGCGCACGTTGCGCAGAATAAAAGGCATTACGGTGGTTGGCAATGCAAATCCGGCCGCCAGGCCGCAGGCCGCCACCACGCCGCCGTAGTTCATCTGCGCCAGCACGCTCGCCAGCACCTTATCACCAGCGGTATCCACCGCGCCGGCCCAGCGCTGTTTTTCCAGCGGTCGGCTGTCGGCGCTGAAAGCCTCGCGCGGCAGGATCTCGCTGGCGCCCAGCTGGTGAAGATAGTCATGGGTGGAGGGTCTGCCGCTTACCGCTGTCACCCGATAGCCGAGCGAGCTGAGCAGGGAAACCGCCGTGCTGCCCACGCCGCCGCTGGCGCCGGTCACTATCACCTCGCCGCTGTCAGGCCGCACGCCGCCTTCCTCCAGCGCCATGACGCACAGCATAGCGGTCAGGCCGGCCGTGCCGATAATCATCGCCCGACGGCCATCAAGCCCTTCCGGCATCGGCGTCAGCCAGTCGCCTTTTACCCTGGCCTGTTCCGCCAGGCCGCCCCAGTGATTTTCCCCTACGCCCCAGCCGGTCAGCAGCACCTGTTGTCCGGTATGAAAGCGCGGATCTTCGCTATGGCGCACCTGGCCTGCAAAATCGATGCCGGGCACCATCGGAAACTGCCGAATGATTTTCCCTTTGCCGGTAATCGCCAGCGCATCTTTGTAGTTCAGGCCTGACCAGCTGACATCTACCGTCACCTCGCCCGGCGGCAGGGCGTCCGGGCTGAGCTGTTTTACCGTGGCCAGGGTTTTGCCTTCGGACTGTTCGAGAACCAGTGCGTGCATGAGAATCTCCTGAAAATGGAACGGAAAGGTATAATAAAAGTCTGACCTCACTATACTCCCGGCAATCAGTAAAATTTTGTTTAAGATGCATAAAAGCATGAGGAAGGTCTCTGCAAAGCCATTCGCCGTTACTGCTTTTTGCTACGGCGTCTCTTTCACGGTAGCCAAAGAGCACAAGGATGCGATTAACCACCAAACTCTCCGCAATGATTACCTTTGTCAGCGCACTGGTCATGCTTGTCATGCTGGTGGGCGGCGTAATGAGCTTTTATTACCTTAGCGATTTGCGCGCTGAGCATCGTCTGCAGACGATGGCGGACGACATCGACAGGGCACTCGACCATCAATCTCCTGACCAGATAGCCCCGGGGCTGTCGCAGGTGATGGGGCCTTTACAGGTTGTTCGCATCACTTTCATGGTAAATAATCAGCCCGTTAAAACCCTTTCCCGCCATCAGGATGCGCTGATGGAAGATGAGCCTAACCGCTATCGCGACAGCGTTATCCCTCTGAGCAAACATGCCCGGTACGTGCTGCATATCGTCTGGATAGACAGCGCGAAAACCTGGCTGATGTCCTTTATTGGCGCGTCCATCTTAAGCCTGCTGGTGCTGGCGATCGGTATCCTGCTGCTGATCCTGTTTTTCTCGCATCGCTGGCTGTACCGACAGCTTGAAGGCATGGAGCGGCTGGAAAATCGCGCGGCAAAAGTGCTGAGGGGCGAAAGAGAAACCGTGCGCCCGGGTTCCGTGCTGGAGTGGCCGCCCAAGGCCAGCAGCGCGCTGGATCTGCTGCTCGGCGATTTGCAGGAAGCCTCCGAGCGCCGCAATCGCGTTGATACGCTGATCCGGGCTTTCGCCGCGCAGGATCCCATGACCGGCCTGCATAACCGCCTTTTCTTCGACAACCAGCTGGCCACGCTGCTGGAAGATAGCGAAACCGCCGGCGCGCACGGCATGGTAATGATGATCCGCCTGCCGGATCTCGACACGCTGCGTGACAACTGGGGCCATGCGCCCGTGCAGGATTACCTTTTCGGCCTGGTGAACCTGCTGTCTACCTTCGTGATGCGCTATCCGGGTGCGCTGCTGGCACGCTATTTCCGCAGTGATTTCGCCGTTCTGCTGCCGCATCGCAGCCTGAAGGATGCCGACAGCATCGCCTCCCAGCTGATCAAAGCCGTGGACGCGCTGCCGCCCACGCGCATGCTGGATCGGGAAGATATGATCCATATCGGCATCAGCGCCTGGCAAAGCGGGCAAACCACGCAGCAGGTCATGGAAAACGTCGAGCTGGCCACGCGGCACGCGGCGCTGCTGGGCGGCAATAACTGGTCGGTCAGCGAAAAACCGGCGCCGGAGCTGAGCCGCGGCAGCGTCAAGTGGCGCACGCTGCTGGAAAATACCCTCAGTCGCGGCGGGCCGCGTTTGTATCAGAAACCGGCGGTAACGCGGGAAGGGCGGCTGCACCATCGCGAAATCATGCCGAGGATCTTTGACGGCAAAACCGAGCTGGCGGCGGCTGAATATCTGCCGCTGGTGCAGCAGCTGGGCATGGCCGAAGGTTATGACCGAATTTTAATAAGCCGCATCCTGAGCTTTATCCAGGCCTGGCCGGAGGAAACGCTGGCGATACCGCTGACGATCGATGCGCTCCTGCAGCGTCCTTTCCAGATTTGGCTGCGCGATATGCTGCTGCAATACACTAAATCACAAAGAAACCGTATTTTATTTGAACTTGCGGAAGCGGATGTAGGTCAACATCTCTGCCGCTTGCACGGCGCCTTTCATTTACTGAAAGGTTTTGGCTGCCGTATTGCCATTATCCAGGCGGGGTTAACGCTGGTCAGCACGGTCTACATCAAGGTGGTGTCGCCGGAACTGATCAAGCTGCATCCCGGTCTGGTGCGCAATATTGACCGTCGCAAGGAGAATCAGCTGTTTGTGCAGAGTTTGCTCGAAAGCTGCAAGGGTACGTCAACGCAGGTTTTCGCCGCAGGCGTAAAAACCCGAAGTGAATGGCAAACCTTAACGGAGTCAGGGATAAACGGCGGCCAGGGCGATTTTTTTGCTCCTTCGCAGCTGCTGACAGGCGATATGAAAAAATATTCGCAAAGATATCGAGTTTAGTCTGCCGTTAAGCCGGATTTCACGTAGAATAGCCGCGCAGCTGTGGTGCCGGCTACGTTTGACGGGCGGTAAAGCAGTGCCTAAATATGTAAAAATTCATGTACGTTATGTCCGTAAAACGGCCTTAAAACAGGGGCGATGCGCCTGAACTCAGGCATTCTGCTCGCGTAGTTTTTTGGGTTGTGACTCAGGCGAGAGATAGCGTGATTTTTCACCGAAGTAGAGCGTTTTTGCGCCTTGTCGCTGCTTCGTGTGGTTGGTAAAGTAAGCGGATTTTATTATCCGCCCCCAGCTAGCAGGATTATCCTTCAGTATGTTTAAAAAATTCCGTGGCATGTTTTCCAACGACTTGTCCATCGACCTGGGTACCGCCAATACCCTGATTTATGTGAAAGGACAGGGCATCGTTCTGAATGAGCCTTCCGTCGTTGCTATTCGTCAGGATCGTGCCGGTTCCCCAAAGAGCGTCGCGGCAGTAGGTCATGACGCCAAGCAGATGCTGGGTCGTACCCCCGGCAATATCGCTGCTATCCGTCCAATGAAAGACGGCGTGATCGCCGACTTCTTTGTGACCGAAAAGATGCTGCAACACTTTATCAAACAGGTTCACAGCAACAGCTTTATGCGCCCAAGCCCGCGCGTGCTGGTGTGTGTGCCTGTCGGCGCGACCCAGGTTGAACGCCGTGCGATCCGTGAATCCGCACAGGGCGCAGGCGCGCGTGAAGTTTTCCTGATTGAAGAGCCGATGGCAGCCGCTATCGGTGCTGGCCTGCCGGTTTCGGAAGCGACCGGTTCAATGGTGGTCGATATCGGCGGCGGCACCACGGAAGTTGCGGTGATCTCTCTGAACGGCGTGGTTTACTCCTCTTCCGTGCGCATCGGCGGCGATCGCTTTGACGAAGCCATCATTAATTACGTGCGCCGTAACTACGGCTCGCTGATCGGCGAAGCCACCGCTGAACGAATCAAACATGAGATCGGCTCCGCTTATCCGGGCGACGAAGTGCGTGAGATCGAAGTGCGCGGTCGTAACCTGG
Source organism: Erwinia plantamica (assembly GCF_043420595.1). NCBI lineage: Bacteria > Pseudomonadati > Pseudomonadota > Gammaproteobacteria > Enterobacterales > Erwiniaceae > Erwinia > Erwinia plantamica. The sequence continues at coordinate 19,841 of NZ_JBGCUC010000013.1, forward strand.
CGGAAGGCGTGCCTCGCGGCTTTACGCTGAACTCCAACGAAATTCTGGAGGCGCTCCAGGAGCCGCTGACCGGCATCGTTAGCGCGGTGATGGTTGCGCTGGAACAGTGTCCGCCAGAGCTGGCCTCTGACATCTCCGAGCGCGGCATGGTGCTGACCGGCGGCGGTGCGCTGCTGCGCAACCTTGACCGTCTGCTGATGGAAGAAACCGGTATTCCGGTGGTAGTGGCTGAAGATCCGCTGACCTGCGTCGCACGCGGCGGCGGTAAGGCGTTGGAAATGATCGACATGCACGGCGGCGATTTGTTCAGCGAAGAATAATTTGCCATGAAGGCGCGCGGGTCCCGCGCGTCTTGTTAATGATGTCGAGGAATACGCCGAGTTTATGAAGCCGATCTTCAGCAGGGGCCCATCCCTGCAGTTACGCTTGTTTCTGGCAGTTGTGGTAGCGATAGGCGTGATTATCGCCGACAGCCGTATGGGCGCTTTCAGCCAGGTACGCACCTACATGGATACGGCGGTCAGCCCATTCTATTTTCTGGCCAACGGGCCACGTCAGATTCTGGACAGCGTTTCCGACACGCTGGCCTCTCGCCAGCAGCTTGAGCTGGAAAACAAAGCCCTGCACCGCGAGCTGATGCTGAAAAACAGCGAGCTGCTGATGCTGGGGCAATTTAAGCAGGAAAACGCGCGTCTGCGCGAGCTGCTTGGTTCGCCGCTGCGACAGGACGAGCACAAGATGGTCACCCAGGTCATCTCTACCGGCACGGATCCCTATACCGATCAGGTGGTAATCGACAAAGGCAGCGTAAACGGCGTTTACGAAGGCCAGCCGGTTATCAGCGATAAAGGCGTGGTCGGCCAGGTCGTCGCCGTCGGTAAAATCACCAGCCGCGTCATGCTGATTTGCGACTCCTCTCACGCGCTGCCGATTCAGGTATTGCGCAACGATATCCGCGTGATTGCGGCGGGCAACGGCTGTACGGAAGATCTTCAGCTTGAGCACCTGCCGGGCAACACCGATATCCGTGTGGGCGACGTGCTGGTCACTTCCGGCCTCGGCGGTCGCTTCCCGGAAGGCTACCCGGTCGGCGTGGTGTCCTCCGTGAAGCTCGATACGCAGCGCGCCTATACCGTGATCCAGGCGCGTCCGACGGCGGGCCTGCAACGCTTGCGCTATCTGCTGCTGCTGTGGGGCGCGGATCGCAACGGCACCATGCCGATGGCGCCGGACGAAGTGCACCGTGTCGCCAACGAGCGCCTGATGCAGATGATGCCGCAGGTGCTGCCGGCCGCCAGCGAAATGATGGGGCCGCCTGCGCCGGATAACGCATCGACAACCGGCCAGACAACGCCTGCGGCTCAGGCCGCGCCTGCCGCTGCCGCGCCCGCCTCGCGCAGAGGCCAGCCTTGAGCAGCTATCGCAGCCATGGTCGCTGGGTTATCTGGTGCTCGTTTCTGGTGGCGCTGGTGCTGCAAATCATGCCGTGGCCCGATCAGCTCTATATGTTCCGGCCTTCCTGGCTGCTGTTGATCCTGATTTACTGGGTGCTGGCGCTGCCGCATCGCGTGAATGTCGGCACGGGTTTTGTGATGGGATCTATAATGGATCTGATTTCAGGCTCGACGCTGGGCGTGCGCGCGCTGGCTTTCAGCATCCTTGCTTACCTGGTGGCGTTTAAATTCCAGCTATTCCGCAATCTGGCGCTCTGGCAGCAGGCGCTGATGGTGATGGTGCTGTCGCTGGCGATGGATGTCATTGTCTTCTGGGCAGAATTTTTAGTTATTAACGTCTCGTTTCGTCCGGAAATCTTCTGGAGCAGCGTAATAGACGGTATTCTGTGGCCCTGGCTGTTCTTGCTGATGAGAAAAATACGTCGCCAGTTTGCCGTACAATAAGGAAGAGTATGATATCCCTTTACCTGGCCTCCGGTTCTCCCCGTCGTCGTGAATTACTTACGCAGCTTGGTCTGCGTTTTGCGCGTTTAAGCACGCAGGTTGAAGAGCGGCAGCAGCCCGGCGAAATGGCGGAAGCCTACGTCCGGCGTCTGGCGCTGGAAAAAGCGCAGGCCGGCGTGGCGGTGGCGGAGCAGGATCTGCCGGTGCTGGGCGCCGATACCATCGTGGTGCTGAACAACGAAGTGCTGGAGAAACCGGCAGACGAGGCCGCCGCCGCCGCGATGCTGGCTAAACTTTCCGGCCAGACGCATCAGGTGATGACGGCCGTCGCGCTGGCCGATCGGCAACGGCAGCTGGCGTGCATGGTGGTAACGGAAGTCACTTTTCGCCTGCTGAGCGAGGAGGACATTGCGGCCTATATCGCCAGCGGCGAGCCGATGGATAAAGCGGGCGCCTATGGCATTCAGGGACTGGGCGGGAATTTCGTCAGAAAAATCAATGGAAGCTATCACGCGGTGGTGGGGCTGCCCCTGGTGGAAACGGCTGAGCTGCTGAGCCAGTTTCACGCGCTGCGTGAGGTAAGGGAACAAGATGACGGCTGAACTTCTGGTAAATATTACCCCTTCGGAAACGCGCGTCGCCTATATTGACGGCGGCATTCTGCAGGAAATTCATATTGAACGCGAAGCGCGCCGGGGCATTGTCGGCAATATCTATAAAGGGCGCGTCAGCCGGGTTCTGCCGGGCATGCAGGCTGCCTTTGTCGATATCGGGCTGGAAAAAGCCGCCTTTCTGCACGCTTCCGACATCATGCCGCATACCGAATGCGTAGCGGGCGACGAGCGTAAAAACTTTTCCGTACGCGATATTTCCGAACTGGTTCGCCAGGGACAGGATCTGATGGTGCAGGTGGTGAAAGATCCGCTGGGCACTAAAGGCGCGCGTCTCACCACCGATATCACGCTGCCTTCGCGCTATCTGGTCTTTATGCCGGGCGCGTCGCACGTTGGCGTTTCGCAACGTATAGAAAGCGAAGCGGAGCGCGAGCGTCTTAAGTCCGTGGTGGCCGCCTACTGCGACGAGCTGGGCGGCTATATTATCCGCACCGCCGCCGAAGGCGTGGGCGAACAGGAGCTGGCTTCCGACGCCGCGTTTCTAAAACGCCTGTGGACTAAGGTCATCGAGCGCAAAAAGCGCAATAAAACCCGCTGCCGCCTCTATGGTGAAGTCGCGCTGTCGCAGCGTATCCTGCGCGATTTCGCCGGGGCCGCCCTGGATCGTATCCGTATCGATTCGCGTCAGACGTGGGAACATCTGGTGGAGTTCACCAGCGAATACATTCCTGAAATGACGGCAAAGCTGGAGCTGTACACCGGCAAGCAGCCGATTTTCGATTTGTTCGATGTGGAAAACGAAATCCAGCGCTCGCTGGATCGCAAGGTGGAGCTGAAATCCGGCGGCTATCTGATCATCGACCAAACCGAGGCGATGACCACCATCGATATCAATACCGGCGCCTTTGTCGGCCATCGTAATCTGGATGAAACCATCTTTAACACCAACGTCGAGGCGACGCAGGCGATCGCCCGCCAGCTGCGTCTGCGCAACCTCGGCGGCATTATCATTATCGACTTTATCGATATGAATAACGAAGATCACCGCCGTCGCGTGCTGCACTCGCTGGAGCAGGCGCTGAGTAAGGATCGGGTTAAAACCGGCATCAATGGTTTCTCGCAGCTTGGGCTGGTAGAGATGACCCGTAAACGCACGCGGGAAAGCATTGAGCATGTGCTGTGTCAGGACTGCCCGGTCTGCAAAGGACGCGGCACGCTGAAAACCGTGGAAACCGTCTGCTATGAGATCATGCGCGAAATAGTCCGCGTTCATCACGCCTACGATTCGGACCGTTTTTTGGTTTACGTTTCGCCTGCGGTTGGCGAGGCGCTGAAAACCGACGAATCCCATGCGCTGGCGGAAGTAGAGATATTCGTCGGCAAGCAGGTGAAAGTACAGATTGAACCGCTCTATACTCAGGAGCAGTTTGACGTGGTGATGATGTAAGCCATCGGCTATCCCGCTCAGAACAAAGCCAGCGCGCCCCACCGGGGATAAATACAGTTATTGCCCGCAGTGACGGGCATCAAGGAGAGGTGTGTGAGGCAATTGCCGAGGATCTTGCTACTGACCGGCGCAATAATCGTCGTTATTATTGCGCTGATAGTCAGCGGCCTGCGTCTGGCGATGCCGCATATCAACAGCTGGCGCACGCCTCTGCTGCAGCGCCTTTCCAGCGCTATCGACATGCCGGTAGAAGCCGCTTCCCTTAACGGGCGTTGGGAGAATTTCGGCCCGGTGCTGGAAATCAAAGCCCTTAATATCGGCCTGAAGGACGGCGGCTCGCTGAAGGTCGATCGCGTTTCGCTGGCCTTTGACGTCTGGCAATCGCTGCTGCATCTGCGCCCGCAGTTTCGCAATCTCGTCTTCTGGCGACTGGATCTCGTCACCAATACGCCGCTCACCGCCGGCGACAGCGGCAAAGTAGAGCTCAAGCCGGGCCAGTTCAGCGATCTCTTTCTGCGTCAGTTTGGCCACTTCGATTTGCAACAAAGCCAGATCAGTTTTCTGACGCTTTCCGGGCAGCGCGCCAGGCTGGATATGCCGCAGCTTACCTGGCTGAACGAAAAAAACCGTCACCGTGCGGAAGGGCTGGTCAGTTTGTCCAGCTTTACCGGCCAGCACGGCGTGGTACAGGTGCGTCTCGATCTCAGCGACACCAATGGCTATCTCGATACCGGGCGCGCCTGGATGCAGGCGGACGATGTGGATGTCAAACCCTGGCTGGGCCAGTGGATGCAGGACAACACCACGCTGAAAAGCGCCCGCTTCTCGCTGGCTGCCTGGATGAGCCTTGAAAACGGCGAAATCCACAGCGGCGATATCTTATTAAAGAAAGGCGGCGCGGAATGGCAGGGCGAAAACGAGGCACACCACTTCACCGTGGATAACCTCGCCGCCCATATCAGCCGCGTTGAGCAGGGCTGGCGTGCCGAAATGCCGCGAACCAGCCTGCATACCGACGGCATAGCCTGGCCAAAAGGGCGGGTATCGCTGCTCTGGCTGCCGCAACGTTCGTCCAGCCCGGAAGAGCTACGCATACGCGCCACCCATCTGGCGCTTGAGCGTATCGATGCGCTGCTGCCGCTGTTTTCCAAAGTGACGCCGACGCTGCTGACTAACTGGCGCACGCTGCAGCCGCACGGCGAAGTTCAGGCGCTGGCCGCCGATATTCCTTTACAGCAGCCGGAGAAAACCCGCTTTCAGGCCCGCTGGCAAAATCTGAGCTGGCAGCACTGGGAGCTGCTGCCGGGAATGCAGCATTTTAGCGGCTCGCTTACCGGCAGCGTCACGGACGGCAAGCTGAATTTCAGGCTGAAAGATGCCTCGCTGCCCGATGGCACCATGTTCCGCGCGCCGCTGCAAATCGCGCAGGCCAGCGGCGCCTTCAGCTGGCGGAGCGACGAGCAGGGCGTCACGCTGGCCGGACGGGATCTGGATGTGCAGGCGCGCTCGCTGTGGGCGAAGGGCGACTTCACCTGGGCGCAGGTCAAAGAGCAGGCGCCGCGGCTGGATATTCTGGCCGGCATTAACCTGACCGATGCGGCAGACGCCTGGCGCTACTTCCCGGAACCGCTGATGGGCACCAAACTGGTCGACTATCTCAGCGGCGCCATCAAAGGCGGGCAGGCGCAAAACGCCACGCTGCTGTTTGCGGGCAATCCCCAGCTTTTCCCTTTCAAACACAACGACGGTATGTTCCAGGTTTGGGTGCCGCTGCGTCAGGCGACCTATCGCTTCCAGCCTGGCTGGCCGGATCTGGAAAAGCTGGATATCAACCTGAACTTTATCAACGACGGCCTCTTTATGAAGGCGGATCGGGCAATGCTGGGCAACGTGCAGGGCAAAAACGTTGCCGCCGTTATTCCTGACTATATGAAAGAAAAGCTGATTATCGACAGCGATATCAGCGGGGCGGGCACGGAAATCGGCCGCTACTTTAACCAGACGCCGCTGAAGCCAACGCTGGGCGCGGCGCTGGACGAGCTACAGATCGGCGGCGATGTAAGCGGTCGCTTACATTTGAATATCCCGCTGGATGGGCAGGAAGTTAAAGCCAGCGGCGATGTGGCTCTGCATAATAATTCGCTGTTTATTAAACCACTTAACAGCACCATCAAACAGCTGAGCGGCCGCTTCACTTACGACAACGGCAATCTGCAAAGCGAGCCGCTGACCGCCAGCTGGTTCGGGCAGCCGATGGGCGTCACGTTTACTACTCAGGAAGGCGAAAAGCATTACGCTATCGGCGTCGATCTTAAAGGCGACTGGCAGCCGGGCAAAATCGACGCGGTGCCGAAGGCGCTGCGCGAAAAACTGAACGGCAGCGCCAGCTGGCAAAGCGCGGTCGCCATTACGCTGCCGCACGGCGGAGGCGCGAACTACAAGGTCTCGCTGACCGGCGATCTGAAAAATGTAAGCAGTAACTTACCTTCGCCGCTGGATAAAGAGCGGGCTGCGCCGATGCCGATCCGCGTTCAGGCGCAGGGCGATCTGTCGGCCTTTACGCTGCATGGCGCGGTAGGTGAAAAGCACCGTTTCAACAGCCGCTGGCTATTGGGTAAGCCACGCGTCGATCGCGGCATCTGGGAAAATGACGCCACGCAAACGCCGCCGCTGCCGGCAACGTCAGGCATGACGCTTAATCTGCCGCCGCTGGATGGTGAAGCCTGGCTGGGGCTGCTGGCGGGCGGCACAGGCGCAGGCGGCGGACAGGCTTATCTGCCGGGCGATATCACGCTGCGCACGCCGGCGCTGACGCTGGGCGGGCAGCGCTGGCACGATCTGGAGGCAACGCTGAGCCAGACGGTAGCGGGCGAAAACGTGGTGCAGGCCAAAGGACGCGAGATCGACGGCAAGTTGGTAATGAGACAGCACGCGCCGTGGCTGGGCCAGCTCAGCTACCTCTATTACAACCCGCAGTGGCCAGCGGCCAGCGGCTCCACGCCGTTTTCCGGCGAGCAGGCCAGCGGAATTGATTTCAGCAGCTGGCCCGCCGTTAATCTGAGCTGCAACGAATGCTGGCTGCGCGGCCAGCGCTTCGGCCGGATGGCGGCGGATCTGAGCCACACCCGCGATACCTTAAAGCTGCAAAACGGCCTGATCGATATCGGCAGCGCAAAACTGAAGGTGGCAGGCGAATGGGTCAACCAGCCGGGCGCGCAGCGCACGGCGCTGAAAGGCTCGCTCAGCGGCAAAAAAGTTGACGATGCCACCAACTGGTTCGGCATGAATTCGCCGCTGCGGGATGCGCCGTTTAACATCGATTACGATCTTCACTGGCAGGCCGCGCCGTGGCAGCCGTCGGTGGCGACGCTGAGCGGTGTGCTGAAATCGCACATGGGCGCCGGACAAATTGCCGATGTGAATACCGGCCGCGCCGGCCAGCTGCTGCGGCTGGTCAGTTTCGATGCGCTGCTGCGCAAGCTGCGCCTTGATTTCACCGACACTTTCAGTCAGGGCTTCTATTTTGATTCCATTAACGGCACTGCCTGGATTGAAAAGGGCGTGCTGCGTACCGATAACCTGCTGGTGGATGGCCTGGAAGCCGACATCGCCATGCAGGGCAAAATCGACCTGGTGAAACGGCAAATCGATATGGAAGCGGTAGTCGCGCCGGAAATTTCCGCGACCGTCGGCGTCGCCGCCGCGTTCGCCGTTAATCCGGTGGTCGGCGCAGCGGTCTTTGCCGCCAGCAAGGCGCTGGCGCCGCTGTGGAATAAGATCTCGGTGCTGCGCTACCATCTTTCCGGGCCGCTCGATAAGCCGCAAATTGACGAAGTGCTGCGCAAGCCGCGAGAAAAGAGCGCGAAGTGAATTTGACGTGACCGGGGAATTGCCTCAGGCTATAGAGATTACGACGCCAGCGGCGACTGGCTCCCAAACAGAGCGAGAATACATGAGTCTGAATCTGGTAAGTGAACAGTTACTAACTGCTAATAATATTAACCAACAGGATCTCTTTTCCCTTCTCGGTCAGCTCTCGGAACGCAAGCTGGACTACGCCGACCTCTATTTTCAGTCCGGCTACCACGAATCCTGGGTGCTGGAAGACAGGATTATCAAAGACGGCTCCTGGAACATCGATCAGGGCGTCGGCGTGCGCGCCATCAGCGGCGAAAAAACGGGCTTCGCCTACGCCGATCAGATCACGCTGAACGCTTTGACGCAAAGCGCCACGGCGGCGCGCAGTATTGTGCGCGAGCAGGGCAACGGCAAATCGCACACGCTGGGCGCGGTAATGAACCGCCCGCTTTACCCAACGGCCGATCCGCTGCAAAGCCTGACCCGTGAAGAGAAAATCGCGCTGCTGCATCGCGTGGATTCTGCGGCGCGTGCGGCGGACAAGCGTGTACAGGAAGTCAGCGCCAGCCTGAGCGGCGTTTACGAGATGGTGCTGGTGGCGGCCACCGACGGCACGCTGGCGGCCGACGTGCGTCCGCTGGTTCGCCTGTCGATAAGCGTGCAGGTTGAGGACAACGGCAAGCGCGAGCGCGGCTCCAGCGGCGGCGGCGGCCGTTTCGGCTACGAATTTTTCCTGGCCGACGAGTCTGGCGAAACCCGCGCGGAAGCCTGGGCGCGTGAAGCGGTGCGGATGGCGCTGGTCAACCTGAGCGCCGTCGCGGCGCCGGCGGGCAGCATTCCGGTGGTGCTGGGCGCGGGCTGGCCTGGCGTGCTGCTGCACGAAGCGGTTGGTCACGGTCTGGAAGGCGACTTCAACCGTCGCGGCACCTCGGTGTTCAGCGGCCAGATTGGCCAGAAAGTGGCGTCCGATCTCTGCACCGTGGTCGATGACGGCACCATCGAAGGCCTGCGCGGGTCGCTGGCGGTGGATGACGAAGGCGTGCCGGGCCAGTACAACGTGCTGATCGAAAACGGCGTGCTGAAAGGCTATATGCAGGACAAGCTGAACGCCCGCCTGATGGGCGTTAAGCCTACCGGCAACGGCCGCCGCGAATCCTATGCGCATCTGCCGATGCCGCGCATGACCAACACCTATATGCTGGCAGGCAAGTCGACGCCGGAAGATATCATCGCCAGCGTCGAGTATGGCCTCTATGCGCCAAACTTCGGCGGCGGTCAGGTGGATATCACCTCCGGGAAATTTGTTTTCTCGACCTCGGAAGCCTATCTGATTGAGAACGGCAAAGTGACCAAACCGGTGAAAGGCGCCACGCTGATCGGTTCCGGTATTGAGGCGATGCAGCAAATCTCGATGGTAGGCAACGACCTCGCGCTGGATAAAGGCGTGGGCGTTTGCGGCAAAGAAGGGCAAAGCCTGCCGGTAGGCGTTGGCCAGCCGACCCTGAAGCTGGATAAGCTGACCGTGGGCGGCACCGCCTGACGGATAGCGACCACGAAAAGGCGAGCCATAGCGGCTCGCCTTTTTTATTTCTGCCGATACTCCTGGTACACGTCCGCCACCTTATGGAAGTAATCCGTCAGATAATTGATACACACCTGTACCTTCAGCGGCAGCTTGTCCTTCTGCGTATAAACCGCATAAACCGGCCGGGGATCGGACTGATAGTGCGCAAACAGGATCTCGATTTTACCGGCGTTGATCTCGTCAATGATCCACATCAGCGGCACGTAGGCGATGCCCGTTCCGGCCACCAGCCAGCGGATAAGCGTTTGCGAATCGTTGGTGGCGAAGCGTCCCTGCGGCGAAAGGCGAATGGCGAGGCCTTCCGGCGACGTCAGCTCAAAATCGTTGTCGGGCCGCACGCTGTACTCCAGCCAGGAAAAGTTGCCGATATCCGAAGGCTTTTCCGGCGTGCCGTGCTGCGCCAGATAGCTTTTGGCGGCGCAGACCACCATCGGCATTGAGCCAAGGCGGCGAGAGAACAGGCTGGAATCGCGCAGCGCGCCAACGCGGATCACCAGATCCAGCCCGTCGGCGATCAGGTCGGGCGCAGGGATGCCGGTCACCAGATTCACCGTCAGGCCAGGATATTCTTTCAGCATCTCGGCGGTCATATTCGCCAGCACGTTCTGCGCCATGGTCGAAGAGCTGCCGATGCGCAGCGTGCCGATCGGCGTATTGTTGAAGGCGTACAGCTGCTCGTGCACCTGCTGCGCTTCCGACATCATCCTGCGGCAGCCCTGGAAATAGATTTTTCCGGCTTCGGTCAGGCCCAGGCTGCGCGTGCTGCGGTTCAGCAGCTTGACCTGTAGCTCATCCTCCAGCTTCGCCACGATCTGGCTGACGGCGGAAACGCTCATTTGCAGATGGTTGGCGGCCGCGGTAAAAGAGCCCAGCTCCACCACACGCGCAAACACGGACATGCCCTTCATTCTTTCCATTATTAACTCTGGCTTAAAAGTGATTTAGATCACATTTGGTAGAAAACAGATAGTCAGCCGCGTTACTATAGCATCGCCGGGTTACCATTCCGTAACTCAACTCGCCGAAATGCTGACGCCTGAATACGCTATTATTCATACAGCGCCGGTTTTTGATAAGACCGTCTGCGGTTAATCTGACATCATCATCCGTAGAGCAGCAGCCACCCTGTCCGGGGCGGCCGTTTTTTTGTGGCGGAGCGCCCGGTAAACCCGACAAGGATAAGAGATGAGCGTGCTTCCGGTTATTGTGATATTTGGGCTCTCCTTCCCGCCCATATTTTTTGAGATTATCGTGTCATTGATGCTGTTCTGGCTGGTGCGTCGTTTGCTTACGCCCACCGGGATCTATGACCTGGTCTGGCATCCTGCGTTATTTAATACAGCACTCTACTGCTGCCTGTTCTACCTGGTTTCCCGATTGTTTGTCTGAGGTCACAGTGAAAGCGTTAACAAGAAAAATTTCCCGGTTTGCCATCACCCTTATCCTGGTGGTCATTGCCGTTGTTGGTATTTTCCACGTCTGGGTTTACTACACAGAATCGCCGTGGACGCGCGACGCAAAATTCACGGCGGACGTGGTCGCTATCGCGCCAGACGTCAGCGGCCTGATCACCGACGTGCGCGTGCGGGATAACCAGCTGGTGAAAAAGGACCAGGTGCTGTTCGTGGTCGATCAGCCGCGCTATCAGCAGGCGCTGAACCAGGCGGAAGCGGACGTGGCCTATTACCAGGCATTGGTCAGTGAAAAACGCCGTGAGGCAGGCCGCCGCAATCAGCTCGGCGTCTCTGCTATGTCGCGTGAGGCTATCGAGCAGGCCAACAGCGATTACCAGACTACGGAACACCAGCTGGCGAAAGCCGTCGCCACGCGCGATACCGCGAAGCTGGATCTGGAGCGTACCGTGGTCAAAGCCCCGGCGGACGGCTGGATCACTAACCTGAACGTCTATCGCGGCGAATTTATCACGCGCGGCTCTACCGCCGTGGCGCTGGTGCAGCAGCACACCTTCTACGTGCTGGCCTATATGGAAGAAACCAAGCTGGAAGGCGTGCGTCCCGGCTATCGCGTGGAGATCACGCCGCTGGGCAGCAACCGCGTGCTGCAGGGCACCGTTGACAGCGTGGCCGCTGGCGTGACCAACAGCAGCAGCACCGTCGACAGCAAAGGCATGGCGACCATCGATTCCAACCTGGAGTGGGTGCGTCTGGCGCAGCGCGTGCCGGTACGTATTCATCTCGACCAGCAGCAGGGCAATCTTTATCCTGCCGGCACGACGGCAACCGTGATTGTGACGGGCGCTCAGGATCGTCAGCCGCAGGAGATGTCGCCGGCGATGAAGCTGATGCACCGCCTGCGTGAGTTCGGCTAAGCGCCATGTGGTATCAACTGCGGTTTCCGATCAAGCTGACCTTCGCCATTCTGCTGGCGTTGCTGATCGGCTTTCACTTTAATCTGGAAACGCCGCGCTGGGCGGTAATGACCGCCTGTATCGTCGCAGGCGGCACGGCCTTTGCCGCGGGCGGCGATCCTTTCTCCGGCGCGCTGCGCCATCGCGGGATGCTGCGTATTATCGGCACCTTTATCGGCTGCCTGGCCGCGCTGACGATTATGATCGCCACCATCCGCGCGCCGGTGGTGATGCTGCTGCTGTGCTGTCTGTGGGCCGGTTTCTGCGTCTGGCTTTCCTCCTTAATCAAAGTTGAAAACTCCTATGCGCTGGGCCTGGCGGGCTATACGGCGCTGATTATCGTGGTCAGCCTGGACGCTAACGGCTCGGTGCTGCTGGCGCCGCAGTTTGCCGTCGAGCGCTGTAGCGAAATCATTATCGGCATCGTCTGCGCCATTCTGGCCGACATGCTGTTTTCGCCGCGCTCCATCAAACAGGATATCGATCGCGCTATCGACGGGCTGCTGGTGGATCAGTACAAGCTGATGCAGCTTTGCGTGGCGCACGGCGACAAAGAAGAGGTCGACAAAGCCTGGACTGATCTGGTGCGTCGCACCACCGCGCTGAACGGAATGCGTACCCATCTGATGATGGAGTCAGGCCACTGGCAGCGAGCGGACAGGCGACTGCGCGCGTTAAATACGCTGTCGCTGACCTTGATTACCCAGGCCTGCGAAACTTTTCTGATCCAGAATACTCGTCAGGAATATGTGCCGCCGCAGTTTCACCTTTTCTTTGAAAAGCCGGTTGAGAACGTCGCCGATATCCATAAGCGCATGAAAATTATGCGCCGCGTGATCACCGCCAGCGGTAGCAAAAATACGCCGGTCACCGTCAGCAACTGGGTCGGCGCGGCTTCACGCTATTTGCTGCTGCTGAAAGGCATAAAAACCAACAGCAGCATCAGCGGCATGGAAGAAGAAGTACTGGATGGCGAGCCGGTGGTAAAAATGCGCTCGGCGGAAACGCGCCACGCGCTGATCAACGGCGTGCGCACTTTTGTCGCCACGGCGGTCGGTTCGCTGTTCTGGCTGTGGAGCGGCTGGACATCGGGCAGCGGCGCAATGGTGATGCTCGCGGTGATCACCGCGCTGGCGATGAGGATGCCGAACCCGCTGATGATGGCGAAGGATTTTCTGTACGGCATGATGGTGGCGATCCCCTTAGGGGCGCTCTATTACATGGTGCTGATGCCCGCCACGCAGCAAAGTATGCTGCTGCTCTGCCTCTGCCTGGGCGTGATGGCCTTTATCGGCGGCATCCTTATTCAGCGCCGTCAGATCGGCACGCTGGGCGCGCTGGTCGGCACCATCAATATCCTGACGCTGGACAATCCCATGACCTTTAACGTCAGCGCCTTCCTGGATAACGCACTCGGTCAGGCGATCGGCTGTTTCCTGGCGCTGCTGGTCATTTTGCTTATTCGCGACACCTCAAAAGCGCGGACCGGACGCACGCTGCTGAACCGCTTTATGTATTCCGCCGTGGCGGCCATGACCACCAATCAGGCCCGCCGTCGCGAGAACCATCTGCCGGCGCTGTACCAGCAGCTGTTTATGTTGCTGAATCTTTTTCCAGGCGATATCAACAAGTTTCGTATCGCGCTGACGTTGATTATCGGACACCAGCGCCTGCGCGATGCCGATATCCCGGTTAACAGCGATCTTTCTGCTTTCCACAAGCAGCTGCGGCATACGGCGGATCGGGTTATTTCGGCAGGCAGCGACGCCAAACGACGCCACTACTTCGAGCGGCTGCTGGCGGAACTGGCTATCTATCAGGAAAAGCTGGTGCATTACGAGGCGCCGCTAAGCGTCACCGAGCCCGTGCAGCGCCTGGCGAGCATGTTGAAAAAATATCAGACCACGCTGCTGCAAATCTGATTAAGAGATCTCCGCTTCTTGCCCTTCTTGCGGCCTGTCATGCAGGCCGCCATCTATACTTATCCCAACGGTAATCCAATGGGAGAACAGTATGAGCAACTCGCTTCAGGACAACGACTTATTTCAGACCGGCTTTTTTATCGACGGTCAATGGCAGCAGGGCGGCGCAACCTTTGACGTACTGAACCCGGCCACCGGTGAAGTCATTACTCAGGTCGCGCGCGCCGGAAAAGACGAAACCGAACGGGCGATTGCCGCCGCCGCCAAAGCCTTTCCCGCCTGGCGGGCGAAAACCGCTAAAGAGCGTAGCGAAATCCTTTACCGCTGGTATCAGCTGATTATCGACAACAAAGCCTGGCTGGGCAAACTGATGACGGCGGAGCAGGGCAAGCCCGTGAAAGAAGCCGAGGGTGAAGTCGAGTACGCCGCCAGCTTTATTCAGTGGTTTGCCGAGCAGGCAAAGCGCGCTAACGGTGAAATCATTCCGCCGGCCAAAGCGGGATCGCGCATTCTGGCGACGCGCGAACCCATCGGCGTGGTCGCTGCTATTACGCCCTGGAATTTCCCGATGGCAATGCTGACGCGCAAGCTTGGCCCCGCGCTGGCCGCAGGCTGCACCGGCATTATCAAACCCGCTAATAACACGCCGCTGTCGGCTTTTGCTCTGGTGGCGCTGGCGAAAAAAGCGGGCGTGCCGGACGGCGTGCTGAACGCGGTGGCGGGCGATACCAAAGCCATCAGCGAAGCCATTATGGCCAGTTCGACGGTCAGGAAAATCTCTTTCACCGGTTCAACGGAAGTCGGCAAGCTGCTGATGCGTAACGCCGCTGAGACGATGAAAAAAGTGTCGATGGAGCTGGGCGGCAACGCGCCCTATATCGTCTTTGAGGATGCGGATATCGACGCCGCCGTTAAAGGTGCCATCGCCAACAAGTTCCGCAACGCGGGCCAGGTTTGCGTCAGCGTTAACCGCTTCTTTATTCACAACAGCGTTTACGACCGTTTTGTCAGCCAGCTGGCGGAAGAGGTAGGCAAGCTGAAGGTGGGTAACGGCATGGAAGAAGGGGTGATTGTCGGGCCGCTGATTGAGGCTTCTGCCGTAGATAAGGTGGAAGAGCATGTTAAAGACGCCAAAGCGAAAGGCGGCAAGATAGTCGTCGGCGGCGACCGGCACGCGCTCGGCGGCAATTTCTGGCAGCCGACGGTGATTGCCGAAGCCAATGAAAACATGAAGCTGGCCAAAGAGGAAACGTTTGGCCCGGTCGCCGCCTGTTTCCGCTTTGATAGCGAAGAAGAGGTAATCCGCCGCGCCAACGATACCGAATTTGGTCTGGCCGCCTACTTCTATACCCGTGATGTCCAGCGCATCTTCCGCGTAGCGGCGGCGCTGGAAAGCGGCATGATCGGCATCAATGAGTGCGCGGTATCCACCGAGCTGGCGCCTTTTGGCGGCGTGAAAGAGTCCGGGCTGGGACGGGAAGGATCGGTGCTGGGACTGGAAGAGTTTTTAGAGGTCAAAGCCCTGCATATCGGGGGACTGTAACTCACCGGGCGGCCACGCGTCGCCCGACCGTTTTCCTGTGGAGCGGCAGTATGAGAACAGAAATTTTTGATTTTAATGAAATCGTGGATCAGGCGCATTTCTTCCGACAGTTCAGCGATCGTTTTTCACTGGGCGATCGGCTTATTACCGATTTGGACAGCCTGTGGGAAGTGGTGAGCGACAGATCGCTGCCGTTACCGCTGGAGATCGAATTTGTGCATCTTGGCACAGGCCAGAGACGGCGCTACGGCGCGTTGATCCTGCTGTTTGACGAAGCGGAGGAAGAGCTGGAAGGGCAGCTACGATTTAACGTGCGCTGAAACGAAAAAAGGCCCCGGCGAACGGGGCCAAAAGGTTCGTCATATAACCGTCAGGGTAACGGTGACGAGGAATTACTTATACAGCTCGGCGGTGACGTGCCAGGTGTTGTCGTTGCGCGCTTCGATAACGCGATAGGCGCTGGCGCCTTGTTCATCCGCTTTCTGCGACAGCTGCTGACGAATATCCATCGGTGCGCCCGCCACGCCGCCTAATGAAATGGTGCCGGCGGATTGTAGATGCTGCGATTGCTCTGCGTTAACCAGCTGTGCAGCTGAAGCGCCGAAGGAAAGTACGGAGAGCAGGCTTAATACGGCTAAAGTTGTTTTCATGATTTTCTTCCTCATTGTCCTCAACAACCCGCGTCTGAAACCTGTCAGGTCGTCGATATAGCGGCAGGCTTTACGCCTGCCCGTCGCCCATCTTATTTATAAAGTTCTGCGGTCGCGTGATAGTTGCCGTTGTTGTAGGCCTCAATCACCCGATACGATTTCGCGCCCTGTTCGTCGGCTTTCTGTGAAAGCTGCTGACGGATGGTGGTTGGCGCGCCGTCGATGCCGCTAACGCTGATGGTACCCATAGACTGCAGATTTTCGTTGGCAACCTGCTGATCGGTTACCAGGTTGGCAGCGCTGGCGCCGAAAGAGAGAACGGAAGCCAGGCTTAGTGCGGCGATAGTAAATTTCGTGTTCATAACAGATGCTCCAGAAGTAGGGCGATAACCGAAAGGGCTAAAAAACTTTTATTATTCTTGGGGTTATCGTCAGAGTTAGGTTGATTATTTGTACAGCTCAGCCGTAGCGTGATAGTTGCCGTTTAAATAGGCCTCGACCACACGGTAGGCTTTAGCGCCCTGAGCGTCGGCTTTCTGGCTCAGCTGGGCATTGATATCCATAGGGGATGCGCTGACGCCGCTCACGCTAACGGTGCCGATCGATTGCATGTTTTGCGCCTGATCCGCGTTAACAGATTCAGCTGCAAAAGCACCAAAAGAGAGCAGAGAGAGCAGAGAGAGCAGGCTGGCGGCAGCCACGGTAGTTTTTACGTTCATGAAAATTTTCCTCGTCATTATTTTTATCGTGTTGTTAGTGTGATTCACATCACGAAAAGGATTATAGATCTGATAACGTAAAATATTAATAGCAGGCTAATAATGTTTTGTTGCGATATTTAAGCCGTTAACCACTTTTTAATAACGTTCAGTTATAAAAAACGCTTATAAGTTGCTCTGGCTGCGTTAAATATGCGTAAAAACATTGAGATAGATCAATTTAACTATTTGTGCGCTTCTTTGTGGCAGATCACACTGCGAGACGGGAGTCCATAAAGTTTAACGGCGATGTCAGCGCAATAAGCCAGTGGATTATGCTGTTTTTAACGGAGTGGAGAGAGAAAAGACAACGCGCCAACGGTCGCCGGCGCGCGGGGAAAACGATAAAGAACTGCATAAAAACCGGCGGCTTATAGTTCCTGATCGAATAATTTCAGGACGGAATCACGCAGGTGTCTGATGGTAACGTGGCGGGCTGGGGTAATGAAAATCGTGTCGTCACCGGCGATGGTGCCGAGGATGCCTTCGGGCTTGCCCAGCGAGTCCAGCATGCGGGCAATCAGCTGCGCCGCGCCAGGGCTGGTATGGATCACAATCAGCGCGTCATTATAATCGATATCAAGCACCAGATTCTTGAGCGGGCTGCTGGTGGTCGGCACGCCCAGCTCGGCAGGCAGACAGTAAACCATTTCCATTTTGGCGTTGCGCGTGCGTACGGCGCCAAAGCGGGTCAGCATCCGCGAAACCTTGGACTGGTTGATATTATCAAAGCCCTGTTCCTGGAGCGCAGTGACGATCTCGCCCTGCGAGCTAAATTTTTCTTCTTTTAATAAGGCCTTAAACGCCTTAATCAGATCTTCTTGTTTTGCTGGATTACGCATAGTTTTTCGCTAAAGGTCGCAAGAGAATTCCCGGCTGGGATAACTTCTTATTATGCACTTTTTTGCATTTTTATGCAAATTAAGCCTCTTTTTTACACCCTGTTAACGTTCGTTGCCAGATTGCGGCCGTGAAAAATTCGCCTTATTCCGCGACGTCGCGCACAATAAGTGAACAGATTGTTATAAAATTGATGTTGTTTGGCTAAGTATTAACGGTGTAGTGTAACGTTGACCGCGTTGCCTGCAGCCTCGAATGGCCTTACCGGGCATATTGCGGTCAGTCTCTGTCGCTTTATCCTGTATGATGCGCCGTCGTGCATGAGGGTAAATGCTGTCGCTCAGGCCTCGCAGGTCAGATATGCTCATAAGCAAATGATTCCACGGCACTTCCCCCTCAAAATAATAAGGAGTTTAGGATGAAAGTTGCAGTTCTCGGCGCGGCTGGCGGCATTGGCCAGGCCCTTGCTCTTCTGCTTAAAACCCAGCTTCCGGCAGGTTCAGATCTCTCACTGTACGATATCGCTCCCGTGACGCCCGGCGTGGCTGTCGATCTGAGCCACATCCCTACTGCGGTGAAAATCAAAGGCTTTAGTGGTGAAGACGCGACGCCAGCCTTGCAGGGCGCTGACGTAGTCCTGATCTCCGCAGGCGTAGCGCGTAAGCCTGGTATGGACCGCGCAGACCTGTTTAATGTTAACGCCGGTATCGTGCGCAATCTGATTGAGCAGGTCGCTGCTACCTGTCCAAAAGCGCTGATCGGCATCATTACTAACCCTGTTAATACCACCGTGGCTATTGCTGCTGAGGTGCTGAAAAAAGCCGGCGTCTATGACAAGAACAAACTGTTCGGCGTGACCACGCTGGATATTATCCGCTCCAATACCTTTGTCGGCGAGCTGAAGGGCAAAGATCCGGCGGCGCTGAACGTGCCGGTGATTGGCGGCCATTCCGGCGTCACTATCCTGCCGCTGCTGTCGCAGGTGCCGGGCGTAAGCTTTACGGATCAGGAAGTGGCCGATCTGACTAAACGTATCCAGAACGCGGGTACAGAAGTGGTCGAGGCAAAAGCCGGCGGCGGGTCTGCCACGCTGTCAATGGGCCAGGCCGCAGCGAAATTTGGTCTGTCGCTGGTGCGTGCCCTACAGGGTGAAAGCAACGTGGTGGAGTGCGCCTACGTTGAAGGCGACGGCGCGCATGCTCGCTTTTTCGCTCAGCCGCTGCTGCTGGGGAAAAACGGCGTTGCGGAGCGTAAGCCCATCGGCGCTTTAAGTACGTTTGAAGAGCAGGCGCTACAGAACATGCTGGAGACGCTGAAGAAAGATATCGCTCAGGGCGAAGAGTTCGTGAAGTAAGCCACTCAGGGCCAGCTTTCGCTGGCCCTTGCCGTTTAGCTGCCCGGATATTCCAGTACGGTAATTTGCAGCGTCATCTTGCGATCGTTACGCAAAATATCCACGTCAATCGCTGTTCCCGGACGGATTTCCGCCACCTGGTCCATGGTTTCCAGCGCGGAAACCGCAGGCTTATGGTTCACGCTGACGATGACGTCGTTCACCTGCAGGCCTGCTTTCGCCGCCGGCCCGCCCTGCGCCACGTTGGTCACTACAATGCCCTGAACGTGATCGATGCTGCCGTTCTGGCCATGCATTTGCGGAATTTCACGTCCGCTGATGCCGATAAACCCACGGATAACGCGGCCGTCGCGGATAAGCTTGTCCATGATTTTCGCCGCCAGCGCGGTAGGGATGGCAAAACCGATGCCTTCCGGCGTTTCGCCATCGTTGCTTTTATCGAACGACAGCGTGTTAATGCCCATCAGTTCGCCCAGTGAGTTAATCAGCGCGCCGCCGGAGTTGCCTTTATTAATAGAGGCATCGGTTTGCAGGAAGTTCTGATAGCGGGAAGGGCTGAGGCCTACGCGGCCGGTCGCGCTGATGATGCCCTGCGTAACCGTCTGGCCAATGTTGTAAGGGTTGCCTATCGCCATCACCAGATCGCCGATATGCGCCACTCGCTTAGGATTAACAGGAATAACCGGCAGGCCGGAAGCGGTGATCTTCAGCACGGCCAGATCGGTCAGGCTGTCCGAGCCTACCAGCATGGCTTCAAAAATTCGGCCATCCTGCAGCGCGACGATAATCTGATCGGCATCGTTAATCACATGCTTGTTGGTCAGGATATAGCCCCGTCCGTCCATAATCACGCCCGAGCCCAGCGTGCGGATCTCCAGGTTATGGGCCGACGCGTTGGCGCTGCGATTATAGACGTTCACCACCGCAGGCGCGGCGCGGCGCACGGCGTCGTTATAGCTGACGGGCTTCTGGCTGGCGCTGTCATCTTTTAGCGTAAAAAAATTATTGCCGATGCGCAGCGCGGGCAGCGCGACCAGCAGCAGGCCCGCTACCACCAGGCCAAGAAGCACTGAACGCATAAGTTTAGGAAACATGGCTTTAACTGATGAATGAATAGACGATGGGCAGGATAACATGAGTCGGGCGGACGCGCAGGTGTCCGCCCGAAGTTTTAGCGTAAAAGCAGGTAGAGGCTTTCGCCGTTGCGGATAACATTCAGCGCCAGCAGCGAAGGTTTTGCCGCCAGCTGCTTGCGCAGGTCGGCAAGATTTTCAACGCGGGTGCGGTTAAGTCCGACGATAATATCGTCTTTTTGCAGGCCGAACTGCGCGGCCGGCGTGCCTTTATCGACGCTGTCCACGCTGACGCCTTTGGTGCCGTCTTTCGCCGCGCCGTCGCTCAAGGTCGCGCCCTGTAGCGCAGGGTTCAGCAGCTCTGTGCTGGCGGTTTGGGTGCTGTTATCCAGCTTCACGGTCAGCGTCTGCGGCTTGCCGTCGCGCAGCAGGCCTACCTTCACCTCTTTGCCCGGCGCGGTGGTGCCAATTTTCACCCGCAGCGCGGCAAAGCTTTCCACCGGCTTGTCATCCAGCGAGGTAATAATATCGCCCGCTTTGATGCCGGCTTTAGCCGCCGCCGAGCCTGGCAGCACTTCATTGACGAAAGCGCCGCGCTGGGCGTCAACGTTAAAGGCTTTCGCCATCTCCGCCGTCATCTCCGTGCCTTTAATGCCCAGCTGGCCGCGTTTCACCTCGCCAAACTCGATCAGCTGCTGCGCCAGATTCATCGCCATATTGCCCGGAATAGCGAAGCCGATACCGATATTGCCGCCGGCAGAAGAGAGAATAGCGGTGTTAATGCCGATCAGTTCGCCGTTAAGATTAACCAGCGCGCCGCCGGAGTTGCCGCGATTGATCGCCGCATCGGTCTGAATAAAGTTTTCCAGCCCTTCCAGATTCAGCCCGCTGCGTCCCAGCGCCGACACGATGCCGGATGTGGCCGTCTGGCCAAGGCCGAACGGATTGCCGATCGCCACCGCGAAGTCGCCGACCTTCAGCTGGTCGGAATCGGCCACTTTTACCTGCGTCAGGCCTTTGGCGCCGCTGACCTGGATCAGCGCGATATCGGTCTGTTCGTCGTGGCCAATAAGCTTAGCGTCAAATTCCCGGCCGTCGCTCAGCTGGACGCTGATTTTATCCGCGCCGTTAACCACATGATTATTGGTAAGGATATAGCCCTTTTCGGCGTTAATGACCACGCCGGACGCCAGGCCTTCAAAAGGCTGGCTGCTGTCGCCGCCGTCCTGACCTTCCTGCCCGAAAAAGCGTTTCAGCTGCTCGGGAATTTCCTGCGTTTGCGTCGGCTGCGTGCCCGCCACGTGGACGCTGACCACCGCAGGCAGCACTTTTTCCAGCATCGGCGCCAGGCTGGGCAGCGGCTGCCCCTGAATTTGTGCCGGCAGCGTGGCCTGCGCCGCCGGAGCTGAACCCATGCTGATACTCAGGGCTAATGCGCTCAACAGTAATGATTTCTTCATCGCTAAGACTCGCAAAAAGTGGGGGAGAGCATCCGGGACGAAGCCAGGACACAAGGGGCAGAAGAGTAAAAAGGGGCGATTAACGCCCCCTTTACCACAGGACGCGTCCGTTCTATTTCTCGTGCGCCGTACGCTCGCCGCGCAGCAGGCCGGTAGCGCTGTCAGGGTAATCACGCGGCATCTGCACCGGCACCTGATCGTTATCCGCTTCCGATTCGGTCAGCTGATAAGCAAACGGATTTTTTTCGCCCGGCAGGTTCGGCAGCAGGTCGTTGGAACCTTTCGCCATATGCTGATAAAGCTGGCGGTAGTCGCGCGCCATATTATCCAGCAGCTCGGCGCTCTGCGCGAAGTGGCTGGTCAGCTCTTCGCGATAATCAGCCAGTTCGGCTTTGGTTTTTTCCAGTTCGTACTGCTGGCTGCGCTGCTCGCGCAGTTTCTTGTTACCAAAACGCATCGCCAGCGCACCGATAATTACTCCCGCTACCAGGCCAATAAGCGCGTATTCCCAGGTCATAATAACTCCCGTGTTGTCTTCATCGTTCCGTAAAAACCTCTGGCCTTATGCCAGTCCGTTAACAGCCACTATAACCGCTAATCTCATGGAAGTGGAATCCTGCCGCTGCATCGCTTAGTGTAGAACGGCCTTTTTTTCGACAATCAATCACCTGACGCACCGAATAATTCAGGGAATGGGAATCTATGCAAACGAAGTCTCCTCTTGCGCTTTATCAACGGGCGCTGGAAAACGGCGAGTATCAACCTGATGATATTCAACGTGAAGCCGTTACCCGCCTGGATGGGATTTATCAGGCGCTGAGCCGGCGCGAACCTGCCGCCGCCGCCCCAACCAAAGGGCTGTTTGGCCGGCTGAATAAGCTAATGGGAAAAGGCAAAAACGAGCCGCAGACGCCTGTTCGCGGCCTCTATATGTGGGGCGGCGTCGGCCGGGGCAAAACCTGGCTGATGGACATGTTTTTTCAGGCAATTCTTGGCGAGCGCAAGCAGCGGCTGCACTTCCATCGTTTTATGTTGCGCGTGCATGAAGAGCTGACGGGCCTTCAGGGCCACAGCGATCCTTTACAGATCGTGGCTGATCGCTTTAAAAGCGAAACGGATCTGCTCTGTTTCGATGAGTTCTTCGTTTCCGATATCACTGATGCCATGCTGCTGGGCACGCTGATGGAGGCGCTGTTCGCCAGAGGGATCACGCTGGTCGCCACCTCTAACATTCCGCCGGACGATCTGTATCGCAACGGCCTGCAGCGGGCACGCTTTCTGCCAGCCATAGAGATGATAAAGCAACACTGTGACGTGATGAATGTGGATGCGGGCATCGACTATCGCCTGCGCACGCTGACGTCTGCCCATCTGTGGATGATGCCGCTGAATGAGGCGACCACGAAAGAGATGGACCGCATGTTTGTTGCGCTGGCCGGCAGCGATCGCAGCGATAAGCCCGTGCTGGAGATCAACCATCGTAAGATGCCGACGCTGGGCGTGGCAGAAGGCGTGGTGGCGATGGATTTCCTGACGCTGTGCGGCGAAGGGCGCAGCCAGCACGACTATATTGAGCTGTCGCGCCGTTTTCACAGCGTGCTGCTGTTTAACGTGCCGGTGATGATCTACAAAACCGAAGACCAGGCGCGACGTTTTTTAGCGTTGGTGGATGAGTTTTACGAACGGCATGTTAAGCTGGTCGTCTCGGCGGAGGCTACGCTGTACGAAATCTATCAGGGCGCGCGGCTGAAGTTTGAATATCAGCGCTGCGTTTCGCGGCTGCAGGAGATGCAAAGCGAAGAGTATCTCCGACTGCCGCACCTGCCATGAGTCGTTAAATTTCCCGGCGTCGGGACGCATTTAATTGTAAAAAGGGGTCGCGCTTTGCGGGCGACTTCTCTATAATCTTGCGACCCCACGTTACAGCAAAGGTTTTTTTCCCAAAACTCTTTGTGTTCCAGTAACTCTATCCGAAGGGGTGGGCTTGCTGGTCGAGATGGTCGTGTGAGCCTCAACCGTTTATTCAAGCGTTTGGGATTTCACCAACGTGTAACTTAATTTGGGTAAGCTTTTAGATGAAAACTTTTACAGCTAAACCAGAATCCGTCCAACGTGACTGGTATGTTGTTGACGCAACGGGCAAAACTTTAGGTCGTTTAGCGACTGAGCTGGCTCGTCGTCTGCGCGGTAAGCATAAAGCGGAATATACTCCGCACGTAGATACCGGTGATTACATTATCGTTCTGAACGCTGACAAAGTTGCTGTAACCGGCAACAAGCGTACCGATAAGATTTACTATCATCACACTGGCCACATCGGTGGTATCAAGCAAGCGACCTTCGAAGAGATGATTGCTCGCCGTCCTGAGCGTGTGATTGAAATCGCGGTTAAAGGCATGCTGCCAAAGGGCCCGCTGGGTCGTGCTATGTACCGTAAACTGAAAGTTTACGCGGGCAACGAGCACAACCATGCGGCACAGCAACCGCAAGTTCTTGACATTTAATCGGGATTACAGGCAATGGCTGAGAATCAAAACTACGGCACTGGTCGCCGCAAAAGCTCTACCGCTCGCGTATTTATCAAGCCGGGCAGTGGTAACATCGTTATCAACCAGCGTTCTCTGGAACAGTACTTCGGTCGCGAAACTGCCCGCATGGTAGTTCGCCAGCCGCTGGAACTGCTGGACCTGGTCGGTAAATTCGATCTGTACGTCACCGTTAAAGGTGGTGGTATTTCTGGTCAGGCTGGTGCGATCCGTCACGGTATCACCCGCGCGCTGATGGAATATGACGAGTCACTGCGTGGCGAACTGCGTAAAGCAGGCTTCGTTACCCGTGATGCCCGTCAGGTTGAACGTAAGAAAGTCGGTCTGCGTAAAGCACGTCGTCGTCCACAGTTCTCCAAGCGTTAATTTATTCTGCGCTTGCAGAATCGATTATCGAAAAACCCGGTGCCTGCACCGGGTTTTTTCTTGCCTGATTTTCGGCCTGGCTCGTAAAAACGCGACGGGCTCTGTCATTTTCCCGTCAAATCCGTATTCCTGCCCCACAAGCTGGCTAAAATCTGGTAAACTGAGTGACACTTTGTGCCTATTAGCCGGGCGGCTGCACAGACGAAGCGTCGTCCGGGTTAGCCGGGGCAATTTAGCCGTCTGGTCGCCGTGTGGCGGGCTTGCGCAGTAATTTTCTGGATAAACTTGGAGGTTTACATGGCTGTCGCTGCCAACAAACGTTCGGTAATGACGCTGTTTTCTGGTCCGACTGACATTTTTAGCCATCAGGTGCGTATTGTGCTGGCGGAGAAGGGTGTCAGCGTAGAGATCGAGCAGGTAGAAATGGATAGCCTGCCCCAGGATCTGATTGACCTCAATCCGTACCGTACCGTTCCTACGTTAGTCGATCGTGAACTGACGCTGTATGAATCCCGCATCATCATGGAATACCTTGATGAGCGTTTCCCGCATCCGCCGCTGATGCCTGTCTACCCGGTCGCACGTGGCGAAAGCCGCCTGATGATGCATCGCGTCGAGCAGGACTGGTACAGCCTGATGCGTAAAGTGGAAAACGGCACGGCGCAGGAAGCGGAAGCCGCGCGCAAACAGCTGCGCGAAGAGCTGCTGGCGATTGCGCCGCTGTTCTCTCGTACGCCTTTCTTTATGAGCGAAGAATTCAGCCTGGTAGACTGCTACCTGGCGCCGCTGCTGTGGCGTCTGCCGCAGATGGGCATCGAGCTGATCGGCGCCGGCTCGAAAGAGCTGAAAGGCTATATGACGCGCGTGTTCGAACGTGATTCCTTCCTGGCTTCTCTGACGGAAGCAGAACGGGAAATGCGCCTGCATACGCGGGGCTGATATGGAAATGTCGCAACTTACCGCACGTCGTCCCTATCTGCTGCGAGCCTTTTATGAGTGGCTGTTGGACAACCAGCTGACGCCTCATCTGGTGGTGGATATCAACCTCCCCGGCGTGCTGGTGCCGCTGGAGTATGCACGCGACGGTCAAATCGTGCTGAATATTGCGCCTCGTGCCGTAGGCAATCTGGAGCTGGGTAACGACGAGGTGACGTTTAACGCGCGCTTTGGCGGCGTCCCGCGTCAGGTTTCGGTGCCGCTGGCGGCCGTGATGGCTATCTACGCGCGTGAAAACGGCGCGGGCACGATGTTCGAGCCTGAACCGGCCTACGAAGAGGCGGGCGAATATAACCCGGCTACGGCGCAGGATGAGTCACCGGAAACGGTGATGTCGGTTATTGACGGCGATCGCCCTGACGACAGTGGTCAGGATGATGACGGCAATGACGAGCCGCCGCCGCGTGGCGGACGCCCGGCGCTGCGCGTGGTGAAGTAGACGTAACAGCGAAACCGGCCCCCGAACAGGGCCGGTTTTTTTATGTCTGGTAATCAACAATAAATTAAATTTCGCTCCAGCATTTTCTGAAAATATTCTCTTTTTTTATCTTGTTGAGAAACGATTATTCAGAAAATAAATTACAGTAGTTTCCTTAATTACTCTTTTTTGTGTTCCTTATGTGTTATCACTTTTATTATTCAATTGATCATTATCAAAAAACAGCAATAAATATTATTTCCTTTAATTAACATTATTGAAATAGACGGAAAGGTTAATTATTGTTTATGTTTTCTGACTGACTCACTGTCAGTTGATTTGTGGCGCGCTAAGGAATACAGCGAATGGAAATAGCCATAAGCGTAGTTATACCCACCTATAACCGAGAAGCATTGCTCAATAAAACGCTACAGGCGCTGACGCGGCAAACGCTGGATAAACGTTTTTTTGAAGTTATCGTCGTGGATGACGGCGGTAGCGATAATACCGGTCAGCTTTGTCAGGACTATCAGGACTGCCTGAATATTCGCTATTACTGGCAGTACGACAACGGTTTTCGCGCGGGAAAGGCGCGGAACATCGGTATTACGGCGGCGGAAGGCGACTATATCGTGCTGATTGATTCCGGCGTGCTGCTGCGGCAGGACGCGCTGGAAAAGCACCTCGGCATTCATCGGAAAAGCCGCACGCCGGGCGTCTGCATCGGCTACGTCTACGGTTTTGAAATGCCGGACGCCATGCTGGCCGATCTGGATGCTTTTATTCGTGCAGAGGATGTCGGCGCTTCCGTAAACTTTTTTAAAGAGATGAAGGCAGAAGATATTCGGCAACAGCAGTATAACGAGCTGGGCTATAATATTTCTTCATGGCCTGCACCCTTTGATATTTTCTGGACGTGCCACGTCTCGGCGGAGCGCCAGGCGCTGATAAAAGCCGGGCTGTTTGATGAGGATTTTAACGGTTGGGGCGGTGAAGATGTGGATTTAGGCGTACGGCTGTTTTTACAAAACAACCGATTTATCGTTGACCGGGAAATATGTTCGGTACACTGCCCGCATCAAAAACAGATTGCGGACCATAAAAACGAATCGGAAATTGCCGGCAAGAAAATTCATCAGAAATATCAGCTCTGGCAGACCGCTTTTTATGGCTGCGATCTGGGCGAAAGCAAGTTTTCGCTAAATAAAGTTATCCGCCACTATGCCGATCAAAACCGGGAAGAAAACGATGCCTTTATACGAAAATATCTCTATCACGCCTGAATCGACCGCTTTTAAACACTGTTCTTCGCTAGCTAAAGGGGTGAGTTTCTCTGGCGAGCCTGATATTACGCTCACCTGGGTAAAAGATAAAACGTACCACAAAGACTATATCGATCTGGCGGATTTTTCCCGCTGCATTTCGCTGGGCGAGGGCGCTTATCTGGAGTCGCTGGACCGGGTAGCCTTTCACTGCGGGCGGGTTAAGCTGACGCTGGTGAAGCGTAACGGCTTTGAGGCGGGGAAAATTATTATCGGTGCCGGCTGCGTGCTGCAGGGAACCGCCATTATCGCCTGGCAGAACGTGACGGTTGAGGATCATGTAACCTTTGGGCCAGGCGTCACGCTGATGGACAGCAGCGGTCATCCGCTGCTTGCTCGCGGGACGGACGACGAGGCGGCGAGAACGCCCGTCAGGCCGGTACTGATCAAGGAACACAGCTGGATCGGCATGAATGCCATTATTCTGCCTGGCGTCACGGTGGGGCGACATGCGGTGATTGGCGCGGGCAGCGTGGTAAGAACCAGCGTCCCGGACTACGCGGTTGCAGCAGGTAATCCCGCTGTCGTGGTGAGATATCTTACGGAAGAGCAGAAAGAAACGGCTGGCTGAGCGGCTGCCCAGCCAGCAGTGAAGATCAATAGACGTCGCGCAGGTAGCGTTTCTCTTTCTTCAGCTGATCGATATAGTCCGCCGCGCGCTCTGCCGACAGGCCGCCGAACTGGGCAATAACCTCGTACAGCGCTTTATCCACATCTTTGGCCATTCGTGACGCATCGCCGCAGACGTAAAAACAGGCGCCTTCCTGTAGCCACGCATACAGCTCCGCGCCCTGTTCCATCATACGGTTCTGCACGTAGATTTTTTTCGCCTGATCGCGCGAGAAGGCCAGATCCAGACGGTTCAACACGCCTTTTTCCTGCCAGTTCAGCAGCTCGTCGCGATAGATAAAGTCATGCTCAAGGCGCTGGTCGCCAAAGAACAGCCAGTTTTTACCTTTAGCGCCGGTTGCCTCACGCTCCTGCAAAAAGGCGCGGAAGGGCGCGATGCCGGTGCCGGGGCCAACCATAATCAGCGGCGTATTGCCGTCTGCGGGAACGCGAAAAGCTTTGTTAGGCGAAATAAAGATCGATGGTTTTTCGCCCCGACCCACGCGTTCCGCCAGATAGGTGGAACAGACGCCGCTGCGCGCGCGACCCGCGCTGTGATAGCGCACCGAAGCGATAGTGAGATGCACCTGGTTTGGATGCGCCTTCGAGCTGGACGAGATGGAATAGGCGCGATGCTGCAACGGACGCAGCAGCGCCACAAACTCAGGAATGCCGATGGAACGCGCCAGCTCCAGCTGCAGCAGATCCAGCGAATCTTTGCCCCACAGCCAGACGCCCATGGCATCTTTATCGTCATGCTGCAGCACGTGACGCAGCTCCTGGTTGGTGGTGTTCTGGCCTACCCACTCAATCAGCTTGCGTGAAGGTTCGGAAATTTCAAACTGATAGGTCAGCAGATCGCCCAGGCTGCGGTCATAGCCGGATACCGGCGTATCGTAGTCCGCCTTCAGCTGCGCCAGCAGCAGGCTAACCAGCGTCGGGTCGTTAACCGGGATAACGCCCAGCGCATCGCCCGCTTCATATTTCAGGCCGCTATCGGTGAGATCGAACTCATAGTGGCGGATATCTTTATCAGAATCCGGCCCCGACAGGCGTCGGTTGGTAACCAGCGCGGCCGCATAAGGATTCTGCTTGTTGCTGCCCGGAATAACCGGCGCTTCGGGACGGTTTTCCAGCGCTTTGCCGCTGCTGCCCGCGCTGGCGGCAAACTGCGGCATAGAGGCGGTCAGCCACTGGTGCGAAGGCTCTTCATAGTCAATATCGCAGTCAATGCGATCGTAAAGACGCTTCGCGCCCAGCTGCTCCAGACGCATATCGATAAATTTACCCGCCTGGCAGAAGCCGTCATAACCGGTATCGCCAATAGCCAGCACGGCGAAGTTCATCTGCTCAAGACGCGGCGCGGTGCTGGCGGAGATAGCCTGCCAGAACAGCTGGGCGTTATCCGGCATTTCGCCTTCGCCATAGGTTGAGGTGATCACCAGCACGTGCCGCATCGAGGCGAAAATCTCAATGTCCACTTCGCCCAGCGCCTGTACCACCGGCACCAGCCCGCTGTCGCGGGCGGCTTTCGCCGCGCTCTGCGCCAGCGCTTCCGCATTGCCGGTTTGCGAGCCGAACAGAATATGCAGCTGCGTGGTGGCCGCCGCGCCGGTGCCGCTGTCGGCCTGCGGGCGCTCTTCCAGCACCAGCAGACGTGAATGTAATCCGGCAAGGAAACCCGCCAGCCAGTATTTCTGCTCGCCGTTAAACGGCGCGTCTTCAGGAATGTAAGGAATTTTCATCTGTTTTCTTTACTCGATCCGTCATATAAACAGGAGCCGATCGTCAGGAGAGTTTCCCGACGGCAGCAGCAATCTCCGGCAGCGCGGCGCGGGCGAACAGCTCCTCAAAGTCCGGCAGTCCTCCCAACACTTCGCGGTTGCGCGCATCCTGATAGATAATCCAGCCATAGGTCGCCAGGCTATCCATCGAGCGGATATTGCGCTGCGTCAGCGCCGCTTTGTAATCCGCCATGCGTTTGGCGGCAATCAGACAGGCCAGCTCGTCATCGCTGTAGTTTTCAATTGCCGAGCGCGCATGACGCTGTAGCTTGCTGACCAGTGCGAAATCTTCCGTCATCAGCAGGTTGCGTACCGCTTTTTCCACGGCGACGTTATTCACCGAGGTGCCTTTCGGCAGGCGAGAGAGCGCGAGCTGTTGCGCAAAGCTGAGCACGGTGTAGTTGTTCAGCAGGACAAACATCTCCGGCGTATCGGTCGCGCCGTAAGCGGGTACCGCGCCGTTGGCGATAGCGGATTTGTTCCGCCAGGCGGCTTTAAACTTCGCCACCTGGTGGGCGGCCATCGCGGTAGACAGCTCTTCCAGCAGATCCTTACGCGCTTTCGCCTTGAGGATTTCCTTGCTGTCCTGATAAAGCAGCAGCGAACGCGGCATCACGTAGACAAAGTGCTGGCACTCGGTTTCCCAGTGCGTCAGCAGCCAGGCCGCACGCGGCGAACCGGTCGCCGCAAGATGCCAGCGCAGCATGGTCAGCACCGCATCTTTGTGGGTTCTGGCCATCTCGTCGTTATCCGTGATGGAGCCGAACAGCACGGAGTCGCCTGCCGCATGGCTCGCCAGCTTGCGGTACGGGTCGTACTGATAAGCGAAGCCGCCGCTCATGCCGTTGCCGAAGCCGGTGCCGAAGGTGCCCAGGTTCAGCACCGCGCCGTTGGTCATATATTCGCAGCAGAAATCGCCCACGCCTTCGACTACCGCCGTGGCGCCGGAGTTACGCACGGCGAAGCGGTCGCCCGCCTGTCCCTGAACGAACAGTCGGCCGCCGGTGGCGCCGAACAGCGCGAAGTTACCGATTAATACGTTGCCTTCCGCATCCTGCGAGCCGCCGCCTGGCGACATCACCACGATTTCGCCGCCGCACTGGCCTTTGCCCACGCCGTCGTTACAGGTGCCGCGATGGCGCAGCTGCATGCCGTCGTTGCAGAAGACGCCGTAGGACTGCCCGGCCGAGCCGGACGTGGCGATCTTCACCGTTTCCGGCGCCAGATAGTGGCGGCCCCGATCGTCGGCCAGCGCGGCAGGCATCGCCGCCAGTTCCGCTTTGCTCAGCTTATGGTTCAGCAGGCGTTCAATATCGATAGCCAGCTGGCCGCCGACGCTCTTGTTACGGTTGTTCAGCGTGATGCCGTTGCCCAGTTCGATAACGCTTGCCGTTGCCAGCGCGCGCTCTACCTGTGCGATCCAGCCATCGTCCAGCTCGTAATCTTTTTCCAGATAGACCGGCTGCATGATTTTGATTTCCGGCACCACGGTAAGCATGGCGCGCAGATCCAGCTTGCCGACTTCAAGCGGGTGATCCATCAGGTGTAGCAAATCGGAACGGCCGCGCGCTTCGCGCAGCGAACGCAGGCCAAGACGCGCCAGGATCTCACGCACTTCATGCGCCACGTTCATAAAATACTGCGCCAGCTGGCGAGGATCGCCGTCAAAGGCTTCGGCGTTGGTGGTCAGACCGGCCGGGCATTTCACGTTGCAGTTTTTCGCCATTACGCACTTCAGCATCATCAGCGCCGTGGTGCCGAATTCGAAGCTGTCGCTGCCCAACAGCGCGGATTTCACCACGTCGCTGCCGGTTTGCTGCGCGCCGGAGCTGCGGAGCAGCACTTTGTCACGCAGGCCGTTGGCGCACAGCGCCTGATGCACTTCCGCGATGCCGATTTCCGCCACGCGGCCGGTATATTTCAGGCTGGTGACCGAAGCCGCGCCGGTGCCGCCGGTGTTGCCCGCCACGTTAATCACGTCCGCGCCCGCTTTCGCCACGCCGACGGCGATGGTGCCGATGCCTTCAGACGACACCAGCTTGACGATAACGCGCACGCGCGCCGCTTTACAGTCGTGGATCAGCTGCGCCAAATCCTCGATGGAATAGGTGTCATGGTGTGGCGGCGGCGAAACCAGCTCCACGCCAGGCGTGCCGCCGCGCGCTGCCGCGATCTCCACGGTGACTTTGGCCGCAGGCAGCTGACCGCCTTCGCCGGGCTTGGCGCCCTGGCCGATTTTGATTTCCAGCTCTTCCAGCATCGGATCCGCCAGATAGGCTGCCCAAACGCCGAAACGACCGGAGGCCAGCTGCTTGATGCGCGAAGCGCGGATAGTGCCGTGACGCGAATAGTGCTCGCCGCCTTCGCCGCAGTTGCTCATGCCGCCGACCATATTGGTGCCGTGCGCCACCGCCTCATGGGCCGGGGCCACCAGCGCGCCGTGGCTCATTGCGCCGGAAGCAAAGGTGCGGGTGATTTCGCTGGCCGGCTGCACTTCGCTTAACGGCAGCGAAGGCGACGTGGTAAACATACGCGACAGATAGTCCGCCGCTTTGCCGCTGGCAATAATATGCAGACCGTTCGCCGTGACTTCACCGCTGGCGATCTCGTCGGCGAAACGGCCTTTCAGCGCGCCCAGCAGGGCGGAAAGACGTTCCACCTCGGTTTTCAGCCCCTTGATGGTGTCGGAAAGCCGCAGCGTAAAGCGGCCTTCGCTGCCGTCAGTGGCTTCGCACAGCAGGCCGCGCACGGCAAACCCGTTGTTGATCAGCGAGTAACGGCCCAGCTTGCGCGAAAACTCCGCTTCGCTGTCCACGTGGGTCAGATCCGCCGGGAAGGTCAGGATATCGCGCAGCGCCGCCGGACGACGTTTACGCTCTTCCTGCATCTGGCTGGAGAACTCACGGTAGTCCTGCGTGATGGTAAAGCTGTCGATGGTCGCATTCGGGATACGCTTAAAGCTGCTGTCGGCGAAGGAGTCCGGCTTGATATTAAAAGCGTTATCCAGACGGGCCAGCGTCAGCAGACGAATAAACTCATCTTCTTCACGCGGTTTGTCGACAAAGCGCAGCGGCTGCTCCGTCATATCGATAAACGTCCGCACCGCGATAGTGCCGTAAGAGTGACCCGCGCCTTCGGCACGCTCTTTAAACAGGCCCAGCAGTGGCACTTCTGATTCGCCCTGAATTCTTAGCGCGCTCTGGTGCCAGTCCACGGCCATTTGCGCGATAGTGGCGAAGCCCGCGCCGCCGACCGGCGTTTTGATATTCGGGAAATATTTCTTCAGCACCCGATCTTCCGTATCCAGGAAGTTAGGCTCGAAGAATTCGCCGCAGCTGTAGCTTTCAACCGTAC
Organism: Erwinia plantamica; assembly: GCF_043420595.1. NCBI lineage: Bacteria > Pseudomonadati > Pseudomonadota > Gammaproteobacteria > Enterobacterales > Erwiniaceae > Erwinia > Erwinia plantamica. Next base: position 52,606 of record NZ_JBGCUC010000013.1, read on the forward strand.
AGAGGCCAACCTTGCCCATGGTTTTCATCAGCGCTTTTTCAGCCGCTTTGGCATAGCGCTTAAAGGCTTTGTTGCCTTCTTCGCCTTCGCCATATTTCTCCTCGGCGCGCATTTGCACGCCAAGTGGATAGATAGCGGACGCGCCAAAGCCCAGCGCGGCGGCGATATGGTGCGAAGAGATGCTCTGTCCGCTCTCGACCACCAGCGACACGTCCAGACGCAGGCCTTCCTGCACCAGACGCTGGTTAATGGCGGAAACCACCAGCAGCATCGGTATGGCGGCGCGCTCGCTCGAGATATGACGGTCGGTCAGCACCGCGATCCCGCCCTGTTCACGGGCAAAATCCACCACCTGCTGCGCCAGATCGTCAATGGCCTGCTCCAGCGCGGCGGCGTTATCGGCACGGCTTTGCGCATCGCTGCCCACGACCGGACGATAAAGCATATCGAAACGGGCGTATGGCGCCACGTCCTGCTCACGCAGCTGCAACATATCCAGATGCGTCAGGATCGGCGTCGGCACGATAATCTGCCGGCCTTTGCTGCGGCCCAGATGCGGCTTGGCGCCCAGCGCGACGCGCAGCGTCATGCCGTCCACTTCGCGGATGGAGTCCAGCGGCGGGTTGGTTACCTGCGCAAAACGCTGCGAGAAGTAGTGCGCCATGCCGCCTTCATGATCGGAAAGCCCGTTGATGGCGTTGCCGTAGCCCATGGCGGAAATTTTCTCCGCGCCGGTCGCCAGCATCGGATCCATCATGAACTTGAAGCTTTCCTGGTTGTAGTAGTAGGCCACAAAGCGCTGATAGGTTTTCAGGTCGCCGCTGTAGCGCAAAGGCGAACCCTGAATTTCCGCCGGCACCACAGGCAGATCGCTCAGCGTTACGCGCGCCTGCGCCAGCAGCGTCGGATAATCTTTTTCCGCCGCCAGTTTTTCCAGCGCCTCCAGGGTGGTGTAGCTGCGCTTTTCGCTGTGATCGTAATAGAGCATCCCGCCCGCTTCGATACGGCCGCGACGCAGCACGCTCTCCGGCGGGAAGGCGATCTGGCCGGCTTCGGACATCGCGCCGATATACTCGGCGGTTTCCACCGAGCGCAGCGGTCGCAGGCCAAGACGATCCAGACGCGCGCCGATGACGTCGCCGTTGCCGAAAATCAGCGCGGCCGGGCCATCGTTTTTCTCTTCGTACAGCGAGAAATACTCCAGCATAGCGCGCACTTCCGGCGACAGCGTATCGTCGTTTTCCCACGCGGGCGGCATCATTGAAACCACGGCGTTGATTAAATCGAGGTTATCTTCCATCAGACGGCTGTGGATGCTTTGATCCAGACGCGAGCTGTCGGACTGCCCCTTCGGCCGGACGATCTTCTTGCCGCGAGCCAGCGCCAGCGCGGCTTCGGCGATGCGGTTTTTACGATCTGTGTTCAGCTCGCCGTTGTGCGCCATCAGGCGGAACGGCTGAGCCATTGTGGTATGCGGATCGGTATTGGTCGAGAAACGGGTATGGAAAAACAGGCCGCGCACCTGGTGATCCGGATCGGTCAGATCTTTGAAATAGGGGATCACTTCATTGGAGTTCAGGCGCGCTTTGAACACCTGGGTACGTGACGAAAGAGAAAGCGGGTAAAGCCCGCCGAATTCGCTTTCGGTAAAGGCGCGCGCTTCGATAGCCAGCAGGGCGCGATAAATACGTTTTTCAAAGGCGGTCTGGTCTGCCACATCGGCAGGCGCGTTAAAAATCCATTGAACGATAGGCAGCTGGAACTGAAGGGCGGCCGGACGCAATACGCTGGTATCCAGCGGCAGCTCGCGCTTAAGGATCACCTCCAGCCCGTGTGCGGCCAGCGTCTCTTCTACCAGCCCTTCGGCGTTGGCGCGCAGCGCATCGTCTTTCGGCACGAAAAAGTTACCGACGCCAAAGCGACCGGAATTGAGCGGCATGCCGGTAATTTTGCGGAAAAAGTGCAGTGAAATATCAACGTTAACACCTGCGCCGTCGCCTACGCCCTCGGCAGACATGCCGCCGCGATGCGGCACGGTGCAGAGCGCGCTGTGCGCCATCTGAAGAATTTCATGGGTCTGCTCGCCGTCCTTACGGGTAATGAAACCGACGCCGCAGCTGTCGTTTTCTTTCGATGGGTCATACAGACCATAGGGAAACGCTTTTGGATTGGACATGGCAGACCTCCTGACTTCTTTGACATTACCTACGTTATTTCAGGCACAGAATGCAATGGAGAAGACTCCCCTGGCTCTGTATCGTTTTTTTCCTGACTGCTTTTAAGTGGGCGACTGTGCGCCGGGCATGTTCTCTTCAGGCCATGCTGAAGGGAGCTGCTCGTTATTTTCCGGGTCTCTGAGAGGAGAAAGCCTGGGGAGTCTTCTTGCTGCATAGATATGCCGAGACACTGGCCCGTCAGGAACGCTTCCAGCGAAATTCCAACTTATCGGGAAAGCGTACTCAGGTCAAATAGCGTGCTTAGGGGGGCTTTGTAGAGGTGTCTTTTAAGTAAGTTATTGTTTTTAAATATTTTATAACGATTTTTTCTGTGTATAGTTTCGTCATTTATCCCCCGGGAAGTGTGAACTGTCTCACTGTAGTGCAGGGCGCAAATCTCTGCACCATGCTGGTGCTGGGGGTATTGCCAGCAGAAAATGCTAATAAAGTAGCCTTAATCATTGAAAGCGGCTGTTTTTAACGGGGAGGCTTATTTGAATTAAACTCCCGTGCATCATTAGTAAAATTAATCAGGCTGGTTTTGATTGCATCCACGTTTAATGTGAATTTTTATTCATTGCGATTCAGGCGAAAGCGCGGCGGCAGGCGCTTATCGCTATGAATTGCAAAAACGGATAATGCACTTAAGGCAAAACGGGCTATGCACAGGTTAAACATCACTTTTCGCGTACCGATGGTGCTCAACCGCGTATACCCTGTACCGCTGTTACAAAGTCTGTTGGTAACCAAAGTCAACGGCCGCGCGGGTCGCGGTCACGCTTAATAGCGCAAAACAGCGGCGGTGTTCGCCAGACGGTCATGCTTCTCCAGCGCTAAATGGCGGCAGGCTTAGCGGATGGCCGGAGACGATACTGACCTGTCTTTTGACAGGCGCGCGGAACGTCAATTGTGGCATTGCTTTCAGGCTGCACCGCAGTGGTGCAGCCTGCGCAGGGGGCCGTGACCTTTGTCTTTTAAGCTTTTGCGGTATGATTGACGGTATTGCTCTCGAAGGGACCTTTTATGAAACAAATTCGTCTGTTAGCCCAGTACTACGTCGATTTAATGGTGAAGCTGGGGCTGGTGCGCTTTTCTTTGCTGCTGGCTTCTGCGCTGGTGGTGCTGGCAATGATCGTGCAGATGGCGGTCACGATGGTGCTGCGCGGACATGTAGAAAGCATCGATATGGTTCGCTCGGTCTTTTTCGGGTTGTTGATAACGCCATGGGCCGTCTATTTCCTGTCGGTGGTGGTTGAGCAGCTGGAGGAGTCGCGGCAGCGCCTGGCGCGCCTGGTGGATAAGCTTGAAGAGATGCGCCATCGCGATCTGGAGCTAAACCAGCAGATGAAGGAAAACATTACCCAGCTCAATCAGGAGATCGCCGATCGTATCAAGGCGGAAAAAGCGCGCCTGCAGGTGATGGACAAACTGACGGAAGAGATGACCAGGCGCGAGCAGGCGCAGATTGAGCTGGAGCAGCAGTCTTCTTTCCTGCGTTCGTTTCTGGACGCCTCGCCCGATCTGGTGTTCTACCGCAATATCGATCAGCAGTTTTCCGGCTGCAACCGGGCCATGGAGCTGCTGACGGGCAAAAGCGAGAAGCAGCTTATTGGCCTGACGCCGCACGATGTCTACGATCGTGATGCCGCCACCAAAGTGCTGGAAACGGACGAGAAGGTCTTTCGCCACAATGTTTCGCTGACCTACGAGCAGTGGCTGCAGTATCCCGATGGCCGCAAGGCCTGCTTTGAGATCCGTAAAGTGCCTTATTACGACCGCGTAGGTAAACGCAGCGGGCTGATGGGCTTTGGACGCGATATAACCGAGCGTAAACGCTATCAGGACGCTTTAGAGAACGCGAGCAGGGAAAAGACCACCTTTATCTCTACGATCAGCCACGAGCTTCGTACGCCGCTTAACGGCATCGTCGGTCTGAGCCGTATCCTGCTGGATACCGAGCTGAATCCGGAGCAGTTGAAATACCTGAAAACCATCCACGTCTCGGCCATCACGCTGGGCAATATTTTCAATGACGTTATCGAAATGGATAAGATCGAGCGCCGCAAGGTGCAGCTGGATAACCAGCCGGTTGATTTTACCGGCTTCCTGGCGGATCTGGAGAATCTCTCCGGCCTGCTGGCCCAGCCGAAAGGACTGAAGTTCGTGCTCGACGCCCATCCGCCGCTGCCGCATAAAATTATCACCGACGGCACGCGGCTGCGTCAGATCCTGTGGAACCTGATCGGTAACGCAGTGAAATTTACCCAGCAGGGCAGCATTATCGTGCGGGTGGCCTATCAGGGCGAGGATTGTCTGCGCTTTGAGGTGGAAGATTCCGGCATGGGGATCCCGCAGGATGAGCAGGACAAAATCTTCGCCATGTATTATCAGGTGAAAGATCAGCATGGCGGCAAACCGGCGACCGGCACCGGCATTGGGCTGGCGGTTTCGCGTCGTCTGGCGCAGAGCATGGGCGGAGATATCAGCGTGCGCAGCGCGCCCGGTAAGGGCTCCTGCTTTACGCTGACGGTTAATGCGCCGCGCGTCGTGACGCAGCATGAGGCCGAGCAGCCTGCGGACGATATGCCGCTACCGGCGCTGCACGTCCTGCTGGTTGAGGATATCGAGCTGAACGTGGTCGTAGCGCGTTCGGTACTGGAGAAGCTGGGCAACAGCGTTGAAGTGGCCATGACGGGCGCAGAAGCGCTGACGATGTTCGATCCCGAAGAGTTTGACCTGGTGCTGCTGGATATTCAGCTGCCGGATATGACCGGCCTTGACGTGGCGAGGGAAATCCATCGGCGCTACGGCCATCAACAGCTGCCGCCGCTGGTGGCGCTCACCGCTAACGTGCTTAAAGATAAAAAAGAGTATCTGGACGCGGGCATGGACGACGTGCTGAGTAAACCGCTGGCGGTACCGGCGCTGACCGCCATTATCCAGAAGTACTGGGACTACCAGGAGCAGGAGGACGAGCCGGCGGAAGCTTCTCACTCTGACGCGCCCGTGCTGCTGGATATCACCATGCTGGAGCAGTATATCGAGCTGGTTGGGCCGCAGCTGATTGTGCAGAGTCTGGAAATGTTTGAAAAGATGATGCCAGGTTATCTGGAAGTATTGGATTTGAACATGACCGCGCGCGATCAAAAAGGCATTGCGGAAGAAGGGCACAAGATCAAGGGCGCGGCGGGATCGGTTGGTCTGGTCCATTTACAGCAGCTGGCGAAACAGATCCAAAGCCCTGAGCTACCGGCGTGGTGGGACAATGTGCAGGAGTGGATTGACGAGCTGAAACACGAGTGGCGTAACGACGTTGCGGTACTGCGGGAATGGGTATCAAAGGCCCAAAAAAAATGACCCCGACCGAGGCCGGGGTGCGCGAATACTGCACCAACACCAGGGAAACTTGAGGCCTACGCTGTTCTTAAAGTAAGAGTATCGAAGCGCAGGCGCGGTATTGGGTAAAACGCTCAGGAACTACCTTAGCAAAACTCCCATCACATGTTACAAGATTCATTAAAATGTGTGATGTGGAGCAGCGTTTCCAGACAGAAAACATTAATTTGATGATACAGTCAAGCACGGAATGAATTTATTCGCGATCTTGCGCAAAAATTGTACAATTGTGCCAGTTTTTGTCCGGTTTTGATTGACGTATTCAGGTAACCGGTTCCATTGATCGCTAGCAGTGATGCTAAAAGAATTTCACCTCGCCTGGCAAATATTTAACTCCATGTAAAACATGTTCTTTTTGTGAGATTGGTGTCTCTCTTGTGAAACCGCACGGTACAACAAAATGGAAAGTGATATTGGAAGGAATTAACGATTAATAAACATGTTTTTATCGTAATCCTTTTAACTTAAGGCGCAATTTTCGCTCACCAACCGAAAAGCATAACCTGGGCCCACAGCCATTCTGAGGGGCCTTTAAGATAAAATTAGCAAAAGCTAACTCACGCAATTTATAAGGTTCATGAATGAATTGGTTGGCATTGTGCGGACGGACCGCGTTGATTGTTTCTTCATCGCTACAGGTTCGTTTACGGCATGGAACCGATTCCGAATGCGCGGAAGTGATTGAAGCACTTAATACATTTACAAAGTGCTTCAAGTTGTAAGCGCATGCAAACGTTTACATTAAGTCAAATGCGTTGCGCCCCGCATCGCTTTTTTACATTGTACGAACGGGTTCCTGTTACAGGAATTCATAAGATCATTATGGATAAATGTTAATGAAGCAGCGCAAAAAAACCAGCGGACAGCGGCTAAAAACCTGGGCGTTACGAGTGACGATCGGCCTGGCCGGGATCGCGATCGCCGGGATCCTGCTTTTTTCTTTTTTGCCCGTACCTTTCTCTGCCGTGATGGCAGAAAGGCAGATTGGCGCCTGGCTGAGCGGCGATTTCCGTTATGTCGCGCATTCAGACTGGGTAGAGATGAAAAATATCTCTCCCTGGATGCCGCTGGCGGTTATCGCCTCAGAGGATCAAAAATTTCCCGACCACTGGGGATTTGACGTACAGGCGATCCAGTCGGTGCTGGATGGTGAAGAGACCCGCATGCGCGGCGCTTCTACGCTATCGCAGCAGACCGCAAAGAACGTTTTTTTATGGGACGGGCGCAGCTGGATACGTAAGGGACTGGAAGCGGGCCTGACGGTTGCGATCGAAACCGTGTGGACAAAACGGCGCATTTTGACGGTCTATCTGAACGTAGCGGAGTTCGGCGAGGGCGTATTTGGCGTGGAAGCGGCATCGCAACGCTATTTTCATAAGCCCGCCAGTCGCCTGACAATGGCGGAAGCGGCATTGCTGGCGGCCGTGTTGCCGAACCCGATCCGTTTTCGCGCCGACGCGCCGTCGGCCTATGTGCGCCAGCGGCAGCAGTGGATCTTACGCCAGATGCGCCAGCTGGGCGGAGAAGGTTTTCTGAACGCGCATAAGCTACGCTGACAGAAAGGTAGCCTGAAAGAAATAACCATGCTCAGGGGCGCATAAGTGTGTGCAGAGCATCACGAGCAAGGACAGCGCTCAGGGGAGTAATAAGCCATGCCAAGAGGAAAAGGTACGCTGTGGAGAAAGCACCGTGCTTAGAGGCGTAATAAGCCACGTCGAGAGGAAAAGGTACGCTTGAGGGTCAAGAACCGCGCTCAGGGGCGCTGAGCGCGTCTGAGCGGCTGATTAATCCTCGTCGAAGCCAGCGTTAAAGAGTTCGATCACCGCCGCCAGCGCTTTTTCTTCTTCCGGCCCGCTGGCTTCAATCTCAATCTGTCCGCCTTTCGCCGAATCCAGCATCAGCAGTGCAATAACGCTGCTGGCTTCCGCTTCCGTGCCGCTCTCGTTGCGCAGCAGCACCTCGGCATCAAAGCTTTGCACCAGTTCAAACAGCTTCATCGCCGGTCTGGCGTGCATACCCAGCTTGTTTTTGATCTCAACCACTTGTTTGACGGTCATGATTTGCGCTTTTCCAGAGTACGATGACGGGACTGCACGTTCTTGCCGCGCGAGCGGAAATAGTCAGCAAGCTGTTCGGCAATATAAACCGAGCGATGCTTGCCGCCGGTACAGCCAATCGCCACGGTAAGATAGCTGCGGTTGTTGGTTTCCAGCATCGGTAGCCAGAGTTCAAGATAGCTGCGCGTCTGATAGATAAAATTGTGCACTTCGGTATGACGATCCAGGAAAGCGGCCACCGGACGATCCAGCCCCGTCATCGGCCGCAGTTTCGGATCCCAGTGCGGGTTCGGCAGAAAGCGGACGTCGAACACGTAATCGGCATCGATCGGAATACCGTGCTTGAAGCCGAAGGATTCAAACACCATCGTCAGTTCACGTTCCCGCTTGCCTAACAGGCGCGTGCGCAGCATTTCGGCCAGCTCGTGCACCGACATCTCCGAGGTATCGACGATCAGATCCGCACGCGAGCGCAGCGGCTCCAGCAGATCGCTCTCTTCATCGATGGCGCTTTCCAGCGAAAGATTTTTACTGGAAAGCGGATGCAGGCGTCGGGTATCGCTGTAGCGCCGGATCAGCGTATTGCGATCGGCATCCAGGAACAGCAGCTGCGGCGAAAAGCTGTCGGGCAGGCCGGTCAGCGCTTTCTCAAAGATTTCCGGCGACTCTGGCATATTGCGCACGTCAATACTGACGGCCGCCGAGATGTTACGATCCGCCAGTGACCTGGCCAGCTCCGGCAGCAGCACCACGGGCAGATTATCCACGCAGTAGAAGCCCATATCCTCCAGCGCCCTCAACGCGACGGACTTACCGGAACCAGAACGCCCGCTGACGATCATCAGCACCATGACTTATTCTCCTGATTTGAAGCCTTTCCAAAGGGACGGGGAACTTCCCTGTGCATACGCTCGGGCCGACAGACCGGCCCACTAAAGGCTTAAGAGGCGGCTTGTGGTTCCTCTGCCATGATAGCAAACAGCTCTTCATCGCTTTGCGCAGCGCGCAGTCGGCGGCAGACCGTTTTATCGGCCAGACGTTTTGCGACCAGCGAGAGCGTGTGCAGATGCGTTTTACACTGATCGGCAGGCACCAGCAGGGCGAAAAGCAGATCGACCGGTTGATTATCGATAGCGTCGAAGGCTACCGGCTGATCGAGACGGATAAACACGCCTACCGCGCGCAGCGTATCTTCCACCAGCTTGCCGTGTGGGATCGCGATGCCGTTACCTATACCGGTACTGCCCATACGTTCACGCGTCAGGATCGCTTCAAAGATCGTCTGATGCGGCAGATTAAGCTGTTTGGCCGCCAGCTCGCTGATAATTTCCAGCGCCCGCTTTTTGCTCTGGCAGTGCACGCCGTTGCGGGTACAGGAAAGGCTCAGGACCGAGCTCAGTTCCAGTGTCAGGTCATTGTTCATCATAGGTTCACTTAGGTATTCACTTCCGCCTGGCAAAACGGCGCTGCCCGATCGTTCGGCAGGCCATCAGTCGAATGCATTATGCCCGTTGATTAACGGCCCGCCTTCTGCAATCAGAAGACGAGCCGGTTAGTTTACACCACATTCTTATCAGATAAGGGTGGCGAAAAAATAATCAATGCTGCAAGGGTAATTAATGCTGCTTCAGCTTGTCTTTATGTTTATTCAGCTGGCGTGTCAGCTTGTCAATCAGGCCGTCAATCGCCGCATACATATCTTTTTCTTCCGAGGTGGCGTGCAACTCACCACCGCTGACGTGCAGCGTCGCATCGGCGACCTGCGTCACCTTTTCCACCTTCAACACAATATAAACCTGCCCGATACGGTCAGTGTATTGCTCCAGCTTGGCGAATTTAGCCACCACGAATTCACGTAAAGGCTCGGTAATTTCAACATTCTGCCCGGTAATATTGAGTTGCATAAGCTCTTCCTTATCTGTTCGTTCAGACCAGCTGCTTGCGCTGATTTGAGGGCGGGATGGATAAAGACTCTCGGTACTTCGCGACGGTGCGGCGGGCCACGATGATCCCCTGGTCGGAGAGCAGGGTGGTCAGCTTGCTGTCGCTAAGAGGCTTGGCGGGATTCTCCGCCGAGATCAATTTCTTCACCAGCGCGCGAATGGCCGTGGAAGAGGCTTCGCCGCCGCTTTCGGTGTTCACGTGACTGGAGAAGAAATATTTCAGTTCAAAAATACCGCGTGGGCTGTGCAGGTATTTTTGCGTAGTAACGCGTGAAATCGTCGATTCGTGCATCTCTACGGCGGAGGCGATATCCGCCAGCACCATAGGACGCATAAATTCTTCACCCTGCTCGAAGAAAGCCTGCTGCTGGTCGACGATGCAGCGCGTGACCTTCAGCAGCGTATCGTTGCGGCTCTCCAGACTTTTTATCAGCCAGCGGGCTTCCTGCAAATTGCTGCGAATAAACTGGCTGTCGCTGTCGCTGCGAGAGCTACCGCCCAGCGAAGCATAGTGCTGGTTAATCTTCAGGCGCGGCACGCTGTCGGCATTCAGTTCCACCACCCAGCGGGCGCCGATTTTACGCACCAGCACGTCTGGGATGACATATTCCGGTTCGCTGGTATTAATCGACTGACCGGGACGCGGGTCAAGCGACTGGATCAGCTGCATGGCGTTTTTCAGCACGTCCTCTTTCAGCCGCGTGACGCGCATCAGGCTGCGGAAGTCGTGGTTAGCCAGCAGATCCAGATGGTCGCTGACAATAAGCCTGGCCTCTTTCAGCCAGGGCGTGTCATCCCCGAACTGCGACAGCTGCACCAGCAGGCAGTCGCGCAGATCGCGTGCGCAGACGCCGATCGGATCGAACCGCTGAACGCGCTTCAGTACCGCTTCGACTTCTTCCGCAGAAAGCTCTTCGTTGCCGATACTCTCCTGGATCTCCTGAAGAGAAACGGTCAGATAGCCGGTCAGATCCACGGCGTCGACAATGGCGGTGGCGATGGCGCGATCGGTATCGGTAAAAGGCGTCAGCTCTACCTGCCACATCAGGTAGTCCTGCAACGACTGGGTGGTTTCGCCCTGATAAACAGGCAGCTCGTCGTCGTGGTAGTCGGTGCCGGTGCCCGACGGCGTGCCGGCGGTGTAGATTTCGTCCCAGGTGGCGTCGAGCGGCAGCTCTTCCGGCATATCTTTTTGTTCCAGCGCCTCGCGGGTATCCAGCGCCTCTTTTTCCTGATATTCGCGGCTGTCGACTTCTTCGTGAAGATCGGTTTGTTCAAGCAGCGGGTTGCTTTCCAGCGCCAGCTGAATTTCCTGCTGGAGTTCAAGCGTAGAGAGTTGCAGCAGACGTATCGCCTGCTGCAGTTGTGGCGTCATGGCAAGCTGTTGGCTAAGCCTGAGCTGCAAACCTTGCTTCATATTCAGGATACTTATTCCTTAAAAATCTTGACCGGTCTGAACACCTTATCAGAGTCTGAACTCTTCGCCCAAATAGACGCGCTTAACTTGTTCATCCTGGAGGATTTGCTCAGGCGAGCCGTGAGCGATCAGGTGTCCCTGACTGACGATATAGGCTCGTTCGCAGACGGCCAGCGTTTCACGGACGTTGTGATCGGTGATCAGCACGCCCAGGCCGCTGTCGCGCAGGTGTTCGATAATCTTTTTGATATCGATAACCGAAATCGGATCGACGCCTGCGAAAGGCTCATCCAGCAGGATGAATTTAGGGTTCGCCGCCAGCGCGCGGGCGATCTCTACGCGACGGCGTTCACCGCCGGAAAGCGCCTGACCCATGCTGTCGCGCAGGTGCGCGATATGGAACTCTTCCATCAGCTCGTTGGCGCGATCGGTTCGCTGTTCCGCCGTTAAATCTTCACGGATTTGCAGCACCGCCATCAGGTTGTCGTACACGCTCAGGCGGCGGAAAATAGAGGCTTCCTGCGGCAGATAGCCGATGCCCCGACGCGCGCGCGCGTGCAGCGGCAGAATACTGATATCTTCATCGTCGATAACGATGCGGCCCGCGTCGCGCGGCACAATGCCCACCACCATATAAAACGTGGTGGTCTTACCGGCGCCGTTCGGGCCCAGCAGGCCGACGATCTCACCGGATTTTACCTCCAGGCTGACATCTTCCACCACGCGTCGGCCTTTGTAGGCCTTCGCCAGATTTTGCGCAATTAAAGTCGCCATGGCTTAGTTACTCTTCTTGGGGGAGGAGGCGTTTTTATCCTGCAGCTGCGAAGGCACCAGCACGGTAGTGACGCGCTTGCCGGTATTGCCGTAGGCCTGCATTTTCTGCTCTTTCACCAGATAGGTGATGCGATCGCCTTTGACGTTGCTGTCCAGCTGCTCCAGATAAGCGCTGCCCGTCAGCTCGACGAAATCCTTCGCCAGCTCGTAGTGCATTTTCTGCGCATGGCCTTTAACGGGCTTGCCGTTGTCCTGCATCTGATAAAACGTCGCCGGATTGCCCCAGGCATCCACGATGGTTTTGTTGCTGTCGCCGTTCGGACGCGTGACCACAACCTTATCCGCGGTGATTTTGATCGAGCCCTGGGTCACGATGACGTTGCCGGTAAAGGTCGCCACGTTGCCCTGCATATCCAGCGCCTGATTTTCGGAGTCCACGTTGACCGGCTTATCCGAATCGCCCGTCAGGGCAAGAGCGGGCAGGCTGGCAGTCAGCAGCAGGCCGAGCGTCAAAAACTTAAGGTTGGTTCGCATTCTGAATTTCATAGGAGGTTTTGACCTTTTCAATCAACTCGGCGGTTTTCTTCCGTAAATTGCCACGCATCTTCATGCCGCTAGAGCTGAAGCTGTTGCCGTATAAGGTTACCCGATCTTCTGAGGTAACGTCCTGCGTGACAAGGTTCACTACGGCGTTATCGGTTTTAATTCGTTGTAGCTGGGCGTCCTGGGCCAGACTGTTGACCTCGACGTGGCCGTAAAGATAGAGCATACGGTCATTGGTTAGTTTGGCCTTGTCTGCCCGTACCGACCAGGTGGGCACTTTGTTTTCGTCATAGGTGGTCATGACCGGATTATCGAACCAGCTTACCGCGTCGGCGGAAAAGTAGGTTACTTTCTCGGATACCAGCTTGTAGCTCAGTCCGCCTTCCGGGTTATACACCACCGTATTGGACGACTGGCTCGTATAGGTCGGCTCCAGCGCGTTGCTGGCCGCGGGCGCAGGCTTATCCGTATCGGCCAGGTTCCAGCCAATCAGCACGATCGCTACCAGCGCCAGCAGGAGCGTAATCCAACGCCTTGTTTTACTCATACAGACTGCCCTTTGGCCTTATCAAACTTATCCTGCGCGATTAGGATCAGATCGCAAATTTCACGTACGGCGCCGCGTCCGCCGGCGAGGCGGGTAACGTAGTTGGCACGAGGAAGCAGCACGGGATGCGCATCGGCTACGGTCACGCTCAGGCCGACTTCCGCCATTACCGGCCAGTCAATCAGGTCATCGCCAATGTAGGCGACCTGCTCCGGCATCAGCGACAGTTTATCCAGAAGTTCGCAGAAGGCCAAAAGCTTATCCGACTGGCCCTGGTAAAGATGCGTAATGCCCAGCGTGGCGCAGCGATCTTCCAGCAGCTTTGCCTTGCGACCGGTGATAATAGCGACTTCCACGTCCGAGGTCAGCAGGCAGCGAATGCCGTAGCCGTCCCGCACGTTGAAGGCTTTTAGCTCCTCGCCGTTATTGCCCTGGTAAATCACACCGTCGGACATCACGCCATCTACGTCACAAATCAACAGCTTAATTTCACGCGCGCGGGCCATCACGGTCTCGCTCACGTCGCCATAACAGGTACTTATCCAGCTTGCGCCAGCCATTTTTTATTCCTTGTTAAACCACGCCGGCACGCAGCATGTCGTGCATATGCACTACGCCAAGCAGCCGATCGCCGTCGGCTACCATTAAAACGGTAATATTACGGCTCTGCATCAGATTCAGGGCATCGACCGCCAGCGTATGGGGCCGCACCCGTACGCCGCCCGAGGTCATAACGCTGGCGATACTGGCATGTTGAATATCAATGCCCATATCAAAGACGCGTCGCAGATCGCCATCGGTGAAAATCCCTTCGATCTTCATCAAATCGTCACAGATTACCGTCATACCTAAATTCTTACGGGTGATTTCCAGCAGGGCGTCACGCAGCGAGGCGTCACGGCCGACGCGAGGAATTTCATCGCCGCTATGCATAATATCGTCAACGGTCAGCAGCAGCTTGCGGCCCAGTGCGCCACCCGGATGGGAGAGGGCGAAATCCTCAGCCGTAAAGCCGCGCGCCTTCAGCAGCGCTACCGCCAGCGCGTCACCCATCACCAGCGTTGCCGTGGTGCTGGTGGTCGGCGCCAGCCCCAGCGGACAGGCTTCCTGCGGTACTTTAACACAGAGATGGATATCTGCCGCGCGGCCCATCGCGCTGTCGGGACGGCCGGTCATACAGATAAGCGAGACGCGCAGCCGCTTCAGCACCGGGATCAGCGCCAGGATCTCGGAGGATTCGCCGGAGTTGGAAATGGCGATAACAATATCGCCCGAGCTGACCATGCCAAGATCGCCGTGGCTGGCCTCTGCCGGATGCACGAAAAACGCCGGGGTGCCGGTGCTGGCGAAGGTGGCCGCCATCTTTTTGCCGATGTGGCCCGATTTCCCCATGCCCATCACCACCACTTTGCCGTGGCAGTTGTAAATTTGCTTACAGGCTTCGGTAAAGTCTTCGTTAATGTACCGATCGAGCTGTTCCAGTCCCTGACGTTCAATCGTCAGAACATCTTTCCCCGCCTGCTGAAAATCAAAGTCGGGCCGTAGAGTAACAGGTGACATAGGTTCTAATCCTTTTACCAAAAGGTGGCCGAAGGAAGCCAGTAGAGTAACGCGACCCAGGCAACAAAGCCTGTCAGCAGCAGCGCGCCCGCCACTCTGCCGATACAGCGGCTACGGCGCAGGCAGATAAGCGTAAACAGCGCGCTGACGCCCAGCATGATCCAGTAGTCGCGGGCAAAAGCATGCATATCCACCGCGCCCGGATGCAGCAGCGCCGGAATGCCAAGTACAATGGCAATATTGTAGATGTTAGAGCCGATCAGATTGCCGATGGCGATATCATCTTCGCCTTTCAGCGCGCCGGCAATCACCGTAGCCAGCTCCGGCAGGCTGGTGCCGACAGCGATCACCGTCAGGCCGATCACCAGTTGGCTGACGCCAAAAAAATTGGCGATAACCGTTGCGTTGTCGATAACCATACGGGTCGACATCGGTAAAATAATCAGCGCCACGCCCAGCCAGAGAAACGCCACCGTGTTGCCTGTATCGTCACGCGGCAGTTCGGCAAGCTGTTCGCGCGTCAGCGAATCCGTATCGCCACGCTCCGCTTTGCGGGCAATGTTGATAATAAACAACAGGTAGCCTGCCGCAAAGGCAATCAGGATCAGGCCGTCATTGCGGCTTAGCATATTATCAAACAGCAGCAGGCCGCTGATTAATGTAATCAGCAGCATCAACGGCAGCTCGCGCGCCAGCAGCCTGGAATACAGCCTTAAGGGATGCAGCAGCGCCGCGCCGCCGAGGATCAGCAGAATATTGGTGATATTGGAGCCGACCGCCGTGCCAACCGCTAAATCCATCTGGCCGTGCAGGGAAGCGGAGAAAGAGACGATCAGTTCAGGCAGCGAGGTGCCTATGCTGACCACGGTCATGCCGATAATCAGCGGAGGAACGCCAATTGCGCGGCACAGGATAGCCGCGCTGAACACCAGACGATCTGCACCATATACCAGCAGGACCAGGCCGATAATCAATAGTGCGGTAGCTACAAGCATGAAATGTCCTTTGATCGGGTATAATCGTCGGCTTGCCTTGCACGACGAGCAAAACGGGCCGGTAAAATGGCCGCGAACGCGCTGATTTTGACGGTCTGAAAGCAAAAAGTAAAACTTATGCCAACTTTCGCTACGTCAGACGGATAAGTTTCTGTAAAAGTGTCCAGTTCCGCTGGTTATACGTTACCATCGGTAGAGGATGAAATGCCTGGAAAAGAGGATAAGAGGTCACAATGAGCCAGACGGAGACGAATTTGGTGGACGTTCGGGGCGTAAGCTTCGCTCGCGGCGATCGCCCGGTTTTCGATAACATCTCGCTTACGGTGCCGAAAGGGAAAGTCACAGCCATTATGGGCCCTTCAGGCATTGGTAAAACCACGCTGCTGCGTCTGATCGGCGGTCAGCTGCGTCCCGATGCCGGCGAAATCTGGTTTAACGGGGAAAATATCCCCGCGCTTTCGCGCTCGCGTCTCTACGAAGCGCGTAAAAAAATGAGCATGTTATTTCAGTCCGGCGCGTTGTTTACCGATCTGACGGTGTTTGACAACGTCGCCTGGCCGCTGCGCGAACATACGCAGCTGCCGCCCGCGCTGCTGCACAGCACGGTGATGATGAAGCTGGAAGCCGTCGGCCTGCGCGGCGCGGCTCAGCTAAAGCCTTCCGAGCTGTCCGGCGGCATGGCGCGGCGCGCGGCGCTGGCCAGAGCTATCGCGCTGGAGCCGGATCTGATTATGTTCGACGAACCTTTCGTCGGGCAGGACCCGATCACCATGGGCGTGCTGGTCAAGCTGATTGACGAGCTGAACCACTCGCTGGGCATGACCTGCATCGTGGTTTCGCACGACGTGCCGGAAGTGCTGAGCATTGCCGACTACGCCTACATTATCGCCGGACAGAAAGTTATCGCTCAGGGAACGGCCAGCGCGCTGCATGAAAATGAAGATGCCCGAGTTCGCCAGTTTATCGACGGCATCGCCGACGGCCCGGTTCCTTTTCGTTTTCCCGCAGGCGACTATCTGCAGGATCTAACCGGCTCAGGGAGTTAATCTGATGTTACTACGTGCACTGGCGTCCGTCGGACGTCAGGGGATCAATATTTGCGCCTCGTTTGGCCGCGCCGGGCTGATGCTTTTTCACGCGCTGATAGGCATTCCCCGCTTCCGCAAACACGCGCCGCTGGTGATCAAGCAGCTGTACAGCATTGGCGTGCTGTCGCTGCTGATTATCGTGGTTTCCGGCCTGTTTATCGGCATGGTGCTGGGTTTGCAGGGCTATCTGGTGCTGAATACCTACGGGGCCGACAGCAGCCTGGGGATGCTGGTGGCGCTGTCGCTGCTGCGCGAACTGGGGCCGGTCGTCACGGCGCTGCTGTTTGCCGGCAGGGCAGGCTCGGCGCTTACGGCGGAAATCGGTCTGATGAAGGCGACCGAGCAGCTCTCCAGCATGGAGATGATGGCGGTCGATCCGCTGCGCAGGATTATCTCTCCTCGCTTCTGGGCCGGTTTTATCAGTATGCCGCTGCTGACGCTAATTTTCGTCGCGGTAGGTATACTGGGCGGCGCTATCGTGGGCGTCAGCTGGAAAGGCATCGACGGCGGCTTTTTCTGGTCGGCGATGCAAAACGCCGTGGATATCCGTACCGATATCGTCAACTGCGTGATCAAAAGCGCCGTTTTCGCCTTTACCGTCACCTGGATTGCCCTGTTTAACGGCTACGATGCCGTGCCGACTTCTGAAGGCATTAGCCGGGCGACGACGCGTACTGTAGTACATGCTTCTCTGGCTGTGCTCGGTTTGGATTTTGTGCTGACAGCACTGATGTTTGGGAACTGATTCGATGCAAACGAAAAAAAGCGAAATTTGGGTAGGGGTCTTTTTACTGCTGGCGCTTTGCGCGGCGCTGTTTCTCTGCCTGCGCGTGGCGGATCTGAAATCCCTGGGCAGCGAACCCACCTGGCGGCTCTACGCTACCTTTGACAATATCGGCGGGCTGAAAAGCGGTTCGCCGGTGAAAATTGGCGGCGTGGTAGTTGGCCGCGTGACGGATATCGGCCTGGATGAGAAAACCTATCTGCCGCGCGTCTCGATGGATATCGAAGACAAATATAATCAGCTGCCGGATACCAGCTCGCTGGCGGTCAGAACCTCTGGCCTGCTGGGCGAACAGTATCTGGCGCTCAACGTCGGTTTTGACGATCCGGAGATGGGAACGGCTATGCTTAAGGATGGCAGCACCATTCAGGACACCAAGTCGGCAATGGTGCTGGAAGATCTGATAGGCCAGTTCCTGTATAAGAGCGGCAACGGTAACGAGAGTAAAAACGCGGCGCCGGAGAACGGCGGCGAGCCTGCCCCGGCCGCAGCGACTAACCCTTAAGAGGAGCAGTAATGTTTAAACGTTTCCTGATGGTGGCCATGTTAATCATCGCCCCGGTCGCGGCTAACGCTGCCGCCGACCAGACCAACCCTTACAAGCTGATGAACGAGGCGGCGGAGAAAACCTTTACCCGTCTTAAAAACGAGCAGCCTAAAATCAAGCAGGATCCCAACTACCTGCGCCAAATCGTGCGTGAAGAGCTGCTGCCCTATGTGCAGATTAAATATGCCGGCGCGTTAGTGCTGGGACGTTACTACAAAGAAGCGACGCCTGCCCAGCGCGAAGCCTATTTCAAAGCCTTTAGCGACTACCTGGCGCAGGCTTACGGCCAGGCGCTGGCGCTCTACCACGGTCAGACTTACCAGATCGCACCTGAGCAGCCCTATGGCGATGCCAATATTATTGCCATCCGCGTCTCCATCATCGATCCTAACGGCCGCCCGCCGGTTCGCCTGGACTTCCAGTGGCGTAAGAACAGCCGCACCGGCGACTGGCAGGCCTACGATATGATCGCGGAAGGCGTCAGCATGATCTCCACCAAGCAGAACGAGTGGGCGGGCATTCTGCGTCAGAAAGGCGTCGACGGCCTGACTGACGTGCTGAAAAACGCGGCCAGCCAGCCGATTACGCTGGACAAGCAGCAGTAATGGATCAGCTTAACTGGCGCATCGAGGGCAACCGCCTGCATCTGGCGGGCGAGCTGGAGCGGGAAACGCTGGCCGCACTGTGGCAGCAGCGCGAAACGGTCATGAAACAGATTGATACCATTGATGTCTCCGCGCTGGACAGAGTCGATTCAGCCGGGCTGGCGCTGCTGGTGCACCTGCGTCAGATCGCGCTGGGGCAGGGGAAAGCGCCGGGATTTACCGGTATTACCGACAAACTGCGTTCGCTGATCGCGCTGTATAATCTGCAGCAGTTTATTACCGCCGAACGCTGACGGCCCGCGCCCGTTCCTGATGAAAAAGCCTCTGCACACGCGGAGGCTTTTTTGCCTGTTTAAGATAGCTCCGCTTTCCACTACTATGTAGGCCTGTTTATCCTCAACCGAATTTAGAAAATCCCATGGAAACTAGTGAAATCCAATCCGTGCTGATGGCCGCGCTGCCGCTGCAGGAAGCCATTGTAACCGGCGACGGCAGCCACTTTCAGGTGATCGCCGTAGGCGAGATGTTTGGTGAACTGAGCCGCGTGAAAAAGCAGCAGGCGATTTACGCGCCGCTGGCGGCCTATCTTGCCGACAACCGTATTCACGCGCTGTCCATCAAAACCTATACGCCGGAAGAATGGGCACGTGACCGTAAGCTGAACGGTTTTTAAGTCGCCGTTTTCATCGCTTCGGGCGGTGAAGCGGCCGTACTCTATTGCTGATTAATTGAGAGCAGGTTTAATGGATAAATTTCGTGTGCAGGGCCCGACCCGTTTAAGCGGGGAAGTGACCATTTCCGGTGCTAAAAACGCTGCGCTGCCGATTCTTTTCGCTGCTCTGCTGGCGTCCGATCCCGTAGAAATTCAGAATGTCCCGAAGCTTAAGGACATCGATACTACCATGAAGCTGTTGAGCCAGCTGGGCGTAAAAGCGGAGCGCAACGGCTCGGTGCACCTGGATGCCAGCAACGTCAATATTTTTTGCGCGCCTTACGATTTGGTAAAGACCATGCGCGCTTCGATTTGGGCGCTTGGCCCGCTGGTGGCGCGTTTCGGTCAGGGGCAGGTTTCTCTGCCTGGCGGCTGCGCTATCGGCGCGCGTCCTGTCGATCTGCACATTACCGGCCTTGAGCAGCTGGGTGCCGAGATCAAGCTGGAAGAAGGCTATGTTAAAGCGTCCGTCGACGGCCGCCTGAAAGGCGCGCACATCGTGATGGATAAGGTCAGCGTAGGCGCAACCGTCACCATCATGAGCGCCGCCACGCTGGCTACCGGCACCACCGTGATTGAAAACGCCGCCCGCGAGCCGGAAATCGTCGATACGGCGAACTTCCTGAATACGCTGGGCGCGAAAATCACCGGTGCCGGCAGCGATCGCATTACTATCGAAGGCGTTGAGCGCCTGGGCGGCGGCGTTTATCGCGTATTGCCGGATCGTATTGAAACCGGCACCTTCCTGATCGCCGCCGCGATTTCCGGCGGTAAAGTTGTCTGCCGCGACACGCAGCCGGCTACGCTGGACGCGGTGCTGGCCAAGCTGCGTGAAGCGGGAGCAGATATCGAAACCGGCGAGGACTGGATCAGTCTGGATATGCACGGCAAGCGGCCAAAAGCGGTCAACTTCCGCACCGCGCCGCATCCTGGCTTCCCAACCGATATGCAGGCGCAGTTCAGCCTGCTGAATCTGGTGGCGGAAGGCACGGGCGTGATCACCGAAACCATCTTCGAAAACCGCTTTATGCACATACCGGAGCTGATCCGTATGGGCGCGCATGCGGAAATTGAAAGCAATACGGCGATCTGCCACGGCGTGGAGAAACTGTCCGGCGCTCAGGTCATGGCCACCGATCTGCGCGCTTCCGCAAGCCTGGTGCTGGCTGGCTGCATCGCGGAAGGCACCACGATTGTGGATCGTATTTACCATATCGATCGCGGTTATGAGCACATCGAAGACAAGCTGAAAGCGTTAGGCGCTAATATCGAGCGCGTAAGCGGCGACGAATAACGCCGTTTGAAGCTGACTGGCAACGGGGCGGTAGAAATCTACCGCCTTTTCTTTATGAGCGAATAAGCTTTTTACGGTCGAGCAGGGCATGGGTGACAGGATCGTAATAGCGGCTGGGCCAGATCTCGGCCGGATGGATGTTCAGGGCATTGGCGATAATCCATTCGCCTTTAGGCCACGGCCTGAACAGTGCGTTAGCAAGCGTGGACGAGCTTAATCCGGCCTCTCGTGATACCTCGGCCAGCGTGGTGCCTTTCTTTTTCAGACCTGCAATAATATCCGCGTTATGCCAGTCCGCTTTCTTCTCTAGCATCTGCTTTTTCCTCCATGGACGCATCGCTATTTCTGGAAACATCAGGACGCAACATTGCCGTCTCTACGGCAGCGATTGCGAACATGATGTGAATATTTAAGGCGTTAGCCTTTAAATATCGCAGTCAGATTTATAACAATAATCGCTAAGATATTTCCAATAAAATTTAAGCAGCGTTTTGTTTTTGAGGCGTAATGCGCAAAAGTTACGTAACAGCGTGATGCATTACATTACAAAAAGGGATCCAGGAGGCGTTGTACAGAAAGGAAAAAGCGCGGCTGACCGCGCTCAGGGATTAAAATTCGCGCTGCACCGACATATGCGCCAGCGCTTCCAGCGCGCTGCGCCACGGCGATTCCGGTAGGGCATTCAGACAGGCGATGGCCTTGTCTGCTTCGCGTTCTGCCGATTCCCGTGTCCAGGCCAGCGAGCCGCACTGTTGCATGGTTTCCAGTACGGGTTCCAGCAGATGGCGACCGTTACCTTGCTCAATCGCGCTGCGGATCATCGCTGCCTGCTCCGGCGTGCCGTTACGCATGGCGTGCAGCAGCGGTAAGGTTGGTTTGCCTTCGCTAAGGTCGTCACCAACGTTTTTACCCAGCGTTTTACCGTCGGCGCTGTAATCAAGAAGATCGTCGATAAGCTGGAAAGCGGTGCCGATATAGCGGCCATAATCCTGCAACGCCTTTTCCTGCTCCGGCGTGGCCTCGGCCAGGATAGCGGAAGATTGGGCGGCGGCTTCAAACAGGCGAGCAGTTTTACTGTAGATCACCCGCATATAGCTCTCTTCGGTAATATCGGGATCGTTACAGTTCATCAGCTGCAGCACTTCGCCTTCCGCTATCACGTTAACCGCTTCCGACATCAGCTCCAGCACGCGCAGCGAACCAATGCTGGTCATCATCTGAAAAGCACGCGTGTAGATAAAATCGCCGACCAGCACGCTGGCCGCATTGCCGAAAGCAGCGTTGGCGGTGGCTTTGCCGCGGCGCATATCCGATTCGTCCACCACGTCATCGTGCAGAAGGGTGGCAGTGTGAATGAATTCTATCAGGGCTGCTACGGTAACATGTTGTTTACCGGAGTAATTCAGCGCGCGCGCGGCCAAAACGGCGATCGTTGGGCGGATGCGTTTGCCTCCACCGCTGATGATGTAGTAACCCAGCTGATTGATGAGGGAAACCTCAGAATTCAACTGCTCGAGTATGGTTGCATTGACGTCCGCCATGTCCTGCGCGGTGAGTTCGTTTATCTGTTCTAAGTTCATCAGTCTTTTCAGCTATTGCCCACTTTGCGGCTATGATAAGCGTCTTTACCCGTGCCTGCGGCATGTAATGTATAACAGATTGTACTTGAAAATGGCGACTGTGAAACATTTGGCTGTGCTTTGCGTTTTTTTTCTGCAATACCCGCTACCTGGCACTTGTCATCGCGTGCGAAGTTGCGTAGAATTCGCGCCCTATTGTGAATATTTATAGCGCAGCCTGAACTCAAGACGGCAAGCGCGAGAGCGGAGTTTATATGTACGCGGTTTTCCAAAGTGGTGGTAAACAACACCGAGTGAGCGAAGGTCAGACCGTTCGCCTGGAAAAGCTGGACATCGCAACCGGCGAAACGATTGAATTCGACCAGGTTCTGATGATTGCCAACGGCGAAGAAGTAACGATCGGCGCACCTTTAGTTTCAGGCGGCGTGATCAAAGCAGAAATTATTGCTCACGGTCGTGGCGACAAAATTAAGATTGTTAAGTTTCGTCGTCGTAAACACTACCGTAAGCAGCAGGGTCACCGTCAGTGGTTCACTGATGTGAAGATCACTGGCATCAGCGCCTAAGAGGAGATCTGACAAATGGCACATAAAAAGGCTGGCGGTTCCACTCGAAATGGCCGCGATTCCAACGCAAAACGCCTGGGCGTTAAGCGTTTCGGTGGCGAAAGCGTTCTGGCAGGTAGCATCATCGTTCGTCAGCGTGGCACCAAATTCCACGCGGGCACCAACGTAGGCTGCGGCCGTGACCACACCCTGTTTGCTACGGCAAACGGCAAGGTCCTGTTTGAAGTGAAAGGCCCGAACAACCGTAAATACATCAGCATCGTTGCTGAGTAAGGTTTTCGTGCCTGAAGGCGGTACCTGATACCGCTTTCAGCAGCGAATCAAAAAGCCCCGCTATGATTGCGGGGCTTTTTACATTCTGCATCTGGCGCGCCAATCAGGTTGCCAGTAAAACCCTTTGCTGTACACTTTGTATTCAGCTGCATGATGTCTTAAGGCGGATCCCCTGTCTGGAAATGACGCGAGGGCTGCGCCCCCGGACAGCCGTCATAAGGCCTGCGAGCCACGACGGATCATCCTGCCAGCAGCGGGCAAATGATTTACGGAGAAGTAACATGAAGTTTGTTGATGAAGCGACGATCCTCGTTGCTGCGGGTGATGGCGGCAATGGCTGCGTCAGTTTCCGTCGTGAGAAATATATTCCCAGAGGCGGCCCGGACGGCGGCGATGGTGGTGATGGCGGTGACGTCTATATGCAGGCCGACGAGAACCTGAACACCCTTATCGATTATCGCTTTGAAAAATCTTTCCGTGCCGAGCGCGGGCAGAACGGTCAGAGCCGCGACTGCACCGGTAAACGCGGTAAAGACATTATTATTAAAGTGCCGGTCGGCACCCGTATCATCGATCAGGGCACTGGCGAAACGCTGGGCGATATGATGAAGCACGGTCAGCTGCAAATGGTCGCGAAAGGCGGCTGGCACGGCCTGGGGAACACCCGCTTTAAATCTTCCGTTAACCGTACGCCTCGTCAGAAAACGATGGGAACGCCGGGCGAGAAGCGCGATCTGCAGCTGGAGCTGATGCTGCTGGCCGACGTCGGAATGCTGGGCCTGCCGAACGCGGGTAAATCCACCTTTATCCGCGCCGTTTCCGCCGCGAAGCCTAAAGTAGCCGACTATCCGTTTACCACCCTGGTACCTAGCCTGGGCGTGGTGCGTATGGACAGCGAGCAGAGCTTTGTGATCGCCGACATTCCGGGCCTGATTGAAGGCGCTTCTGACGGTGCGGGTCTGGGTATTCGTTTCCTTAAGCACCTTGAGCGCTGCCGCGTGCTGCTGCACACCATCGACCTGGCGCCAATTGATGAAACCGATCCGGTAGAAAACGCCCGCATCATTCTGGGCGAGCTGGAAAAATACAGCGAGAAGCTTTTCAATAAGCCTCGCTGGCTGGTTTTCAACAAGGTCGACCTGCTGGATCAGGAAGAAGCGGAATCCCGTGCGAAAGCCATTGCCGATGCGCTGGGCTGGACGGATAAATACTATCTGATTTCTGCCGCCAACCGCGTTGGCGTAACGCCGCTTTGCTGGGACGTGATGTCCTTCCTGAACGCCAATCCAAAAGAGGCGGAAGTGGAAGAGAAGCAGCCGGAAAAAGTGGAGTTCATGTGGGACGACTATCATCGCCAGCAGCTGGAAGAAGCTGAAACGGCGGTGGAAGAAGACGATGACTGGGATGACGACTGGGATGACGAAGACGACGAAGGCGTCGAAATCATCTACCAGCGTTAATCCCTGAAGGGCGCCAATCGGCGCCCTTTCTGTTATGGGAACCGCACGGAGTACCGATGGCAGCCTCACTGAGCAGGAACCCAGCTTCATGAGCGTTGACCTTCGCAGCAGTAATTATTTCTTCCCGCTAATAAAGATAATCATTATCATCTGCTCTATCCGATCCTTCGCGAAGCCCCGCGCTTTGCCCCGTCTGAATGAGTTGATCCATGCGCACTCCCATCCAAATGTTTCCCCTGATAATTTTTGCTCTCTCGCTGCTGTCGAGCGGTGCAGCGCGTGCCGAAGAAGGCTGGCCACGGCATATCACCAGCGTTAAGGGCGAAATGGTGCTAAAGAAGCAGCCTGAACGGATTGTCTCTACCAGCGTGACGCTGACCGGCTCGCTGCTGGCGATAGACGCGCCGGTTATCGCCAGCGGTGCCACCATGCCAGGCCATCGTATCGCCGACGGCCAGGGATTTTTCCGTCAGTGGGGGAACGTGGCGGCGGCGAAGGGCGTTAAGCGCCTTTACAGCGGCGAACCTAACCTTGAAGCGATTGCCGCAGAAAATCCGGATCTGATTATCGTCAGCGCGACGGGAAACGACTCCGCGCTGCCGTTTTACGATCGTCTGGCCGCGCTGGCGCCGACGCTGGTCGTTAACTACGACGATAAAAGCTGGCAGGAAGTAGAGCGCGTGCTGGCGCAGGCCACAGGTAAAGAAACCGAGGCGGAGGCATCGATTCAACGCTACGCGCAGCGGGAGAAAGAGGTCAAAGCGAAGCTGCAACTGCCGCCGCAGCCCGTCTCCGCGCTGGTTTATAATCCTCATATCCATCTGGTCAATCTCTGGACGCCGGAATCTGCCCAGGGAAAACTACTGGGATCGCTGGGCTTTACCCTGGCTGAGCCGACGGCCGTGGTACGCCAGGCCAGCCAGCGCCTTAAGCGTCGGGATATTATTCCCATAAGCGGAGAAAATCTGGTCACCGGCCTGACGGGGCGGTCCGTGCTGATGTTTGCCGCAGGTGATAAAGAGCAGGCGGCGCTGCTGGCCGAGCCGCTGGTCGCCAACTCCCCGGCGGTAAAAAACAGGCAGGTTTATGCGCTGGGCGAAGACAGCTTCCGGCTGGACTACTACAGCGCCAACAATGTCCTGACCCGCCTGGAACAGCTGTTTTCCGGCAAATAGTTTTTCATGCCTTCGCGTCCGCGAAGGCATCCGCTCTCCGCTGCGTTTTCCTGCCTGCTCACAAAATCATCACGCTAATAAGAATACGACAAACAATCGAATTGATAATTGTTTGCATTTGAAATAATGTATGGCCGCCTGGTCAGAGACGCCCGTGCGTACCGCAAACCAGGCGTGGGCGGACAGCAACGCCTGTTTATTTATCTACTTGCCTCTGTAGAGACTGGCGGAGGCGGATCTACAGGGAATGAGAACGTTGAACACATTATCAAGACTCTCACTGGCAATTTTGCTTGGCCTGGGCGCAATGGCAGGCGCAACGGCGGACGATAGCACCCAAACTAACGCTGAAGCAGAGGCGCCCGCGGCGGCGGCCTCCGGCGAACATGTCGATGCGGAAGGCGGTACGCTGATGGTCACGGCGGAGCAGCAAAATTTGCAGGCGCCGGGCGTATCCACCATCACCGCCGACGAAATCAAAAAACGGCCGCCTTCACGCGATCTTTCTGAAATCATCCGTACCATGCCGGGCGTTAACCTTACCGGCAACTCCACCAGCGGCCAGCGCGGCAATAACCGTCAGATCGACATTCGCGGTATGGGGCCAGAAAATACGCTGATCCTGATCGACGGAATGCCGGTCGCCAGCCGCAACTCGGTACGTCTGGGCTGGCGCGGCGAACGCGACACGCGTGGCGATACCAACTGGGTGCCGCCGGAAATGGTTGACCATATCGAAGTGATCCGCGGCCCGGCGGCGGCACGCTATGGCAACGGCGCGGCGGGCGGCGTGGTGAATATCATCACCAAACAGACCGGCAACGAGTGGCACGGCAGCTGGAACACCTACCTGAATATGCCGGAGCATAAATCCGAAGGCTCCACCAAACGCTCTAACTTCTCTTTGAGCGGCCCGATGGGCGATGATGTCAGCTTCTCGCTGTGGGGCAACCTGAGCAAGACGCAGGCGGACGCGCAGTTTATTAACGAAGGTCATCAGTCGCTGCGCACCGGCACCTATGCCGATACCGTTCCGGCGGGACGCGAAGGCGTGGTGAATAAAGATATACACGGCAAGCTGCGCTGGGAGTTTGCGACCAATCAGAACCTGGAGTTTAGCGCGGGCTACAGCCGTCAGGGTAATCTCTATGCAGGCGATACCCAAAACACCAATACCAGCGCGCTGGTGCAGAGCAAATACGGCGATGAAACTAACCGTTTGTATCGTCAGGACTATGCGGTCACCTGGACCGGCGTCTGGGATAATGGCGTCAGCACGCGCAGCTATGCGCAGTATGAGAATACGCGCAACTCGCGGATGAACGAAGGACTGGCAGGCGGTACGGAAGGGATCTTCTCAGACAGCGGGTTCTCCACTATCGAGCTCAACGACGTGCTGCTGCACAGCGAAGTCAGCGTGCCCTTTGAGTTTCTGGTTAACCAGACCGCGACGTTTGGCGCCGAATGGAACCAGCAGCGCATGAAGGATGGCGCCTCTAATACTCAGGCGCTCTCTGGCGGCGCTATCGACGGCATCAGCAGCACTAACCGCAGCCCTTACTCCTCGGCAGAAATCTTCTCGCTGTTTGCGGAAGACAATATGGAACTGACCGACAGCACCACGCTGGTGCCGGGGCTGCGCTTCGATCATCACAGCATCGTCGGCAATAACTGGAGCCCGTCGCTGAATCTTTCGCAGATCCTGGCGGACGACTTTACGCTGAAGCTGGGGATCGCCAGAGCCTATAAAGCGCCGAGCCTCTACCAAACCAACCCGAACTACGTGCTTTACAGCCGTGGTCAGGGCTGTGCCGACAGCGCCGGCGCCTGCTACCTGATGGGTAACGACGACCTTAAAGCCGAAACCAGCATCAATAAAGAAGTGGGCGTGGAGTATAAGCATGAGGGCTATCAGGCCGGTTTGACCTGGTTCCGCAACGACTACCGCGACAAGATCGAATCGGGTTACGTGCCGACAGGCTCTACCGGCAGCACCGACATTTACAAATGGGAAAACGTGCCAAAAGCCGTGGTGGAAGGGCTGGAAGGAACGGTGAACCTGCCGGTGACGGAAGCCATCAGCTGGAACAATAACCTGACCTATATGCTGCAAAGCAAAAACAAAACCACGGGCGATCGCCTGTCTGTTATCCCGGAATATACGCTGAATTCGACGCTCTCCTGGCAGGCGACGCAGGATCTGTCGCTGCAAACCACCTTTACCTGGTACGGTCGGCAGACGCCGAAGAAGTATAACTATAAGGGAGAAGCGGTAAGCGGAACAGAAAAATCCACGGTCAGCCCGTATTCCATTTTGGGACTTAGCGGCACCTATGATGTGAATAAGTACGCCAGCGTGACCGTGGGTATCGATAACCTGTTCGATAAGCGTCATTTCCGCGAGGGCAATGCGCAAACCACGGGTAATTCGACGACCGGCGCCTATATGTATGGCGCAGGCGCCAATACCTTTAACGAGTCAGGCAGGACTTATTATATGAGTCTGAATACGCATTTTTGATAAAAAGGGCGGGAGATAATCCCGCCCTTAATCTTAATAATTCTGATAAATATCTTTATAAAGGCGGCTTTCAAAGCGAACCAGCGGAATGCGACGCTGCTTGAAATTCTGCGGCGGCACCGCATAGCCCGAAAGATATTGCACAAAGGCGACCCGCTTGCCGCTGGCGGTGGTAATAAAGCCCGCCAGGTTATACACGCCCTGTAACGATCCCGTTTTCGCCGAAACTTTACCATCTACGCCGGCTTCATGCAGGCCACCGCGATAGCGCAGCGTACCGTCGTAGCCTGCCAGCGGCAGCATGGAAATATAGTTCAGCTGCTGATCGTTTTGCGCAATGTATTGCAGCACCTGCATCATGGTATCGGGCGAAATCAGGTCGTGACGCGACAGGCCGGAACCATCCACCTGAATGCTGTTGCCCATATCGATATTGGCTTTTTGCCGCAGGATCTGACGGATAGCATCAGAACCGGCTCGCCACGTGCCGGGAACGCCAAAACGCTCATGACCAATGGTGCGGAACACCGTATCGGCAATCATGTTGTCCGACTTCTTCAGCATAATCTTCAGCAGATCGTGCAGCGGCGCGGACTGCGTCTCAGCCAGTACGGTGGCCGGCGGCGTCGCCAGCGTCTGCCGCACCAGATGCCCGGAATAGTCGATACCGGCCTGTTGCAGTTCTCCTTTCAGGATCGCACCGGCGTAGCTGGCACCATCCTGAATAGCAAAGGCCAGCGGCAGAGGTTCAGCGCGCTGGCTCATGCAGCCGGTCAGCGTAAAGCGGTTCAGCTCGCCAGGCACCACGTCCAGCTCACAATATTGCGCTTCCGACGAACCGCGCGCCAGCGTGCGTACCTGGCTGAACATATTGACCGGATAGAACGAAGCCACGCGAATAAAGGCTTTTTCGCCCGGCGTCTGCGCGCTGTAGAGCGAAACGGAGAAACAGTTACGATCCACGATAGCGGCCGCGGGCGGCGCGCTGAAGCACTGCGTCATATCGTTCCACGGCCAGCCCGGCGCTTTATCATGGCTGGCGAACACCGAGGTGTCGATCACCAGGTTACCCTGAATATGGTCGACGCCCTGCTTTTTTAAGACGGCAACCATATTGCGCAGATCCTGACGCGTTAACGTCGGATCGCCGCCGAATCGCGCCACAAGGTCGCCTTTTAGCGTCCCGTTGCTGATGGAGCCTTTACTTTCCAGCTGCGTATGAAAACGGTATTCCGGCCCAAGCTGGAGCAGGGCGGCCAGCGCGGTAATGACTTTCATCGTACTGGCGGGCAGCGCCATCTGCTTGCTGTGATAATCAATAGAAGGCGTATCCGCGCCGACTTTTTGCACAATCAGCGCCAGATTCGCGCCATCGGGCAGATACTGCATATAGTCTTCGACCGTGGCCGCGTTGGCATTCAGCATAAATGCGCAAGCTAAGCCGGTAACAATTCGTGAAAATCGCATAATCTCGCGTTTACTGGCAGGTGATGTTGCCATACTACGGTGCATCATGGTGGAAAGTAAACGATGACCCATAGGGAACTCTGGGGTAAAATACGTATCAAAATGCAAAACCACCAGGCCCTGGGTTTCCTCCGGGCCAGGTTTCTTTCGTTTGTAAATCAGTGGCAAGCGCCGCAGAACGCTTTTTCTGCACTTACCTGTCAGGATGACGAAAATTTTGCACAGGATCAGTTGACGAGGTATTGAGATGAATCAGATTCCGATGACGCTAAGGGGCGCCGAGAGACTGCGCGAAGAGCTTGAAGAGCTGAAAACCGTTAAACGCCCCAGAATTATTGCCTCTATCGCGGAAGCACGCGAGCATGGCGACCTGAAAGAAAATGCAGAGTACCACGCCGCACGCGAAGAGCAGGGCTTCTGTGAAGGTCGTATTCAGGAAATCGAAGCCAAGCTGTCCAACGCTCAGGTGATTGACGTCACTAAAATGAATGCGAATGGTCGCGTGATCTTTGGCGCTACCGTTACCGTATTGAACGTGGACACGGATGAGGAGTCGACCTACCGTATCGTAGGCGATGACGAAGCGGACTTTAAACAAAATCTGATTTCTGTTAACTCGCCGATGGCGCGCGGTTTGATCGGCAAAGAAGTGGATGATGTGGCCATCATTAAAACGCCGGGCGGCGACGTTGAGTATGAAATTCTGAAAATAGAGTATATCTGATTTACTCTTAAGCTATTTTTCAGACATAGTGTAAAGAAAAGAAAAAGGCCGCTTTGCGGCCTTTTCCTGACATCACGAGCGTGTCACTTTCTTCTGCGGCTAGCTTTTAGCGAGGAAGAGCGATTTTACGTTCCTTCGTCGGACGGTACAGCACCAGCGTCTTGCCGATAACCTGCACGTTTGCGGCTTTGGTTTCGCGCACGATAGCCTCTACCACCAGGGTTTTTGTCTCACGGTCTTCCGTCGCGATTTTTACCTTGATGAGCTCATGGTGCTCCAGTGCCTGTTCGATTTCGGCCAGCACCCCTTCGGTCAGACCGTTGTTGCCTAACATCACGACAGGCTTCAGCGGATGGGCCAGTCCTTTCAGGTGCTGTTTTTGTTTGGTACTCAGATTCATCGTATTTTTTACTTACATTGGGATTGAAAACGGGTCATTCTACCGCCATCTCGGGTATATCACCAAATCGGCATGCTGATTTGTGCGGTTTATTTATCGCATACGTTGAATCATAGTTGGAAATTGTATGACTGGTAAAAAGCGTTCGGCCAGTTCCAGCCGCTGGCTACAGGAACACTTTAGCGATAAATATGTGCTGCAGGCGCAGAAAAAAGGGCTGCGTTCGCGCGCCTGGTTTAAACTTGATGAAATACAGCAGGGTGACAAGCTGTTTAAGCCGGGGATGACGGTTGTCGATCTCGGTGCGGCGCCAGGCGGATGGTCTCAGTATGTGGTGACGCAAATTGGATCAAAAGGTCGCGTGATTGCCTGTGATATCCTGCCGATGGATCCTATCGTCGGCGTCGATTTCCTTCAGGGCGATTTTCGTGATGAACTGGTGCTGAAAGCGCTTATGGATCGCGTTGGCGATACCAAAGTGCAGGTAGTAATGTCCGATATGGCGCCCAACATGACGGGAACGCCGGCGGTAGATATTCCAAGGTCAATGTATCTGGTTGAGCTTGCGCTGGAGATGTGCCGGGACGTTCTGGCACCCGGCGGCAGTTTTTTAGTGAAGGTGTTTCAGGGAGATGGCTTTGAAGATTACCTCCGGGAAATTCGCTCCCTGTTTACGAAAGTGAAAATTCGTAAGCCGGACGCTTCACGTTCTCGTTCACGTGAAGTGTACATTGTAGCGACAGGGCGCAAACTATAGTACCCTACGCTGTCTGTTAACACAGTTGTAATAAGAGGTTAATCCCTTGAGTGACATGGCGAAAAACCTGATTCTCTGGCTAGTCATCGCAGTCGTGCTGATGTCGGTCTTCCAGAGCTTTGGGCCCAGCGAGTCAAATGGCCGTAGGGTTGATTACTCAACCTTCCTGTCGGAAGTGAACCAGGATCAGGTCCGCGAGGCACGTATTAACGGGCGTGAAATCAACGTTGTCAAAAAAGACAGCAACAAATACACCACCTACATCCCCGTCAACGATCCTAAGTTGCTCGATAACCTGTTGACCAAAAATGTCAAAGTGGTAGGCGAACCGCCTGAAGAGCCAAGCCTGCTGGCTTCCATCTTCATTTCATGGTTCCCGATGCTGCTATTGATCGGCGTGTGGATTTTCTTTATGCGTCAGATGCAGGGCGGCGGCGGCAAGGGCGCGATGTCCTTCGGCAAAAGCAAAGCCCGTATGCTGACGGAAGATCAGATCAAGACGACGTTTTCGGACGTTGCAGGCTGTGACGAAGCGAAAGAGGAAGTCGCCGAGCTGGTGGAATACCTGCGCGAGCCGAGCCGTTTCCAGAAGCTGGGCGGTAAAATTCCAAAAGGCGTGCTGATGGTCGGTCCTCCGGGTACCGGTAAAACCCTGCTGGCGAAAGCCATCGCGGGTGAAGCGAAAGTGCCTTTCTTTACTATCTCCGGTTCTGACTTCGTTGAAATGTTTGTCGGCGTGGGCGCATCCCGCGTACGCGATATGTTTGAACAAGCCAAGAAGGCGGCGCCGTGCATCATCTTTATCGATGAGATCGATGCGGTAGGTCGTCAGCGCGGCGCGGGTCTGGGCGGTGGTCACGATGAACGTGAGCAAACGCTGAACCAGATGCTGGTTGAGATGGACGGCTTTGAAGGCAACGAAGGCATTATCGTCATCGCGGCAACTAACCGTCCTGACGTGCTTGACCCTGCGCTGCTGCGTCCGGGCCGTTTCGACCGTCAGGTTGTGGTCGGTCTGCCAGACGTGCGTGGCCGTGAGCAGATCCTGAAAGTGCATATGCGTCGCGTGCCGCTGGCTACCGACATTGATGCGCTGGTTATCGCACGCGGTACGCCGGGCTTCTCCGGTGCCGATCTGGCAAACCTGGTGAACGAAGCCGCTCTGTTTGCCGCCCGCGGCAACAAGCGCGTGGTTTCAATGGTTGAGTTCGAGAAAGCGAAAGACAAAATCATGATGGGTGCGGAACGTCGCTCCATGGTGATGACGGAAGCGCAGAAAGAATCTACCGCTTATCACGAAGCGGGCCATGCCATTATCGGCCGTCTGGTGCCAGAACACGATCCGGTACACAAAGTCACGATTATTCCACGTGGCCGTGCGCTGGGCGTGACCTTCTTCCTGCCGGAAGGCGATGCTATCAGCGCCAGCCGTCAGAAGCTGGAAAGCCAGATCTCCACGCTTTACGGCGGCCGCCTGGCGGAAGAGATCATCTATGGCGTAGAGCATGTGTCTACCGGCGCGTCTAACGACATCAAAGTAGCGACCTCCATTGCACGTAACATGGTTACGCAATGGGGCTTCTCCGAGAAGCTGGGTCCGCTGCTTTATGCGGAAGAAGAGGGCGAAGTGTTCCTGGGACGTTCCGTCGCGAAAGCGAAGCATATGTCTGATGAAACGGCACGCATTATCGATCAGGAAGTGAAAGCGCTGATCGAAGGCAACTACCAGCGCGCCCGCCGTATCCTGAACGAGAATATGGACATCCTTCACGCGATGAAAGACGCGCTGATGAAGTATGAAACCATTGATGCGCCTCAGATCGACGACCTGATGGCTCGCCGCGAAGTGCGTCCGCCAGCCGGTTGGGAAGATCCGGGCAGCAGCAGCTCTGACAACGGTACGCCTAAGGCGCCGCGTCCGGTCGACGAACCGCGTACGCCAAACCCTGGTAACACCATGTAAGCGTGACCGAGCAACAACAAACCCCGGCGATGACCGGGGTTTTTTTTTATGATTATCTCACCACACTGAAGGAGAACCGCCGCCATGAAGCTTCACGCCCGAGATTCCGTGCTCGATATGACTCATCCTCACGTTATGGGTATTCTGAACGTGACGCCGGACTCTTTTTCGGACGGCGGCAAGCATAACGATTTAGTGCAGGCCCTGACGCACGCTAACGGCATGATTAACGCTGGCGCGACCATCATTGATATCGGCGGCGAATCTACGCGTCCGGGAGCGGATGAGGTCAGCGTTGAACAGGAGCTGGCGCGCGTTATCCCCGTTGTGGAAGCTATCTCGCAGCGCTTTGAGGTATGGATCTCTGTGGATACCTCCAGCCCGGAGGTTATCCGGGAAGCCGCAAAGGCTGGCGCGCATATCATTAACGATATCCGCTCCCTGCAGAAACCCGGCGCGCTGGAAGCGGCGGCAGAGACGGGGCTGCCGGTCTGCCTGATGCATATGCAGGGCGATCCTAAAACGATGCAGCAGTCCCCTCAGTATCGTCATTTGTTGCAGGAAGTGGACGCCTTTTTCGTGGAGCAGATCGCTCGCTGCGAGGCGGCGGGGATCAAAAAAACGCAGCTGCTGCTCGACCCGGGATTCGGTTTCGGTAAGAATCTCTCCCACAATTACCAACTGTTAGCGCACCTGGCCGATTTTCACCGCTTTGGGCTGCCGCTGCTGGTCGGCATGTCACGCAAAAGTATGATTGGGCAGCTGTTGAACGTCGGGCCGACGCAGCGGCTGACGGGCAGCCTGGCCTGCGCGGTTATTGCCGCTATGCAGGGCGCGCATATTTTGCGCGTTCACGATGTTAAAGAAACCGTTGAGGCGATGCGCGTCGTCGAGGCGACACTGTCAGCGAAGGAAAAGTAGCATGAGCAACCGTAAATATTTTGGTACAGATGGCATTCGTGGCAAGGTCGGCGAAACGCCGATTACCCCAGACTTCGTTCTGAAGCTGGGCTGGGCGGCAGGCAAAGTGCTGGCGCGCAACGGCTCAAAAAAAATTATTATTGGTAAGGACACGCGTATTTCCGGCTACATGCTGGAATCCGCGCTGGAAGCAGGCCTGGCGGCGGCAGGTTTGTCAGCCGCTTTTACCGGCCCAATGCCGACGCCCGCTATCGCCTATTTGACCCGCACTTTCCGCGCGGAAGCGGGTATTGTGATTTCCGCGTCGCATAACCCTTTCGACGACAACGGCATCAAATTCTTTTCGATCGACGGCACCAAGCTGCCGGATGAGGTCGAAGAAGCGATTGAAGCGGAAATGGAAAAGCCCATTACCTGCGTTGACTCTGCCGAGCTGGGACGCGCCAGCCGTATTGTGGATGCCGCAGGCCGCTATATCGAATTCTGTAAAGGCACCTTCCCCAGCGAGCTGAGCCTGAACGGCCTGAAAATCGTGGTGGACTGCGCCAACGGCGCCACCTATCACATTGCGCCAAACGTGCTGCGCGAGCTGGGGGCGGAAGTGATTACCCTTGGCGTCAATCCGGACGGAATGAACATCAACAAGGAATGCGGCGCAACCGATCTTCGCCAGCTGCAGGCTCGCGTACTGGCCGAAAAAGCCGATATCGGGCTGGCCTATGACGGCGACGGCGACCGTATCATGATGGTCGATCACTTGGGTGAAAAGGTCGACGGCGATCAGATCCTCTATATCGTGGCTCGCGAAGGCTTGCGCCAGGGCCAGCTGCGCGGCGGCGTGGTAGGCACGCTGATGAGCAATATGGGGCTTGAGCTGGCGCTGAAACAGCTGGGCATTCCTTTCGCCAGGGCGAAAGTGGGCGACCGCTACGTGCTGGAGAAGCTGCAGGAGAAAGGCTGGCGGCTGGGCGCGGAAAACTCCGGTCACGTTATCCTGCTGGACAAGACCACTACCGGCGACGGCATTGTGGCAGGTTTGCAGGTACTCACTGCCATGGTACGCAACCATATGAGCCTGCACGACCTGTGCAGCGGCATGAAGCTGCTGCCGCAGATCCTGGTGAACGTGCGCTTTAGCGGCGCAACCGATCCGCTGGAAGATGCGCAGGTGAAAGCGGTGACGGCCGAAGCGGAAAAAGAACTGAAAGGGCGTGGTCGCGTCCTGCTGCGTAAATCGGGCACCGAGCCGCTGATCCGCGTGATGGTGGAAGGCGAAGACGAAGCGCAGGTCACGTCGCTGGCACACCGCATTGCCGATGCGGTCAAGGCTGTCTGAGGCAAATAATAACCGGGCCGGGCACGACAGGGTGCCCGGCTGAAAGCGTCGTAGCCGTGTGATAGTTGGCGCTTTTTTCAGCTTTGCCGTCGCTTTTGCCGCTTTTTTCTGCAATTGACGTGGCCGTGCTAAATTGCCCTTGCGCAATCAGGCCGCTTTGGTTAGTATTCACACCCGCTTCTGATGGGTAGCGACAACGCTATCTGCTCACTGGTTTTGAAGCTTAAATGCGCGATAACGCGCAAGGAAACAGGTTGATTATGTACGAAGCTCTTTTGGTAGTTTTCCTTATTGTGGCAATCGGCCTTGTAGGTCTGATCATGCTGCAGCAAGGTAAAGGCGCTGATATGGGCGCATCGTTCGGTGCAGGTTCTTCAGCAACGCTGTTCGGCTCTAACGGTTCTGGCAACTTTATGACCCGTATGACCGCAGTGCTGGCGACGCTGTTCTTTGTAATCAGTCTGATCCTGGGCAACCTGAACAGCAACAAAACGCAGAAAGGAAGCGAGTGGGAAAATCTGTCTCAGCCTGCACAGCAGCAGAGTCAGCCAGCGAAACCGGCCGCGCCGGGTAGCGATATCCCACAGTAAGCTGTAAATTTCGACGCGACAGAAAAGAAAAAGTCGCAACCTTTTAGTGCCGTGGTGGTGGAATTGGTAGACACGCTACCTTGAGGTGGTAGTGCCCGCATGGGCTTACGGGTTCAAGTCCCGTCCTCGGTACCAAATCTCAGTTTTGCTTGCATTTTATGCAAGATCGGCGTAGTATTTGCCACGTTTTCGGACGCGGGGTGGAGCAGCCTGGTAGCTCGTCGGGCTCATAACCCGAAGGTCGTCGGTTCAAATCCGGCCCCCGCAACCACTTTCCCTTAGAGTTCTTTTTCAAATATACTGTATGCATTGCACGGCGCTAACAGCGAATTTTGAAAAAAATTCTATGGATTGTGCCGAACCGCCATTTATGGCGTACAGGGTCCAGTCGCATAAAGCCCCGATTTATCGGGGTTTTTTGTTATCAGGAAACAGCATACTGGGCTATTAAGCCCTTTTTTTATGTCTTGGGGGTGGGATTGTCCACATTAGAGCAAAAATTAACAGAGCTGATTACGGCACCGGTAGAAGCGCTGGGCTACGAGCTGGTTGGCATTGAGTTCGTTCGCGGTCGCACATCTACGCTGCGCATCTATATTGATAGTGAAGATGGCATCAATGTTGATGATTGTGCTGATGTCAGCCACCAGGTCAGCGCGGTGTTTGATGTTGAAGATCCCATCACCGTGGCTTATAACCTTGAAGTCTCCTCGCCAGGCCTTGAGCGCCCACTCTTTACCGCAGAGCACTACGCGCGATTCACCGGCGAGGAAGTAAGCCTGGTGCTGCGTATGGCCGTACAGAACCGCCGCAAGTGGCAGGGAATCATTAAATCCGTAGATGGTGAAATGGTAACCGTTGCCGTTGAGGGTAACGACGAAGTGTTCGCGCTGAGTAACATCCAGAAGGCGAACCTGGTTCCCCACTTTTAAAAGTCCGGATTGAGGCATACCAGGATGAACAAAGAAATCTTAGCTGTAGTCGAGGCAGTATCGAACGAGAAATCCCTCCCGCGCGAGAAGATTTTCGAAGCGCTGGAGAGCGCGCTGTCCACGGCTACCAAGAAAAAGTACGAGCAGGAAATCGACGTCCGCGTCAGCATCGATCGCAAAAGCGGCGATTTTGACACGTTTCGCCGCTGGGTCATTGTTGACGAAGTCACCATGCCAACGCGTGAAATCACCCTGGATGCCGCGCGATTCGAAGACGAATCGCTGAATCTGGGCGATTATGTTGAAGATCAGATCGAATCTGTCACCTTTGACCGTATCACCACGCAGACGGCAAAACAGGTTATCGTGCAGAAAGTGCGCGAGGCAGAACGCGCGATGGTCGTTGACCAGTTCCGCGAGCAGGAAGGTGAGATCATCACCGGCGTCGTGAAGAAAGTGAACCGCGACAACATCTCTCTCGAAGTGCGCCCAACCGATGGTTCTAATACCAATGCGGAAGCGGTAATCATTCGTGAAGATATGCTGCCGCGTGAAAACTTCCGTCCGGGCGACCGCATCCGCGGCGTACTCTATGCAGTACGGCCGGAAGCGCGTGGTGCACAGCTGTTCGTTACGCGCTCCAAACCGGAGATGCTAATCGAACTGTTCCGCATTGAAGTGCCGGAAATTGCTGAAGAAGTGATTGAGATTAAAGCTGCCGCGCGCGATCCAGGCTCCCGTGCCAAGATCGCCGTAAAAACCAACGACAAGCGTATCGACCCGGTCGGCGCCTGCGTGGGTATGCGCGGTGCGCGAGTTCAGGCGGTGTCCAGCGAGCTGGGTGGCGAACGTATTGATATCGTGCTGTGGGATGACAATCCTGCGCAGTTCGTGATCAATGCGATGGCCCCGGCGGACGTCGCCTCTATCGTGGTGGATGAAGATAATCACACCATGGATATCGCCGTAGAAGCCGGAAATCTGGCTCAGGCGATTGGCCGTAACGGCCAAAACGTGCGTCTGGCTTCGCAGCTGAGTGGCTGGGAGCTGAACGTGATGACGGTCGACGATCTGCAGGCCAAGCACCAGGCTGAAGCCCACGCTGCCATCGACGTCTTTACCAAACATCTCGATATTGATGAAGATTTCGCAACCGTGCTGGTTGAAGAAGGCTTCTCTTCTCTGGAAGAGCTGGCATACGTGCCTATCAACGAGCTGTTGGAAATCGACGGTCTGGATGAAGAGACAGTAGAAGCGCTGCGCGATCGTGCGAAAAATGCGTTAACCACCCTTGCTCTGGAAAAAGCCGAGAGTCTGGGCGACAAACAGCCGGCAGAAGATCTGCTGAACCTGGAAGGTCTTGACCGCGAGCTGGCATTTAAGCTGGCAGCGATTGGCGTTTGCACGCTGGAAGATCTTGCCGAGCAGGGTGTTGACGATCTGACAGATATTGAAGGCCTGAACGACGAAAGGGCCGGCGAGCTGATTATGGCTGCACGAAATATCTGCTGGTTCGGCGACGACGCGTAATAAACTGTAGCAGGAAGGAACAGCATGACAGATGTAACTGTAAAATCGCTGGCGGCAGAGATTCAGACACCGGTAGAACGCCTGGTACAGCAATTTGCTGATGCAGGGATCCGCAAGTCTGAAACCGACTCTGTGACCCAGCAGGAAAAAGAGACGCTCCTGACGCACCTGAATCGCGACAACAATGGCGGTTCTGGTAAACTGACCTTACAGCGCAAAACGCGCAGCACCTTGAATATTCCGGGCACCGGCGGTAAAAGTAAATCGGTGCAAATCGAAGTCCGCAAAAAACGCACCTATGTAAAAGGCGATCCTGCAGAAGCCGCTCAGGCAGAAGCAGAAGAGCAGGCACAGCGCGAAGCGGAAGAAATGGCTCGTCGCGAGGCTGAAGAAAAAGCCCAGCGCGAAGCTCAAGAAAAAGCGCAGCGTGAAGCCGAGGAGCAGGCTAAACGTGAGGCGGCAGAGAAAGCCAGGCGTGAAGCAGCGGAAAAAGACAAAGTGAGCAACCAACAAACCGACGATATGACCCGCAATCAACAGTCTGATAAAGCCCGTCGTGAAGCGGAAGCCGCTGAACTGAAGCGTAAAGCTGAAGAAGAAGCGCGTCGCAAGATCGAAGAAGAAGCGAAGCGCGTAGCGGAAGAGGCCCGTAAAATGGCGGAAGAAAAAGGTTCAGAATGGGCGGAAGCGGAGAAAGAAGTGGAAGACACTTCTGACTATCACGTGACCACCTCTACCCACGCCCGTGCGGCAGAAGACGAGAACGATGCGCAGGTTGAAGGCGATCGCCGCACTCGCGCTGCTCGTCCGGCTAAAGCCCCACAGCGTAAGAAAGGCAACAAGCATTCCGAAGCGAAAACCGACCGTGAAGAAGCGCGTGCGCAATTCCGTGGCGGTAAAGGCGGCAAGCGTAAGAGTACGCTGCAGCAGGGCTTCAACAAGCCGGCTCAGGCTGTTAACCGTGACGTGGTTATCGGTGAAACCATCACCGTAGCGGAACTGGCTAACAAGATGGCGGTGAAAGGCTCCCAGGTCATCAAAGCGATGATGAAAATGGGCGCTATGGCCACCATCAACCAGGTTATCGATCAGGAAACTGCCCAGATGGTCGCGGAAGAGATGGGTCACAAAGTGACGCTGCGCCGCGAGAACGAGCTGGAAGAAGCGGTAATGAGCGATCGTGATACCGATGCGGCCATGGAATCCCGTGCGCCGGTCGTGACCATCATGGGCCACGTTGACCACGGTAAAACCTCACTGCTGGACTACATTCGCTCCACTAAAGTCGCCTCTGGCGAAGCGGGCGGCATTACCCAGCACATCGGTGCTTACCACGTCGAAACCGACAACGGTATGGTGACCTTCCTGGATACCCCTGGCCACGCCGCGTTTACCGCAATGCGTGCTCGTGGTGCTCAGGCAACGGATATCGTTATCCTGGTTGTCGCCGCCGATGACGGCGTGATGCCACAGACCATCGAAGCTATCCAGCACGCCAAAGCGGCGAAAGTGCCGGTTGTGGTTGCGGTGAACAAGTGCGATAAGCCAGAAGCCGATCCGGATCGCGTTAAAAACGAACTGACTCAGTACGGTATCATTCCGGAAGAGTGGGGCGGCGAGAACATGTTCGTTAACGTTTCCGCGAAAGCCGGAACCGGTATCGACGACCTGCTGAACGCTATCCTGCTGCAGGCTGAAGTCCTGGAGCTGACCGCTGTTCGTCAGGGTATGGCCAGCGGCGTCGTGATCGAATCCTTCCTGGATAAAGGTCGCGGCCCTGTTGCTACCGTGCTGGTACGTGAAGGTACGCTGAACAAAGGCGATATCGTGCTGTGCGGCTTCGAGTATGGCCGTGTGCGTGCGATGCGTGACGAGCTGGGCCGCGAAGTGCTGACTGCGGGTCCTTCGATCCCGGTCGAAATCCTGGGCCTGTCAGGCGTGCCTGCTGCCGGTGATGAAGCGACCGTGGTGCGTGACGAGAAGAAAGCGCGTGAAGTGGCGCTCTATCGTCAGGGCAAATTCCGTGAAGTTAAGCTGGCGCGTCAGCAGAAATCCAAGCTGGAGAACATGTTTGCTAACATGACCGAAGGCGAAGTTTCCGAGCTGAACATCGTGCTGAAAGCGGACGTACAGGGTTCTGTCGAAGCTATCGCCGACTCGCTGATGAAGCTTTCCACTGACGAAGTGAAAGTGAAAATCGTTGGCTCCGGCGTAGGTGGTATCACCGAGACCGACGCCACGCTGGCTGCGGCTTCCAACGCCATCCTGGTAGGCTTTAACGTTCGTGCCGACGCGTCCGCGCGCCGCGTGATCGATTCAGAAAGCCTGGATCTGCGTTACTACTCCGTCATCTATAACCTGATTGACGAAGTGAAGCAGGCGATGAGCGGTATGCTGGCGCCGGAATACAAGCACCAGATCACCGGCCTGGCCGAAGTGCGTGACGTGTTCAAATCACCTAAGTTTGGCGCGGTTGCCGGCTGTATGGTGACGGAAGGCAACATTAAGCGTCACAACCCAATCCGCGTGCTGCGCGACAACGTGGTTATCTATGAAGGCGAGCTGGAATCCCTGCGCCGCTTCAAGGATGACGTTAACGAAGTCCGTAACGGCATGGAATGTGGTATCGGCGTGAAGAACTACAACGATGTGCGTGTTGGCGATATGATCGAAGTCTTCGAGATCATCGAAATCCAGCGTACCATCGCTTAATGGTTGCCTGACCAACCTGTTCGGGAGGCCTTTGCGCCTCCCGTATTTATTTGGAGAGAATAATTATGGCGAAAGAATTCGGTCGCCCGCAGCGCGTCTCCCAGGAACTGCAGAAAGAGATCGCGATTATTTTACAGCGTGAGATCAAAGATCCGCGTCTGGGCATGATGGTCACGGTTTCCGGCGTGGAAGTCTCCCGCGACCTGGCCTATGCAAAAGTGTTCGTTACCTTTTTAAACGATAAAGACGAAGACGCCATCAAAGGCGGCCTGCGCGCGCTGGGCGACGCTTCCGGCTATATCCGCTCCCTGCTGGGCAAAGCGATGCGCCTGCGTATCGTGCCTGAACTGACCTTCTTCTACGACAACTCGCTGGTTGAAGGGATGCGCATGTCTAACCTTGTCACTAACGTGGTTCGCAACGACGCCGAGCGCCGTGGCCCTGCGGAAGACGACAAGGAGGAGTAATGAGTCGTCCTCGTCGTCGCGGACGCGATATTCACGGTGTCCTGCTGCTGGACAAGCCCGGCGGCCTGTCGTCTAACGACGCGCTGCAAAAAGTTAAGCGGCTGTTTAACGCCAACCGCGCGGGCCATACGGGCGCGCTCGATCCGCTGGCGACCGGTATGCTGCCAATATGCCTGGGCGAAGCGACGAAGTTTTCCCGCTATCTGCTCGATTCCGACAAGCGCTATCGCGTGATCGCGCGGTTAGGCCAGCGTACCGATACTTCGGATGCGGACGGTCAGATCATCAGCGAACGGCCGGTGAACTTCACGCAGGCGCAGCTTGACGCCGCGCTGGATAGCTTTCGTGGCGAAACGCAGCAGGTGCCGTCAATGTATTCGGCGCTCAAGTATCAGGGGCGCAAGCTCTATGAATATGCGCGTGAAGGCATTGAAGTTCCGCGTGAAGCACGCAGCATTACCGTTTACGAACTAAAATTTATTCGCCTTGAAGGCGACGAGCTGGAGCTGGAAA
The DNA here is from genome assembly GCF_043420595.1 of Erwinia plantamica. Lineage (NCBI taxonomy): Bacteria > Pseudomonadati > Pseudomonadota > Gammaproteobacteria > Enterobacterales > Erwiniaceae > Erwinia > Erwinia plantamica. The sequence continues at coordinate 94,971 of NZ_JBGCUC010000013.1, forward strand.
TCCACTGCTCAAAAGGCACTTACATCCGCACCATTACGGACGATTTAGGCGAAATGCTGGGCTGCGGTGCGCACGTGATTTTCCTGCGTCGTTTGCAGGTCGCGACCTATCCGATCGACGCAATGGTCACGCTGGAGCAGCTGCAGGCACTTAGCGAAGAGGCCGCGCGTAACGAGCGTCCGGCGGCAGAGCTGCTCGACCCGTTGCTGATGCCGATGGACAGCCCGGCGGCGGCTTATCCTGAGGTAAACCTGCCTGTCAGCGCGGCGGCTTACTTTAAACAGGGCATGCCGGTGCATGCGGCGAACGTGCCGGACTCGGGGCTGGTGCGCGTCACGGAAGGCGAGGCGCGTCAGTTTATCGGCATGGCGGAAGTGGCGGAAGATGGCCGCGTTGCGCCGCGTCGGCTGGTTGTAGAATATTCCGATGCATCATTTGCGAAAGCCTCAGGCTCAGAGTAGAATGGCGCGGCTTTACATTGGGTGGCTGAATTAGAGATCGGCGCCTGTACATTTATCTTAAAATTTGGAGTAGTAAAATGTCTCTAAGTGCAGAAAACAAAGCGCAGATCGTTGCTGATTACGGCCGTGATGCTAACGACAGTGGTTCTACCGAAGTTCAGGTTGCTCTGCTGACCGCTCAGATTAACCATCTGCAGGGTCACTTCTCTGAGCACAAAAAAGACCACCACAGCCGTCGCGGTCTGCTGCGCATGGTTTCACAGCGTCGTAAGCTGCTGGATTACCTGAAGCGTAAAGACGTTGCACGTTACACCAGCCTGATCGAGCGTCTGGGTCTGCGTCGCTAAGTCTTACAGTCTGCTCTCCTCGCTTTCGTCGTCCGACGAAGGAAAAGGGGGAAAAAGGCAGATTTGTGCGAGTTTCGCTAAAAAGGGGCCTTTATGGCCCCTTTTTTCAGTCGGGCGGCAGCAATCCAGGCCAAACTATTGTATTGTTGCTGAGTGTGATCTTCAGTTGCAGAGATTCGCGCGGCTAATGAGAGGCTTTGTCCCATAAGGGATTAGGGTTGTCATTAGTCGCGAGGATGCAATGAAGATTTAAGAGTCACGGCAGGAGAAAGCTCTTGCCAGGAACGTTAAGGACATTATTTTGCTGAATCCGATCGTAAAAAAATTCCAGTATGGTCAGCATACCGTCACGCTTGAAACCGGTATGATGGCTCGTCAGGCCACCGCTGCCGTTATGGTCAGCATGGACGACACCGCTGTATTTGTAACCGTAGTTGGCCAGAAAAAAGCCAAGCCGGGTCAGGACTTTTTCCCTCTGACCATCAACTATCAGGAGCGTACCTACGCTGCTGGTCGTATCCCGGGCAGCTTCTTCCGTCGTGAAGGCCGTCCAAGCGAAGGCGAAACGCTGATTGCGCGTCTGATTGACCGCCCGCTTCGTCCGCTGTTCCCGGAAGGTTTTGTTAACGAAGTCCAGGTGATTGCCACCGTGGTTTCCGTTAACCCACAGGTTAACCCTGATATCGTAGCGATGATCGGCGCTTCTGCCGCGCTGAGCCTGTCCGGTATTCCTTTCAACGGCCCAATCGGCTCTGCCCGCGTGGGTTACATCAACGACCAGTACGTGCTGAACCCAACCACCGACGAGCTGAAAGAAAGCAAGCTGGATCTGGTTGTTGCTGGTACCGAAGGTGCCGTGCTGATGGTGGAATCCGAAGCGGAACTGCTGAGCGAAGATCAGATGCTGGGCGCCGTGGTATTTGGCCACGAGCAGCAGCAGGTTGTTATCGAAAACATTAAGGCACTGGTTGCCGAAGCGGGCAAACCTCGCTGGGAATGGCAGCCGGAAGCGGTTAACGAAGCGCTGAACAGCCGCATCGCCGCGCTGGCCGAATCCCGTCTGAGCGACGCTTACCGCATCACCGAAAAACAGGAGCGTTACGCTCAGGTTGACGTGATCAAATCTGAAACCACAGCGGCGCTGCTGGCGGAAGACGCAAGCCTGGACGAAGGCGAAATCAGCGATATCCTGCACGGTCTGGAAAAGAACGTGGTGCGTAGCCGCATTCTGCGTGGTGAGCCGCGTATCGACGGTCGTGAAAAAGATATGATCCGTGGTCTGGACGTGCGCACCGGCGTGCTGCCGCGTACTCACGGCTCCGCGCTGTTTACCCGTGGCGAAACTCAGGCGCTGGTAACGGCGACGCTGGGCACCGCGCGTGACGCACAGAACCTGGACGAGTTGATGGGTGAACGCACCGACAACTTCCTGTTCCACTACAACTTCCCTCCGTACTCCGTGGGTGAAACCGGTATGGTTGGCTCGCCTAAGCGTCGTGAAATTGGTCACGGTCGTCTGGCGAAGCGCGGCGTGCTGGCCGTAATGCCGAAAGGCGACGCGTTCCCGTACACCGTACGTGTAGTGTCAGAAATCACCGAATCCAACGGTTCATCGTCTATGGCTTCCGTATGCGGCGCTTCACTGGCGCTGATGGACGCGGGCGTGCCGATCAAAGCGGCCGTAGCCGGTATCGCGATGGGTCTGGTTAAAGACAACGATAACTTTGTTGTGCTGTCAGATATCCTGGGCGATGAAGATCACCTGGGCGACATGGACTTCAAAGTAGCCGGTAGCCGTGAAGGCATTACCGCGCTGCAGATGGACATCAAAATCGAAGGCATCACCCGCGAAATCATGCAGGTGGCGCTGAACCAGGCTAAAGGCGCGCGTCTGCATATCCTGGGCGTAATGGAACAGGCTATCAGCACGCCACGCGGCGATATCTCGCAGTTTGCTCCGCGCATCCATACCATCAAGATCAGCCCGGACAAGATCAAAGACGTGATCGGTAAAGGCGGTTCTGTTATTCGTGCGCTGACCGAAGAGACCGGCACCACCATCGAAATCGAAGATGACGGTACCGTGAAAATCGCTGCGACCGACGGTGACAAAGCGAAGTTCGCTATCCGCCGTATCGAAGAGATCACGGCAGAAATCGAAGTGGGCCGCATTTACAACGGTAAAGTGACCCGCATCGTCGACTTCGGCGCCTTCGTCGCTATCGGCGGCGGTAAAGAAGGTCTGGTGCACATTTCTCAAATCGCCGACAAGCGCGTTGAGAAAGTCACTGACTATCTGCAGATGGGTCAGGAAGTCCCGGTGAAAGTTCTGGAAGTTGATCGTCAGGGCCGCGTGCGCCTGAGCATCAAGGAAGCGGCCGAGCCGGAAGCGGCTGCGGCGCCTGCGCCAGAAGCTTCAGCAGAATAAGCAGCACACTAAGCTCTTCGCGGCGACGCGAAGAGCTGTTCCATCGCGAGGACAGGACGACACCTTGTGCACGGCAGGCGGATGAAAGGATGATCATCCCATTGTTTGTATTTGGGAGTGGTGAATGAAGCCTTTTTTGCGCTGGTGTTTCGTTGCGACAGCTTTAACGCTGGCAGGATGCAGCAACCCGGATTGGCGTAACAACGAGGTTTTGGCTGTTCCGCTACAGCCTACGTTGCAGCAGGAAGTGATCCTGGCGCGCATGGAACAAATACTTGCCAGTCGGGCATTAACCGATGATGAACGCGCACAGCTGTTATATGAGCGCGGAGTGTTGTATGATAGTTTAGGTTTGAGAGCACTGGCGCGAAATGATTTTTCACAAGCGCTGTCTGTCAGGCCGGATATGCCGGAAGTATTCAATTACTTAGGCATATATCTGACGCAGGCAGGCAATTTTGATGCTGCCTACGAAGCGTTTGATTCTGTACTTGAGCTTGATCCAACTTACAATTACGCGCGTTTAAATCGCGGAATCGCACTCTACTACGGTGGAAGATTTAAACTAGCGCAAGATGATCTGCTGGCGTTTTATCAAGACGATCCTAACGATCCTTTCCGCAGCCTGTGGCTCTATCTCGATGAACGTGAGATGAGCGCCGACAAGGCAGAAGTGGCGCTGAAGCAGCGTTACGATAAGGCGGACAGAGACCAATGGGGATGGAATATTGTCGAGTTCTACCTGGGCCGTATCAGCGAAAAAACGCTGATGGAGAGGCTCAAGGCGGACGCAACGGATAACACCTCGCTCGCTGAACATCTCAGTGAAACCAACTTCTATTTAGGTAAGCACTACCTAAGTCTGGGGGAGAAGGACAACGCAGAAGCGTTGTTCAAGCTGACGGTTGCCAACAACGTCCATAACTTTGTTGAGCACCGATATGCATTGTTGGAGCTGGCGCTACTCGGCCAGACACAAGACGATTTATCAGAATCTGACCAGCAATAGCTGACGAACTTTTTTTGCCTGATTTTTGAAATGTCATCATCTTCACGGGTGAGGGCTTTCTTGTTCGTCGAAACCACTAATTTGAGCCGGTTCACACTTTTTGATGAAAATGACTGAATGTTTTCACGACGAGTTATGTAGACTGGCCGCCGCAATCTAAGAGGCACGTGTACTACATGACTGAAATTGAAACCACTTTTGCTGACCTGGGTCTGAACGAATCCATCCTCGAATCACTTAACGGCATGGGCTATGTTAAGCCATCTCCGATCCAGGCAGAGTGTATCCCACATCTGCTGGCGGGCCGTGACGTATTGGGTATGGCACAGACCGGTAGCGGCAAAACCGCAGCGTTCTCGCTGCCACTGCTACACAACATTGACAGCAACCTGAAAGCGCCACAAATCCTGGTGCTGGCGCCAACTCGTGAGTTGGCGGTTCAGGTTGCGGAAGCCGTAACTGAATTCTCTAAACACATGCGCGGTCTTAACGTAGTGGCCCTTTACGGCGGCCAGCGTTACGACGTACAGCTGCGTGCGCTGCGCCAGGGTCCACAGGTTGTTGTGGGTACGCCTGGTCGTCTGCTGGACCACCTGAAACGCGGCACGTTAGACCTTTCTAACCTGCGCGGCCTGGTGCTGGACGAAGCCGATGAAATGCTGCGTATGGGCTTCATCGAAGACGTTGAAACGATTATGGCGCAGATCCCGGCCGATCATCAGACCGCGCTGTTCTCTGCCACCATGCCAGAAGCGATTCGTCGTATCACCAAACGCTTCATGAAAGATCCACAGGAAGTGCGTATTCAGTCAAGCCTGACCACGCGTCCTGATATCAGCCAGAGCTACTGGACCGCTTACGGTCGTAAGACCGACGCGCTGGTACGCTTCCTGGAGTCGGAAGATTTTGATGCGGCGATTATCTTCGTGCGCACCAAAAACGCCACGCTGGAAGTGGCCGAAGCGCTGGAGCGCAGCGGTTATAACAGTGCGGCCCTGAACGGCGATATGAATCAGGCGCTGCGTGAGCAGACCCTGGAGCGTCTGAAAGACGGCCGTCTGGATATTCTGATCGCTACCGACGTAGCGGCACGTGGTCTGGATGTTGAGCGTATCAGCCTGGTTGTGAACTACGACATCCCAATGGATGCCGAATCTTACGTTCACCGTATCGGCCGTACCGGTCGTGCAGGTCGTGCCGGCCGTGCGCTGCTGTTCGTTGAGAACCGTGAGCGTCGTCTGCTGCGTAACATCGAACGCACCATGAAGCTGACTATTCCTGAAGTAGAGCTGCCAAACGCAGAGCTGCTGGGTCAGCGTCGTCTGGCCAAGTTTGCCGCTAAAGTTCAGCAGCAGCTGGAAAGCAGCGATCTGGAACAGTACCGTGCGCTGCTGAGCAAAATGCAGCCTGCGGAAGAAGAGCTGGATATCGAAACGCTGGCTGCCGCGCTGCTGAAAATGGCGCAGGGCGAACGTCCGCTGATCGTACCGGCAGATCCGGCTCCACGTCCGCGTCGTGAGTTCAAAGAGCGTGACGATCGTCGCGGCGACCGTCCGGACCGTGGTCCTCGCGAAGCCCGTGATGGCGATCGTCCACGTCGTGAGCGTCGTGACGTTGGCGATATGGAAGTTTACCGTATCGAAGTGGGTCGTGATGACGGCGTTGAAGTTCGTCATATCGTTGGCGCTATCGCTAACGAAGGCGATATCAGCAGCCGCTACATCGGCAACATCAAGCTGTTTGGTACGCACTCAACTATCGAACTGCCAAAAGGCATGCCGGGCGACATTCTGTCTCATTTCACCCGCACGCGTATTCTGAACAAGCCGATGAATATGCAGCTGATTGGTGATGCGCAGCCTCGCAGCAACGATCGTGGCGGTGAGCGTCGCGGTAGCGGTGCGCCAGGTCGCGGCGGTTTCGGCGGCGCGCGTAGCGAAGGCGGACGTAGCGAAGGCGGTCGTCGTTTCAGCAACGAGCGCAGCGGTAGCGGCGAGCGTCGTCCGGGCGGCTTCAGCCGTGACGGTCGTGCGCCACGTCGTGAAGACGGCGCAGCGCCGACTCGTCGTCGTGATGCCTAATCACTGCTAGCCAGTCTGATGCCGGTCACTGAAAAGTGACCGGCATTTTTTTTGCCTTTAAGAAAGCGAATAGTTGCAGCGGGGCGAGTACGTCAGGCGGGAATCGTTTTAACAGCGGGCGAGGGAATGGCTTCCCCCGCCATTTTTGTTACAGCGAGCGGTAGGCTTCCATGGCCAGCGCAAACGAGCGCAGCCGCGCCTCTTTATCAAAAATCTGGCCGTTTACCATGATTTCATCCGCCTGGGTTTCCCGCATCAGTGCAGACAGGCCGTGACGCACTTTATCCAGATCGCCGACAATCGACATGCTTAACGCCTGCTGCACGCCATACTGCTCGGAAGGCGACCACAGGTTATCCATATTTTCCACCGGCGCAGGCAGCGGGCCCGGCTGACCGCGCCGCAGATTGACGAACTGCTGCTGCATGGAGGTAAACAGGAAACGGGCATCGCGCTCGCTGTCGGCGGCGACCACGTTAACGCAAACCATCGCGTGCGGCTGCGCCAGGCGAGCCGAAGGCTTAAAGTTTTCGCGATAAAGGTGAAGCGCCTGGAACAGCATCTCGGGCGCAAAATGCGAGGCGAAAGCGAACGGCAGGCCCAGCTTCGCCGCGAGTTGGGCGCTGTAAAGGCTGGAGCCAAGCAGCCAGACGGGGATTTTCAGGCCCAGGCCCGGCACCGGCTGAACGGCAGGCGCCTCGCCCTGTTCAGCGTCGAACCAGCCGACTATCTCCACCACGTCGGCCGGGAAGTTATCCACGTGACCGCCCATATGCCGACGCAGCGCCATCATGGTGCGCTGATCGGAGCCGGGCGCGCGTCCCAGGCCTAAATCAATGCGTCCCGGATAGAGAGATTCCAGCGTACCGAACTGCTCGGCAATCACCAGCGGCGCGTGGTTTGGCAGCATCACGCCGCCAGAGCCGAGCCGTAGCGTGCTGGTATTAGCGGCAAGATAGCCGATCAGCACCGACGTCGCCGCGCTGGCGATGCCGGTCATATTGTGGTGTTCAGCCAGCCAGTAGCGGTTGAAACCCAGTTGTTCCGCCTGCTGCGCCATCGCCAGCGAGGTATGAAAAGCGTCACGCGCGGTCGCGCCCTGAGGGATCGGGGCCAGATCGAGCACGGACAGAGAGGCAGTTTTTTTATCAGACATAATCGCTCACTTTATTTCCAGGCTACGCGCCTGCGCAAATACACAGCCTAAGCGATCTTCAGGGAAGCGGATTGGCAATTTGCAGCACTTTACGCGAGCCCGGGACGTGAAGAAAGATAAGTGTGCCTCTACCGCGCTAAACGAAATGGCGGCTGGCCGACGGCGCGTTACTCCACCAGCGTCAGACCGGCCATTTGCCGCCAGTAGCCGTTGCAGTGCTGCTGGTCAATCAGCGTTAACGGCGCATGGCCCGTTTCATTAGCGTGAAAGGCATTTATCACTTCCAGCGTGTCGGTTCCCTGCGGTGAGAAACGGACAATGTCCACCAATCCCTGCATGGAAACCAGATCGTTCCCCAAATTATAGCAGTAGCCGCTCATGGTCTGGATACCGTTCAGCACAAACACCTGCTGATCTTCCTGAGAGCGCACCGCTCTGCCGTGAGGGTAGTTAATACAACAGGTCTGGCAATCGTCTTTGCTGCGATCTTCGGCGCGGGCGGTAAAGCAGCGGGCGGAGAGCGCCAACGGCAGATAGCCGTACCCCAGCACCTCTACGTCGAATCGGCCGCGGATCCCCAGCTCTTCGCACTGGGCTAACAGCGCGCAGAGCCAGTCGCGCGAAAGCTCGACCGGCATACACCAGCGCACCATACCCAGCTTATGCAGCAGGCGCAGCGTCATGGCGTTATAACAGTTCAGCGCATGACCGGCGACAAAAGGCAGGCCCGCTTCCGCGGCCATATGCACCGTGCCCATATCGTTGGCTTCAATCAGAAATTCGCCGTTATCGACATAGCGCTTCAGCTCGGTCAGCTCGGAAGGCGACTCAACCAGCGCCAGCGTGCTTAACGCAACCTGCTTGCCCGCGCCGACCAGTTCTTTTGCCAGCGCCATCCAGTCGGCAAATTTAACGGCGCGGCGTTTGCTGCACACCGCCTCGCCCAGATAGATAATGTCCGCCTGGCTGGCGGCAGCGGCCTGGTAGAAAGCGTACAGATCTTCTTTCGGCCAGTACCAAAGCACCGGCCCTAACGCATACTTCATGATTTTTCCTACTGCCATTGACGATGATAAGCACCCAGCGTGGTTTGCGTCCCTTCGCTCAGGGCGCTGAGCGCGGACATCCAGTGCTGCTGCACGGCAAAATTCTGCGGATCGGCCTTGCAGCGATCGATAGCCTGTCGCCAGATTTGCGTCACCTGCTGCACATAGGCCGGGCTGCGCTGACGGCCTTCGATTTTCACCGAGGCGATATTCATGCCCAGCAGCGTGGGAAGCAGCTCAAGCGTGTTCAGGCTGGTCGGCTCCTCCAGCGTGTGGTAAGCCGTCTGCTCCACCTTATAACGGCCTTTACACAGGGTAGGGTAGCCGGCGTTTTCCTGAGCGCCGTAGCGGTCAATCAGCACGTTATTCAGGCGGGATTCCAGCCCGTCTGGCGTTTGCTGCCAGCGAACAAAACGGGCGGGCGAGCAGGCGCCTACGGTATTAGGCGACTCGCCGGTCAGCCAGGAAGAGAGGTAGCAGCGACCTTCGGCCATAATGCACAGGCTGCCGAAAGCGAACACTTCCAGCGGCACGGGCGACGTGCGGGCAAGCTGGCGAACCTGATGCACGGAAAGCACGCGCGGCAGCACCACGCGCGCAACGTCAAAATGGCGCTGATAGAATTTTATCGCTTCGCTGTTGGTGGCCGAAGCCTGCACGGAAACGTGTCGCTCGATGTGAGGATAGCGGCTTGCTGCGTATTCCAGCATGGCGATATCGGCCAGGATCAGTGCGTCCACGCCCGCGTCGGCCGCGCTGTCTATGGCGTTTTCCCAGCGGGCATAGCCGGATGGATGGGCGAAAGTATTAATCGCAACATGCAGTTTGCGTCTATGCTGATGAACGTAGCGAGCGGCCTCTTCCAGCCGTTTTGCCGTGAAGTTAAGGCCGGCGAAATGACGGGCGTTGGTATCATCTTTCAGCCCAACGTAGACAGCATCTGCGCCGCTGGCGATGGCCGCCTTCAGGGCCGGTAGATTGCCGGCAGGACAAAGCAGTTCCATATAAGATCCCGTAAGCAAGAGAACAAAGAAGTTTACGCTTCTCCACCGTGCCATTTTTTGATGCAGGGCAGTGAAAAGCGTAACGATCGCCATAATTTTTATGACGAAGCCCGCAAGGTTTGCGCACTTTGTTGATCCATCTGCCTTACAGGATCCTGCAATATGGCAAAATAGCTGAAATTTTATCTGAAGGAGTGATAATGGTGCTTAACCCGTTACGCGTGCAGCTGGTTCGCAAAGGCCCGCAGTGGCTGCGTCTGCCGCTACAATTTGCCCCCTTTGCCGCTAAAAAACATTTTTTGCAGCAGCTGCTGAGCTGGCAATTTCACTATGCACTGGCGGAAGGTGAGTTAAACTTTTTGCAGGGGCACTGGTTAGGTGTTGAAATCCGCGATCTGGGGCTGAGTTGGGCAACCACCGTTGAGCAGGGCGCGTTACGGGTGGCCGATCGGGCCGAGGCGGATGTGTGGTTTCGCGGCGACGTCAACGACCTGCTGCTGGTGGCGGCGCGTCGGCGCGATCCGGATACGCTATTTTTTCAGCGTCGGCTGGTGATTGAAGGCGATACCGAGCTGGGGCTGGAAGTCAAAAATCTGATGGATGCTATCGAGCTTGAGACTATGCCGAAGCCGCTGCGAATCGGATTGATGCAGCTGGCTGATTTTATTGAGGCAGGACTGACTGAGGACGCGGCTGCGACAGCAGATCGCGCAGGTGTAACATGTTAATTCGTACGGAAATCGGCGTCGATGCGGCCAGCATAGACAGTTTGTTGCGCCGCAGCTTTCCTACCTCCGCAGAGGCGGAGCTGGTACAGCAGCTGCGTGAAGATGGCTTACTGACGCTGGGCATTGTGGCGACCGATGATGAAGGACAGGTGCTGGGCTATGCTGCCTTCAGCCCGGTCACCCTGAATGGCGAAGACAAGCAGTGGGTAGGCCTGGCGCCGCTGGTGGTGGATGAAAGCGTACGCGACCAGCCGTTAGACAAGCAGCTGATTTACGAAGGGCTGGATACGCTTAACGAGTTCGGCTACGCCGCCGTAGTGGTGGTGGGCGATCCCGACTATTACGGGCGCTACGGTTTTGAACCGGCCGCCCGCCATCAGCTACGCTGCCGCTGGCAGGGCGGTGAAGCCGCTTTCCAGGTCTACAAGCTGGCGGATGATGCTTTTAGCGGCGTGGAAGGCCAGATCGATTTCGCGGCGCCGTTTAACCGCCAGTAAGATCGGTCAGCCAGGCTTCAAGTGAAACAGGCTGGTGCGTCACCAGCCTGATTTTTTCCTGCCGTTTCAGCTGCTTTATCCGGTATTCCAGCCTGGAGGCGCTGGCGCGGTCGCCCGCTTCGCAGTGAAACAGCAGCGTCAGCGGCCCTTTGCCGCGCAGCGCCTTCGCGCCCGTGCCCGCCTGATGCTGCTTAAAGCGTCGCGGCACATCATTAGTAATGCCGGTATAGAGCGCGCCGCCTGCTGTCTGCACGATATAAAGGTGCCATGGCGCTGTTGCCTGTGTTGCCATCCGTTATTGCCCGTCGCCAGTCGTGGCCGAAAGTTTATCAGCTCGCGCACGGCGCGAAAGGTTTTTTGCGTAGTTTTCAGGGAGTCATCATGTCCGAACCAGAGCCGTTACAGGCCATCACCCGCTATTTACAAAAGCAGCATGTGCTGTCGGTGTGCGGCGGTAGCCCCGTCTGGTGCGCCAACTGTTTTTATGTCTTTGATGCAGAGAACGTTGCGTTCTGGCTGATGACGGAGGAGAAAACGCGTCACGGCAGCCAGTTTGTCCGCGATCCGCAGGTTGCAGGCACGATTAACGGCCAGCCGAAGTCGGTGATGTTAATCAAAGGCGTGCAGTATACGGGGCAGGTCAGCCTGTTGACGGGGGCGGCAGAAGAGAAAGCACGTAGGGCCTATATCAAACGATTTCCGGTCGCGGCGGCAGCTTCAGCGCCCCTTTGGGAAATTGCCGTCAGCGAGCTGAAAATGGTGGATAACGCGTTGGGATTTGGCAAAAAGCTGAGCTGGCGGCGGGAATAAAAGAACGGCCAGGCGAACCTGGCCGCTACTCTCAAACGGTTTCGAGAATGCGCAGCGATTCACGGTTGAACGCAGGCAGGTCGTCCGGCGTACGGCTGGTGACCAGCTTGTCGTTGTCCACCACCACTTCTTTGTCGTAGAAGTCGGCACCGGCATTTTTCAGATCGATAGCGATAGCCTTCACCGAGGTCATTTTGCGGCCTCGCGTGGCGTTGGCGCTAATCAGCAGCTGTGGGCCGTGGCAGATAGCGAAGATCGGCTTACCGGCATCCACAAAGGCTTTGGTGAAGTTTACAAAGCGATCGTCGCCGCGCAGGCTATCCGGCGAATGACCGCCCGGCAGCAGCAGCGCGTCGAAGTCGTCCACGTTTACATGGTCGATATCTTTATCGATCTTCACCTGGGCTTTACCCTGCTTGCCGGTGACGGTGACGCCCGCTTTTTTATCAATAGTCACAACCTGGTGGCCAGCTTTGGTATAGGCTTCGGCTGGCGAAGTAAATTCGGAGTCTTCGAATTCATCAGTGATCAGGACAGCAATCTTCTTGCTCATCTTTTCCTCCGGTTATTATTGTGAAGTCAGTTAAGCCTGGTTGAAAACACTGAAAAATCAAGCCGCGTCGAAGTAATGCGCTGCATGTTACTGATTACAGGGGGGAGTTAGCTGCCGCTAACCGCTTTGGGAGGCGAAGGCTACACTCAGTAAAAAGGAGAAACGGATGAGAGTACTGATTACCGGTGCGACCGGCCTGGTGGGACAACATCTTCTGCGCCTGCTGATTGACGATCCGCGCGTCAGCGAGATCGTGGCGCCAACAAGACGTAAGCTGCCGGAGATGAACAAGGTAACTAACCTGGTGGAGGCCGATCTCACCGACGTGCTGGGCCCGCTGCAAACGCCGCTGGATATTGTCTTTTGCTGTTTGGGCACCACGCGGCGCGAGGCGGGCAGCAAGGCGGCCTTTATCCACGTCGACTATGCGCTGGTGGTGGATACGGCCATTGCCGGTCAGCGGCTCGGCGCCAAACATCTGCTGGTGGTCAGCGCGCATGGCGCAAATATGCATTCGCCTTTCTTCTACAATCGGGTGAAGGGCGAGATGGAGAACGCGCTGCAAAAGCAGGGCTGGCCGCGCCTGACCTTAATCCGGCCGTCGCTGCTGCTGGGCGAAAGAGAAAACAGCCGCGCGGGCGAGTCGCTGATGGCGCCGCTGTTTCGTCTGCTGCCGGGCAACTGGCGCGCCGTTGCCGCCAGAGACGTCGCCGCCGTGATGCTGCGCGAAGCTTTTGCGCCAGCACGGCAGGAGGTCACCGTCATCGAGTCGTCAGCGATCCCGCACGCGCGGTAAGCGCGACCGAAACGGCATAGTAATGTGACCGCTGCGTCAGCGATCTGCAAACACTGTGAGTAGCTGCTCCGCATGGAGCGGTCAGTTCGATATTTACAGCGTCCCGCCCGCGTCGGTAAATAAGATTTAGCCGTGCCGGGAAAGGCGAACGGGATAAGCAAGCCGCGCCGTCCTTAGCGCAGATAGTGGATAACCTGATTGCTGCTGCCTCGCCAGCGCAGCGCCGGATCGCGCAGCGCCTCAATAAATTTACCGTCCACCAGCACGTCGAGCAGCTCTACCACACGGCGCTGCTCTGCGCTCAGCTCCGCCAGACAGTAGCCCGTCCACAGCCAGATATCTTTTCCCGCACAGTCGCGACGCACCCGTTGTACCAGCCGGTAAATATCGGCCACGTTAGCCGGATGCAGCGGATCGCCGCCCGACAGCGACAGACCCTGGCGCGGGATGCGCGTATCGTTCAGATCGGCAATCAGCTGCTCTTCCATTTGCACGGTAAAGGGATAGCCGGAATAGAGCCGCCAGGTGCTTTTGTTATAGCAGCCGACGCACTGGTGCTCGCAGCCGGCCACGAACAGCGTGCAGCGCGTACCCGGCCCGTTAACGATATCGACCGGGTAATATTGATGAATATTCACCCCAGCTGGCCTGCGGCCAGATGCTTAACGCGGCGCTTCACTTCCTCCTGCTTGCCGGCGTTAAACGGCCGCGCGTCCGGGCTGCCCAGATAGCCGCAGACGCGCCGGGTGACGGAAACGCGTTCAGGATCGTGGTTGCCGCATTTGGGGCAGGTAAAGCCCTTGCTGGTGCAGTCAAACTCGCCGGTAAAGCCGCACTCGTAGCATTCGTCGATCGGGGTATTGGTGCCGTAATAGGGCACGCGGCTGTAGCTGTAGTCCCAGACATCCTCCAGCGCCTTCAGGTTATGCTGGATATTGGGATATTCGCCGTAACAGATAAAACCGCCGTTGGCGAGCGGCGGATAGGCCGCTTCGAAATCGATTTTGTCGTAGGGGTTAACCTTCTTCTCGACGTCAAGATGAAAGCTGTTGGTGTAGTAGCCTTTGTCGGTCACGCCTTTGACGATGCCGAACTGCGCGCGATCCAGACGGCAGAAGCGGTCGCACAGGTTCTCGCTTGGCGTGCTGTAAAGGCTGAAGCCGTAGCCGGTTTCCTCTTTCCAGGCCTCGACCGTTTCGCGCAGGCGGCTGACGATAGCCAGCGCCTTGCGCCGCAGCTCCGCATCATCGTAAAGATGGGTTTTGCCGCCGCTCAGGGCGTTAATGGTTTCATGAATGCCGATATAGCCCAGCGAGATCGAAGCCCGCCCGTGCCTGAATATATCCGCCACGTTATCGTCTGCCTTCAGCCGCACGCCGCAGGCGCCTTCCATATAGAGGATCGGTGCCACGCGCGCCTTGACGTTTTCCAGCCTGGCGATACGGGTCATCAGCGCTTTTTTTGCCAGCCGCAGACGGCTGTCCAGCAGATCCCAAAAGCGAGCTTCATCACCCGCCGCCTCCAGCGCGATGCGCGGCAGATTCAGGCTGATCACGCCGATATTATTCCGTCCTTCATGCACCTGCTCGCCGTTCTCTTCCCATACGCCCAGGAAGCTGCGGCAGCCCATCGGCGTTTTAAACGAGCCGGTCACTTTCACCACCTGCTCATAATTAAGGATATCGGGATACATGCGCTTGCTGGCGCACTCCAGCGCCAGCTGTTTGATATCGTAATTGGCGTCGCCCGGCGAGCGGTTCAGCCCCTCTTTGATGGCGAAGACCAGCTTGGGGAACACCGCCGTTTTATGGTTTTTCCCCAGCCCGGCAATGCGGTTGCGCAGAATGGACTGCTGCACCAGCCGCGCCGCCCAGCTGGTGCCAAGGCCGAAGCCAAAGGTCACAAAAGGCGTCTGGCCGTTGGCGGTATGCAGCGTATTCACCTCATACTCCAGCGACTGGAAGGCGTCGAAGCACTCCTTCTCCGTGCAGCTCTGCGCGTAGGCTTCCACATCGGCAATTTGCCATTTACGCGCCGCCTGCCGATGTTTTTCCCGGCTTGCCTCGACAAAAGGCGCCAGCACCTCGTCAATCCGGTTAATGGTGGTGCCGCCGTAAATATGGCTGGCGACCTGAGCGATAATCTGCGCGGTCACGGCGGTAGCGGTCGAGATCGATTTAGGCGGCTCTATCTCGGCGTTGCCCATCTTAAAGCCCTGGGTCAGCATGCCTTTAAGATCGATCAGCATGCAGTTGAACATCGGGAAGAAGGGCGAGTAGTCCAGGTCGTGATAGTGAATTTCGCCGCGCTCGTGAGCCAACACCACGTCGCGCGGCAGGATATGCTGGGTGGCATAGTGTTTGGCTACGATACCGGCCAGCAGATCGCGCTGCGTGGGGATCACTTTACTGTCTTTATTGGCGTTTTCGTTCAGCAGCGCCGGGTTGCTTTGCTCGACCAGCCCACGGATCGCCTTATTCAGCTTGCCGCGCAGCTCGCGGGCAATATCGCGGTCGTGACGATATTCTATATAGGTTCGGGCCAGCGCGGGATAGGGGCCGGCCATCAGCGCGTTTTCAACGGCGTTCTGAATAACATGGATATCCACTTCTTCCTGCGTCAGCTGCCGACAGATGTGTTCGGTCACCTGCGCGCAGTAATCATCATCATGAATAGCCGCCGCGCTGGCCGCGCCTTTTATCGCCTCCAGAATGCGTGCTTGCTCAAAAGGCGCGCGGCAGCCGTCCCGTTTAATCACTAATGAAGCCATAGCGTATCCCTGTTTCAATATCTACATATAGGTATAGCGTGGCATGATAGTATCTATATGTTGTGCTTTCCTGCGATTTAACCGCCTGGTTTTTGATTTGGAACAAAGATCGCAAAAGGGTGACGCAATGTCAGACACTTAAGCCGCTGGCCATTTTTCCGAACGCGCAAAAATCGTTCTGTGCAGGATGAAGGCAGCGTGATTAATCGATTTTCGCACGTTCAGCGCTTTTCCGGAGTTGCAATCACCCGCCCGGACTTCATATTATTGCCTGTTACGCAAAGCGGTTATCTGCTCAGGCCATTCCGGGATACAGACTGATGTCTTCTGTAACGTACAACGAAAAACAGGTGAGCCGCTGGCTGGGCGCGCGCACCGTGGCCAGAGCAAAAGAGCTGGTGGATAAAGCGCAGCACCTGCAATGGCAGAACAATCTGTTGACCGGCGAGGTGCCCGGCAGAAAAATCGAACCTTTCCAGGTTATGGTGCATTTCAGCCGGCCACAGGGCAAACTGCACGCCAGCGGCGAATGCACCTGTCCGGTTAAAAACAACTGTCGTCATGCCGCTGCGGTCATGCTGGCCTGGCTGCAACGTCAGCCCGTCAACAAGGCCGCTTCCGCGCCCGCGCTGGTGACTGCCGAGCCGCAGCCCATGCTACGGCTGGAATCGCGCGCGAAATTTATTAGCGGTTTTGGCCGTTACGGACATCGACAGAAACGGCTCGATTTTGCCGCGGTGCATTTTGACTACGCCGGCATTCTTGTGCCAGCTGGCAGCAGCGGCGAAGACTTTCCCGATCGTCACGGCAGGCTTTTCCGCGTCAGCCGCCGGATGGAGCAGGAGCAGCGCTGGCTAAGCGAGCTTAACGCTGCCGGGCTGCAGACCATTCCTTCTGGCCATATCTATACGCCGCATTCAGCGCCGCTGCCGCCTGCTATTTTCGCCCCGGACATGCCCGAACAGTGGCGCGATGTTATCCATCATGTGCTTCCCGACCTGCGCAAGCGCGGCTGGCAAACCAGCGTGGACGATGATTTTACCTGGAACATTACGGAAATTGCGGCCATCGATGGCCGCGCCGTGCAGCAGCAGGATGGCTGGTATGCGCTGGAGATAGAGGCCAACACCGGTGCGTATAAGGTGAATATGCGGCCGCTGCTGGCGGGGCTGTTCCGTCAGGATCGCCGCTGGCTGTCGAGCGACCTCTCGGTGATAGCCGATGACGAGACGGTAGAGCTGCGCAGCGAGCGTAACGAACGACTGCATATTGGCGCCGGTCGCCTGAAAACGCTGGTGGGCAGCCTGGCCGATCTGCTGGCGCAGGATGAAGCCGCACCGCTGCGTATCGCGCCTTACGAGGCCGGCAGGCTGACGGCGCTAAGCGAAACGGGCCGCTGGCAGTTTAACGGCGACAACGGCGTCCTGCAGCTGGCGGAGAGCCTGAGGGCGGGCAAAGGGATCCAGCCCGTTGCGCCGCCTGCCGGTCTTGAGGCCCGGCTGCGCGACTATCAGCTCCAGGGCATCAGCTGGATGCAGTTCCTGCGCGCCAATAATCTGTCCGGCGTGCTGGCCGACGATATGGGGCTGGGAAAAACCATTCAGACGCTGGCGCACCTGCTGCTGGAGAAAGAAGCGGGCAGGCTGGATCGTCCGGCGCTGATCGTGGTGCCGACCACGCTGGTGTATAACTGGATGCAGGAAGCCAGCCGCTTTGCGCCGACGTTAAAAATGCTGGCGCTGACCGGGCCGCAGCGAAAATCCTTTTACGATCGCATTGAGCACTATGACGTGGTGCTGACCACCTATTCGCTGCTGTGGCGCGATCAGCCGCAGCTGCTGGGCCACAGCTATCATCTGCTGATCCTGGACGAGGCGCAGTACGTGAAAAACAGCGCGTCGCGGGCCGCCTCGGTGATCCGCACGTTAAAGTCGCGCTACCGGCTTTGCCTGACCGGCACGCCGCTGGAAAACCACCTGGGTGAACTTTGGTCGCAGTTTGATTTCCTGCTGCCCGGTTTTCTGGGCAGCGAAAAAGCTTTTACCCAGGAGTGGCGTATTCCCATTGAGCGCGACGGCGATCGGGTCAGGCGCGAGCTGCTGGCTAAGCGCGTGCGGCCTTTTATGCTGCGTCGTCGCAAGCAGGAAGTGGCGAAAGAGCTGCCGCCGAAGAACACCATTGTGCGTTCGGTAGAGCTGGAAGGCGCGCAGCGCGAGCTTTACGAAAAAGTACGCGGCGCAATGCAGGATCGCGTAAAGCTGGCGGTAGAGCAGCAGGGCGCGGGACGCAGCCATCTGCTGGTGCTGGATGCGCTGCTGAAGCTACGGCAGATCTGCTGCGATCCACGGCTGATCGACAGCGACAAAACGACCAGAGTTAAACAGTCGGCCAAGCTGGCGCTGCTGCGGGAGATGCTCAGCGATCTGCTGGCGGAAGATCGCCGTATCCTGATCTTCTCTCAGTTCACCACCATGCTGTCGCTGATTGCGGAAGAGTTACAGAAGGCGCGTATTCCCTACGTGATCCTGACCGGCAGCACGCGCGATCGCAGCGAGCCGGTACGCCGCTTCCAGAACGGCGAAGTCCCGGTGTTTTTAATCAGCCTGAAGGCGGGCGGCGTGGGCCTGAACCTGACGGCGGCCGATACGGTGATCCATTACGATCCCTGGTGGAATCCGGCGGCGGAGAATCAGGCTACGGATCGCGCCTATCGTCTGGGCCAGGACAAGCCGGTATTTGTCTATAAGCTGATCGCCGCAGGCAGTATTGAAGAAAAGATCGTTGCGCTACAGCAGCGTAAAGCGGAGCTGGCCGAAGGGATTTTGGAAAACGACCTGAGCGAAACAACAAGTTTTACCAGCGAAGACCTGACCGCGCTGTTCGCGCCGCTGTAAATGCGGCATCTGCTAACGTCAGCCGTGCCTGACCTGAACGCGGCGTTACGTCTGTAGATGCCATGTCCGATAACGTCAGCCATAACTGTGCCGAACGCGGCGCTACGTATGTAGTCGCCGCAGCCTGCTTGCTACCGAAGCGGTTTACGCCTTGTTGGCGCCGCCGTCCCAGCGCTTCTGATACCACCACACCGCTTCCCACGGACGCAGCATCACCTCGCCAGGGGTAACGTGCGTATCAGGATAGTTACTGATCAGCACATCCCAGTGACCGCTGTAGGCCGGCGGGTGCCAGACCTGCGTTTCGCCGCTGAAGTTAGCAGCCACCACCAGCACCTCTTTCTCGAAGCGGCGGCAGTAGCACCACAGATAAGCGTGATCCGGCAGCAGATCGAGGTAATCGCCCCAGGTCAGGATCGGATAGGCTTTCCTGAGTTGGATCAGCTTCTGATAGGCGTAAAACACCGAGTTTTCATCAGCCAGCGCCGCTTCTGCGTTTATCGTTTCCATATTGTCACACATGCCGATCCACGGCGTGCCGCTGGTGAAGCCGCCGTTTTCTCCCGCGTGCCACGGGATCGGCGTTCTGCCGTTGTCGCGCGATTTGCTGGCGAGGATCTCCAGCAGGTTATCGCTGTCGCGCCCCTGCGAGCGCAGTTCGGCGTACATGTTGTGGCTTTCGATATCGCGATAGTCCAGGATGCGGGTGAAATGCGGGTTGGTCATACCCAGCTCTTCGCCCTGGAAAATATAAGGCGTGCCCTGCATCCCGTGCAGCACCAGCGCCAGCATCTTCGCCGACTGCACGCGATATTGCCCCTCGTCGCCCCAGCGCGAAACCACGCGCGGCTGGTCATGATTACACCAGAACAGCGCGTTCCAGGCCTTGTTATGCATGCCATGCTGCCAGTGGGTGAAGATAGCCTTCTGCGCCACCAGATCCAGCGGCGTCAGCGTCCATTTCTGGCCGTTAAAGAAATCGACCTCGACGTGATCGAAGCTGAACACCATCGACAGCTCTTCGCCCTCCAGCGAACCGTACTGCTGGCAGTGCTCCAGCGTGGCGGAAGACATTTCGCCTACCGTCATCAATTCACGCGGACGGAACACGTCGCGGCTCATTTCGCGCATATATTCGTGGATGCGCGGCCCGTCGGTATAGAACCGCAGCCCGTCGCCGTTGGGATCGTTGGGAAAATCCTGGTCCTTGGAAACCAGGTTCACCACGTCCAGCCGCAGCCCGTCGATGCCGCGATCGGCCCAGAAATTAACGATCTGCTTCAGCTCGGCGCGCAGATTATCGTTTTCCCAGTTGAGATCGGCCTGTTCCGGCGCCCACAGGTGCATATAGTACTGGTTGCTCTCCGGGTGCCAGCGCCAGGCATGGCCGCCAAACTTCGACTGCCAGTTGTTTGGCGGCTCGGCCGGCGTGCCGTCGCGCCAGATGTAGTAGGAGCGATAGGGGCTTTCGGGATCCAGCGCTTCGTGAAACCAGTGGTGCTGGGTGGAGCTGTGGTTAAACACCATATCCAGGATCAGCCGCATCCCGCGCCGGTGGGTTTCTTCCACCAGGTTATCAAAGTCGTTAAGCGTGCCAAATAACGGATCGATGGCGGTGTAGTTCGCCACGTCGTAGCCGTTGTCTACCTGCGGCGAGATATAAAACGGCGTCAGCCAGATGGCGTCCACGCCCAGCTTTTTCAGGTAGTCCAGATGTTGGATCACGCCGGCCAGATCGCCCGTTCCGCTGCCGGTAGTGTCCTGGAAACTCTTGGGATAAATTTGATAGATAACGCCGTTCTGCCACCACGGTGGATTTTTAGTCATTGCTCAATCCCGATATAAAAGGTCCGTTTGCGCTGTTATCGCCTTTTTGTTCTTTCCTAAGGTTAGCTATTAACTGGCAAGTGGAGATACGGGCGCAGTGAAAATTTTTTAGGCGAGGCCGAAAGGCGCACAAAGAGAGAATAAAAACTGACGGCCGGGGAAAACTTTCCTCTCCCGACGGGAGAGGAGAAGGCTTTAGCGACGTACGGCGATCGCTTCGATCTCGATTTTGACATCTTTTGGCAGGCGGGCCACTTCTACGCAGGAGCGTGCCGGGAAGCTGGCCTGGTGCTCGGTAAAGAAAGCTTCATAGGCCGCGTTCACGGTAGCAAAATCGTTAAGATCCTTCACGAATACCGTGGTTTTAACGATGTCGCCTACCTTCAGGCCCGCCGCTTCCACGATGGCCTTGACGTTCTCCAACGACTGACGAGCCTGCGCGGCAACGTCTTCTGCCACGCTGCCGGTTTTAGGATCGACCGGGATCTGGCCAGAAGTGATGATCATGCTGCCCAGATCGACGCCCTGCACGTAGGGGCCGATAGCCGCCGGTGCGTTTTCGGTGCTGATTTCGCGAGACATAATTTCTCCATATTAAATGAGGCCGGTAAAAGCCCGGATCCGCCCCATTATAAGCCGCCCGAAACTGATTACCAGTTCGCCATGACCACGTGACGCGCGAACTCTTTCTCGCAGTATTTGCACTTTAACTGCACGTTATCGTTACGTTTTTTCACCGCAAAGCTGGAGTTGACCGGCTCGCTGCGGCTGATGCAGTTGCTGTTGGGGCAGATCAGCACGCGTTCGATGGTGTCCGGCAGCGTCGGCGAAATTTTGCCGACCACGTCGTAGTTATCGATGCGGTTCACCGTGGCATGCGGCGCGTAAACCGCCAGCTGGTTGATTTGATCATCCGTCAGAAACGTGTTTTCAATTTTGATCAGATCTTTGCGGCCCATCTCGCCGGAGGGCAGGTTCAGGCCGATGGTGATGCGCTGATCGGTTTCCGTCAGGCGAAACAGCGACAGCAGCTTAAAACCAATCTGCGCCGGGATATGATCGATTACCGTGCCGCGCTTAATTGCTTCAACCTGTAATTTATTATCTTGTGTCATCGTCAGTTCCTCTTACAGAGCCAGTTCGCTGTTCAACACCAGCGCCAGCAGCGCCTGGCGGGCAAAAATACCGTTGCCCGCCTGTTGGAAATACCAGGCGTGCGGCGTGGCATCGACATCCGTCGTAATCTCATCAATACGCGGCAGCGGGTGCAGCACCTTCATGGTTTCGCGCGCGCCGACCAGGTCGGAAGCCCGCAGCACGAACTGCGCTTTGACGTTGGCGTACTCTGACGGATCCAGACGCTCTTTCTGCACGCGCGTCATATACAGAATATCCACCTGCGGCACCACTTCCTCAATGCTGTCGTGGCGGCTCCACGCAATGCCTTTCTCATCCAGCATATCGGTGATATAGGCGGGCATCGCCAGCGCGTCAGGTGCGATAAACAAAAAGCGATTGCCTTCGAACTTCGCCAGCGCCTGCGTCAGTGAATGCACGGTACGGCCATATTTCAGGTCGCCGACCATGGCGACATTCAGATTGCTCAGGCGGCCCTGAGTTTCCTGAATAGTAAAGAGATCCAGCAGCGTTTGCGTTGGATGCTGGTTAGCGCCGTCGCCCGCGTTGAGGATCGGTACGCCGCCGGAAAACTCCGTGCCCAGACGCGCCGCGCCTTCCTGCGGATGCCGCATGACAATGGCATCCACGTAGGTGCTGATAACGGAAAGCGTATCCGCCAGCGTTTCGCCTTTTTTACCCAGCGAGGTATTGCTGCCGTCGGCAAACCCCACCACGGACGCGCCCAGACGATGCATGGCGCTTTCAAACGACAGGCGCGTGCGGGTAGAGGCCTCGAAAAAGCAGCTGGCGATAACCTTATGCTTCAGCAGCTCCGGCTGCGGCTTCGCCTTCAGGCTGGCGGCGGTACGCAGCACCAGCTCCAGCTCTTCACGACTGAGATCGTTAATTGAAATGATATGTTTATGATACAGCGGGTTAGCCATGTTCATTCTCCTCTACGCGTGCCGATAAGCGGAAAAACGGGCAAAAAAAAGCCCCTCAATGAGGGGCTTTTTCTACAGATCGGGAAGGAGGAAAAACGGCACTGCCGGCCTGCATTCAGGCGCGTCATTTTTACTCTGTCAGCAGTGGTCAGTTTCATGCATCCTCCAGACAAACGGGGGGCATTATACGCATTCGGTCAGCGGCGGCAAGCAAAAGTAATCGATTGCCTGGCGCTGATTCAGGGTAACCGGGCCAGCGTGGCCACCATCACCGCCTTGATGGTATGCAGCCGGTTTTCCGCCTGGTCGAACACCACGCTGTGCCTGGATTCAAACACCTCATTGGTGACTTCCATGCCGCCGTGCAGATCGTATTGCTCAGCCATCTGCCGGCCCAGCGTGGTTTGATCGTCGTGAAAAGCGGGCAGGCAATGCAGGAATTTCACCTCAGGATTGCCGGTAAGCGCCAGCATCGCGCTGTTGACCTGGTAATCCCGCAGCAGGGCGATACGCTCTTCCCACACCGCTTTTGGTTCGCCCATCGACACCCAGACGTCAGTATAGATAAAATCTGCACCGTTCACGCCTTCGGCAATATCTTCCGTCAGGGTGATTTTTCCGCCGCTTGCCTGCGCGGCCTGGCGGCACTCGCTTACCAGCGCTTCGTCCGGCCAGCAGCCTTTCGGCGCGACCAGGCGCAGATCCAGGCCCGTCAGCGCGGCGGCCTCCATCATGCTATTACCCATATTATTACGCGCGTCGCCCACGTAGGCGAAAACCATCCCGCTGAAGGGTTTTTCCGGCAGATGCTCTTCCATAGTCAGCAAATCCGCCAGCAGCTGCGTCGGGTGGAACTCGTCGGTCAGGCCGTTCCACACCGGCACGCCCGCATGTTCCGCCAGCGATTCCACCAGCGACTGCCCGTGACCGCGATACTGAATGCCGTCATACATGCGTCCCAGCACGCGCGCGGTATCCTTCATTGATTCTTTATGGCCGATCTGGCTGCCGCTTGGGCCAAGATAAGTGACGTTGGCGCCCTGATCGTAAGCGGCAACTTCGAAAGAGCATCGGGTACGGGTCGAGTCTTTTTCGAAGATGAGCGCGATGTTTTTGCCTTTCAGGTGCTGCACTTCCTCGCCATTTTTCTTATCGGTTTTAAGCCGTGCGGCCAGCGCGAGTAAAGCGGTAATTTCAGCCTGCGTAAAATCAAGCAGCCTGAGAAAGTGGCGTTGATATAACTGACTCATAAAGCGCTCCAGAGGATATTTAATGAATTTAAATTCAACTTAACTGTATCAATATGCATTTTCAACCCTGGCGTGAAGAAACTTTTGTATAAAGGTAGTGGCGCAGAGGACAGTGTGGGAAAATACTTAACAGATATGCCACACACAGAGGAACGGATCATGGCAAATGAAGCATTGCTGGAAGAGCAGCGTGAAGAGACGCGGCTGATTATTGAAGAGCTGTTGGATGATGGCAGCGACCCGGATGCGCTCTACACCATCGAACACCACCTCTCCTGCGACAGCTTCGACGCGCTGGAAAAGGCGGCGGTTGATGCGTTTAAGCTGGGCTACGAAGTTACCGAGCCGGAAGAACTGGAGCTGGAGGACGGCACGAAAGTGATGTGCTGCGATATTCTGAGCGAAGGCGCGTTAAATGCCGAACTGATCGACGCCCAGGTCGAACAGCTGATCGATCTGGCCGCGAAGTACAACGTGGACTACGACGGCTGGGGCACCTACTTTGAGGATCCGGACGCTGAGGACGAAGACGAAGGCGACGACGACGACCTTATCGATGAAGAAGACAACGGCACGCGTCACTGATGCCCGTGGGCGGACGCCGTTCCGCCCGTTTGCGCCGGTCTGCTCCCCGCAGAGCGGCGCAATGTTTTTAACCTGATTTTTACGGATTGTTTGCCCGCATGATCACCGAAGACCTCCTTGCTCCCGTTCACGCTTTTCTGCACTGCCGCACGCCGCAAAAGTGGATCGACGAAGCCCGCAAGCCGGAAAACCTGCCGCTGCTGCTCACCGACCATCTTGTTTGCGAGCTGAAGGCCGCCCAGACCGCCATGTGGCTGATCCGCAAATACGTGGCGGATAAAGAGAGCGGCGACGCGCTGCTGGCCTGGCTGAAACCGTGGGAGCAGTTTGTGCACAGCGAAAACGCGGATTTAGCCTTTCTGGAACAGCATAAAGGGCTGTCGAAAACGATTATCAGCCGTACGGATGTGCCCTACGGTGATACGCTGGTAGACAAAATGGTGCTGCTGATTAAAGAAGAGCTGCATCATTTTTATCAGGTACTGGAAATTATGCAGGCGCGCGCCATTCCCTACGTCAAAATTACCGCCAGTCGCTATGCCAAAGGGTTGCTGCGAGAGGTGACCACGCACGAGCCGCAGACGCTGGTGGACAAGCTGATTTGCGGCGCCTATATCGAAGCGCGCTCCTGCGAACGCTTTGCCAGCCTGGCGCCTTATCTGGATAAGGAGCTGGCCGCGTTCTATCTTTCGCTGCTGCGTTCGGAAGCGCGCCATTATCAGGACTATCTGGCGCTGGCCGCCGAGATATCAGCCACGGATATTACTTCCCGCGTGCGTAAAATAGGCGAAACGGAAGCAAAGCTAATTAGCGAACCGGATAGCGAGCTGCGTTTTCACAGCGGGCTGCCTGCGTGGTGATAATATTGACAGCTTTATTCTGGCGTTATTATTTCAGGAAGCCGTTTATTAGCGTTGCCACCTTTAATAAATAATATTAATGGCGCTAATGGTTTAAAGGGAATAATAACGCCTACGAGTAACCTGTTTTTTCGCAATCACACCTCTTTTTTATTTTGCGGCGCGCTTCACATAACCTGATTTTTATTATGGCTGAAAAGATTTTCAGGCGTATATTCCTGCCATTATCAGGATTGTTACCAACCGGCAAAACCTGATCCCACTTGCGATATTATTACCGCAACGGGATCGGGTTTTTTTGTTTCTTTTAGATGGAGTCATTTATTTAACGGCTGACAAGGAAGGCTATAATGAAAAACAGGAACGTTTTTTTACTGGCGCTGCTCGCCGCCGTGGCCGCCCATGCTGAAGAAAGCGGCGGCGATTTCCAGCGATTTTTAAAGGAGACGCAGCTCGATCTTACGTTGCGCAGCCACTGGAAATACCTGAAAGAGAATGAGGCGCAGCCCAAAGCGGTGCACAACGCCTGGGGGGCCGCAACCACGCTGGATTTCCGCTCCGGCTGGCTGGGTGATACCCTGGGCTTCGACGCCAGCTACACCAGAGCCGCTAAGCTGGCGGCCAGCGACTACTTCGCCACGCGCGGCATCCTTTACAATCACGGCGCAGGCTTCGATAAAAGCAACGCCGGCGGCTTCAGCCGCTTCGGGCAGCGCTACCTTGAGCTAAAGCTGGGTGACGACGCGTTCGGGCTGAAAGCAAAAGGCGGCTGGCACCAGTTGAAAAACGTGGGCGTGCTGACCAACACTTACCGCCTGTCGCGCAACAGCTATCAGGGCTACAGCGGCTCGCTGCGCTGGCAGAACCTGCAGCTGGATATGGCCTGGGTAACGCGCTCCATCATGTATGATTCACCCGATAGCGTGCATTTTCTTACCCTTGATGGCAAAGAGATCGACAGTATCCTGACCGGCGGCCTGAGCTGGGAAAAACAAAATGCTGTGTTCTCCTGGGCATGGGGCGAGTCGAAGGATTATCTGCGCCGTCACCTGGTGGAAATTACGTATCCGCTGACGCCGAAATGGGCGCTGGCGTCACAGATTTACGGCAGCCAGGCGTTGGAAAAATATAAAGCGATGCCGCAAAGTAAAAAACAGTTTAACGACAGCGCCTGGCACTATGCCGGAGAAGTACGCTGGCAGGATGACAGCTGGATACAGAAAGTCGGTGTTGCCTGGACACGGGCAGAAAAGCGCAACGGGGTGGGCTATTACGATCGCTATATAGGGAAAAATACCCGTGGCCGGTTTAATGCCTTAACCTCCGCCGGAAAAGATTATCTGCGCGACGGCGAACTGGCGCTGACCTCTTTTACCGAATATCAGTTTACTGAAAGTTTAGCCAGCGGTATTCAGGTTAACTACGGCCAGTTTTCTTATAAAAATAATAAAATCCGCACCGGGGAAATTACCTGGCTGAACCGCTGGCAGCCACGTGAGGGTCAGCTAAAAGATTTAACGCTGGCCGCACAGTTAGGCTATGGCTGGTCATATAAAAATATTAACGCCACGCCGATCCTTAATTCTGCGGGCGAGTATCAGCGCTCGCCGAGCCTTTCTGCTGAAGTCGGCGTGACCTGGAAGTTCGGTCTTTTATAATCAGGGGGAAATATGAAAGGAATAACACAGGCGCTGCTCTTTGCTTTTTTACTGTTAAGCAGCTGGGCCAGCTTTGCTGCTGACGTGGAGCTTTATGTGATGCGCCACGGCAAAACCTTGTTTAACACCGTACATCGCGCGCAGGGCTGGAGCGATACGCCCTTAACGGCGGAAGGCGTGGAGGTAGCCAAAAAAGCGGGGCGCGGGCTGAAGCCGGTAGACTTTATTGCCGCATGGAGCAGCGATTCGGGCCGGGCCAGGGAAACCGCAAAGCTGATTCTGGCAGAGCGTGATAAGTCGTTACCTCTTCAGGAGCGTGAGGCGTTAAGAGAAGTCTTTTTTGGCTCTTTTGAAGGCGACACTAATGAAAATATGCTGACGGTGGCGGGGAAAAAGAGCGGTTACGCCTCGTCAGCCCAGCTGATGGCGGCTTTCAACAGCAAGAAAGTCGACATTGTGGAGATCGTGCAGATGATCCACGCGGCCGATCCTTCCGGTCAGGCAGAAAGCTATCAGCAGGTGGCACAGCGCGTTAACAAGGTAATTAAGGAAATTGCCCGACAGGCGCAGCAGCAGGGCGGCGGCAACGTGCTGATCGTCACGCACGGCATGACCATCATGACGCTGCTGCACGAGCTGGGCGATAAAGCGAAGACGCACTCGCTCAGCAATGCCAGCGTCACCCGTATCCGCTATACCGATGCCGGGAAGTTTATTATTGAAGCGATCGACGACCTAAGCTACGTGAAAAAAGGCTCGCAGCTGGCCGTGACGCAGTAGCCTGCGTCCGCTGTGCTACAGCGAACGAATAGCCTACATCTGGTGTGATACAGCGATGCCGCGAACGAATAGCCTGCGTCCGCTGTGATACAGCGATACAGCGATACAGCGAACGCAGTAGCCTGGATCCACTATGCTACAGCGAACGCAGCATAGTAACTTCGCAGTCCACGTGGCCGGTGTTGCCCATCGGCCCGTCAATATGCTGAAAGCCCAGGTACTCATAAAGGCGCACGGCGCGGGTCAGCGACGCGGTAGTCTCCAGGTAGCAGCGCTTAAAGCCCAGCTCACGCGCATGTTCCATGGCCCGCAGCGCCAACGCTTTCGCCACGCCCAGACCGCGCAGCTCGGGCATAAAATACATTTTTTGCAGCTCGCAAACGTCCGCTTCGCTACCCTGGAGGGGAGCCACGCCGCCGCCGCCCATAATTTTTCCGTCCAGCTCAATCACCCAGTAGGCGCTGTTGGGCTGGCGATAGAGTTCGCAAAGCTGGTCAAGATTGGGATCGGCGACCGTAAAGCCTTTGTCGGCGGTCAGGCCAAATTCCGCCGAAACCTGACGGATAACGTGAGCGATATGCGGATTATCAGCGGGTTGAATAAGCCGAACCCGGATATCGGCTGAAGAGGTGCTGGTCATAACCTGGGGCCGTTTTTTAGATAGTTTGGCAGTGTAATACCATCCGTTGGCCGAGGATGCAATCTTCCGCTTCCATGCAAAAGGGAAACCTGGCCGGGAAAATAAGAGTGGGAAAGCAGGCGGTGATGGCGGCAGCGCAGGCCAAAGCCGCCTTTACGGCTTTGTGGCGCGCCGCGCGGGCATCATGCGCGCCAGCGTATCATCTTTCAGAAAATAGTGATGGAAGAGGGCGGCCAGCGCGTGCAGGCCAATCAGCCAGTAGCCAAGCGGCGCCAGCGTCTCGTGCCAGTGGATAAGCGTTCGCGCCAGCGCCGGATCGGGATTTGCAGATACCGGCATAGTCGCGCCAAACAGCCACCACTGCCGTCCGGAGAGATAGCGCGAAGAGAGGCCCAGCAGCGGCAGCACGATAAACAAGGCGTACAGCGTGGCGTGCACCAGGTGTGAAAGCCCTTTTTGCCAGCTCGCTATCGGCGGCGCAATAGCCGGGCTGCGATGGCGAAAGCGCAGAAAGATACGTGCCAGCATCACCAGCAGTACGCCAAACCCTGCGCTGAAGTGCGTAATAATCATGGCGAACCCTTGCCAGGAACCGCGCTGGGCAAAGCCCCGCAGTTCAATGGTGGCGTAGGCAACGGTGAGCAGGAGCACGGTCAGCCAGTGGAGCGCGATCTGCGGCCTGGCGTAGTTGTCAGACATGGTTTTATCCGTAAAAAATAACAGACCGTTAATGTATCACCGCTTTCTTAAAGATTTGTTTGGCTGCGTTTTTTAACGCATAAAAAAACGCTCCGCAAACAGGCTACGGAGCGTTCAGTATTAACGGCGCGGTTAACGCCGTCCGGCTGACATGGTTACAGCGCGGCGATAACGGCCTGCTGCTCGATCAGCTTGAGCTTAGCCTGCTCGAACTCGGCCATGCGCTCGCGCTCTTTCGCCACCACGGCTTCCGGCGCGCGCGAGACAAAGCCTTCGTTGGAAAGCTTGCCTTCGATCTTGCCGATTTCCACTTCCAGCTTGCTGACTTCTTTCGCCAGACGCTCCAGCTCGGCGGTTTTATCCACCAGGCCAGCCATTGGGATCAGCAGCTCCGCGCCGTCGATGATCTTGGTGACCGATACCGGGCCTTTCTCGCCGGCGGCCAGGCAGGTCAGGCTGTCCAGACGCGCCAGCGATTTCAGGAAGTTATGGTTGTCGGTCACGCGACGTACCACGTCAGCGCTTGCGCCGCGCAGCAGCACATCCAGCGGTTTGGACGGCGACAGGTTCATCTCGGCGCGAATATTACGCACCGCGACAATCGCCTGCTTCAGCCATTCGGTATCGCTCAGCGCCGCCTCATCCACCTTCGCCTCTTCAAATTCCGGCATCGGTTGCAGCATGATAGTGTCGTCGCTGATGTTCTTCAGCACTTTCACCTGCTGCCAGATGGTTTCGGTAATAAACGGAATAATCGGGTGCGCCAGGCGCAGCAGCGCTTCCAGAACCACCACCAGCGTATTGCGGGTGCCGCGCAGCTGGGCTTCAGAACCGCCGTTCATCACCGGCTTGGTCAGCTCCAGATACCAGTCGCAGAACTGGTTCCAGGTGAACTCATACAGGATGTTGGCGGCGATATCGAAGCGGTAGCTGTCCAGCGCGCCACGGTAAGCCTTCACCGTCTGGTTGAATTCGGCAAGGATCCAGCGATCCGCCAGCGACAGCTCCAGCTCGCCGCCGTTAAAGCCGCAGTCCTGCTCCTGAGTGTTCATCAGCACAAAACGGCTGGCGTTCCACAGCTTGTTACAGAAGTTGCGGTAGCCTTCCAGGCGCTTCATATCCCAGTTGATATCACGACCGGTAGAGGCCAGCGCCGCCAGCGTAAAGCGCAACGCGTCGGTGCCGTGCGGTTCGATACCGTTCGGGAACTGCTTCTCGGTGCGCTTGCGGATTTTCTCCGCCAGCTGCGGCTGCATCATATTGCCGGTGCGTTTCTCCAGCAGATCTTCCAGCGAAATGCCGTCAACCATATCCAGCGGATCGATGACGTTGCCTTTCGACTTGGACATCTTCTGGCCTTCTTCGTCGCGGATCAGACCCGTCATATAAACGGTCTTGAACGGCACCTGCGGCTTGCCGTCTTCATCTTTGATAAAGTGCATGGTCAGCATGATCATGCGGGCAATCCAGAAGAAGATGATGTCGAAGCCGCTGACCAGCACGCTGGTCGGATGGAAGGTGCTCAGATCCGGCGTTTTTTCCGGCCAGCCCAGCGTGGAGAACGTCCACAGCCCGGATGAGAACCAGGTATCCAGCACGTCTTCGTCCTGGTTCAGCGCTACATCCGCGCCCAAGTTGTTTTCCGCGCGCACTTCTTCTTCGGTGCGGCCGACGTAGACGTTGCCTTCGGCATCGTACCAGGCCGGAATACGGTGTCCCCACCACAGCTGACGGGAAATACACCAGTCCTGAATATCACGCATCCAGGAGAAGTACATGTTCTCGTACTGCTTAGGCACAAACTGAATATCGCCCTGCTCAACGGCTTCCACCGCGACTTTTGCCAGCGGCGCGGTACGCACGTACCACTGGTCGGTCAGCATTGGCTCGATCACCACGCCGCCGCGATCGCCGTAAGGCACGGTCAGGTCGTGCGGTTTGATTTCTTCGAGCAGGCCAAGCGCATCTACGGCGGCAACAATGGCTTTACGCGCGGCAAAACGCTCCAGCTTCTGGAACTCTGCCGGAATGTCGCTGCTGTAAACGTCAGACTCTTCGCCGTTGGTGTCATAAACCTGAGCGGCTTCACGGATGTCGCCATCAAAGGTCAGGATGTTGATCATCGGCAGCTGGTGACGACGGCCCACTTCATAGTCGTTGAAATCGTGCGCTGGCGTGATTTTCACGCAGCCGGTGCCTTTTTCCATGTCGGCGTGCTCGTCGCCCACGATCGGAATGCGGCGGTTGACCAGCGGCAGCACGACAAATTTACCAATCAGATCTTTATAGCGTGGATCTTCCGGGTTAACGGCTACGCCGGTATCGCCCAGCACCGTTTCAGGACGGGTCGTGGCCACCACCAGGTAATCTTTGCCGTCAGCGGTTTTCGCGCCGTCCGCCAGCGGATAGCGGATATGCCACATAGAGCCTTTGGACTCGCGGTTTTCCACTTCCAGATCGGAGATAGCGGTGCGCAGTTTCGGATCCCAGTTCACCAGGCGTTTGCCACGGTAAATCAGGTTCTCTTTGTAGAGGCGCACAAACACTTCTTTGACCGCGTTGGAAAGGCCGTCGTCCATGGTGAAGCGCTCGCGCTCCCAGTCCACGGAGTTGCCCAGACGGCGCATCTGACGGGTAATGGTGCCGCCGGATTCCGCCTTCCACTGCCAGATTTTTTCGATAAAGGCGTCGCGACCGTAGTCTTTACGCGTTTTCCCTTCTTCAGCGGCGATTTTGCGCTCCACTACCATCTGCGTGGCGATGCCCGCGTGGTCCGTGCCCGCCTGCCACAGGGTGTTTTTTCCCTGCATACGCTGGTAGCGGATCATGGTATCCATGATGGTTTGCTGAAACGCATGACCCATATGCAAGCTACCGGTGACGTTCGGCGGCGGGATCATGATGCAGAAGCTTTCCTGGCTGGTGTCGCCGTTTGGCTTAAAGTAGCCCTGCTGTTCCCAGTGCTCGTAGAGCGGCTGTTCGATATCTTGCGGGTTATATGTCTTTTCCATTTCTGCTATGTCGTTGGGGGCACGGGCGGCGTGGCCGTATTCAAGTGGAATCCGACGCTGCGATAGGCTTTATAGCGATCGCGCGCCAGCTGTTTCAATTCTTCTTCGTAAGGCACGAAGTCTATCACTTCCTGGAAAGCGGTGGCAAAATCTGCGAACTGCGGCAGCAGGCTGATCAGCAGATCTCTTGGCGCGTTGCCGCGGCGCTGCGGCCAGGCCAGCTCGACCGGCGCGCCGTATTTCGGCCCTTCGCCCGCCAGATTGTGCGGCACAAAGGCGCTGGCCGGACGGCGCCACAGCGCTTCATCCAGGCGGATCGCCTGCGCTTCATCTTCGCAGGCGACCAGCACGCGCTTTCCCTCGCGCCAGCGCGTTTCCGCCAGCTCGCAGACCAGCGCTTCCAGCGCGCTGAGCCCGTCAACCGGCGTGTCGCTTTCCAGCAAATAGAAGGTGGCGTTTTTCATGATTTAGTCGTCGCCGTTCAGACCGGCGCGGTTCAGCAGGAACTGCGACAGCAGGGCGACCGGACGACCGGTAGCGCCTTTGGCCTTGCCGGAGCGCCACGCCGTACCGGCGATATCCAGATGTGCCCAGTTATATTTGCGCGTAAAGCGAGCCAGGAAGCAGGCTGCGGTGATTGCGCCGCCGGGACGGCCGCCGATGTTTGCCATATCCGCAAAGTTAGAATCCAGCTGCTCCTGATATTCGTCGGCCATCGGCAGACGCCAGGCGCGGTCGCCCGCCTGTTCAGAAGCGCCGATCAGCTCGTGCGCCAGCGGGTTATGGTTCGACAGCAGGCCGCTGACGTGATGGCCCAGCGCAATCACGCAGGCGCCGGTCAGCGTCGCCACGTCGATAACCACGTCCGGATCGAAACGTTCGACGTAGGTCAGCGCGTCGCACAGCACCAGACGGCCTTCCGCATCGGTATTCAGCACTTCAACGGTCTGGCCGGACATAGTGGTCAGCACGTCGCCGGGACGATAGGCGCGGCCGCCAGGCATGTTTTCACAGCCCGCCAGCACGCCAACCACGTTCAGCGGTAGTTTCAGCTCGGCCACCATGCGCATCACGCCGTAAACGGAGGCCGCGCCGCACATATCATATTTCATCTCGTCCATGGCTTCGCCAGGCTTAATCGAGATGCCGCCTGAGTCAAAGGTCACGCCTTTGCCGACCAGCACGATAGGACGGCTGTCCGCGTCCGGGTTACCTTTGTATTCGATCACCGACATCAGCGATTCGTTCTGCGAACCGGCGCCGACGGCGAGATAGGCATTCATGCCCAGCTCTTTCATTTGCTGTTCGCCAATCACGCGCGTGGTGACGTTGCTCCAGCCGTCCGCCAGCTGGCGCGCCTGAGAGGCAAGATAGGCGGCGTTGCAGATGTTCGGCGGCATATTGCCGAGATCCTTGGCGGCTTTGACGCCGGCGGCCACGGCCAGGCCGTGCTGGATGGCGCGCTCGCCGCTGGTCAGCTCGCGACGGGTCGGCACATTAAACACCATTTTACGCAGCGGGCGACGCGGTTCGACTTTGTTGCTTTTCAGCTGATCGAAGCTGTAAAGCGTCTCTTTCGAGGTTTCCACCGCCTGGCGGACTTTCCAGTAAGTGTTGCGGCCTTTCACGTGCAGTTCAGTCAGGAAGCAGACCGCTTCCATCGAGCCGGTATCGTTCAGGGTGTTAATTGTCTTCTGGATCACCTGCTTGTACTGACGTTCGTCCAGCTCGCGCTCTTTGCCGCAGCCGATCAGTAAAATGCGCTCGGAGAGAATATTCGGCACATGATGCAGCAGCAGCGTCTGGCCGACTTTTCCTTCCAGCTCGCCGCGACGCAGCAGGGCGCTGATGTAGCCGTCGCTGATTTTATCCAGCTGTTCAGCAATGGGTGACAGCCTGCGCGGCTCAAACACGCCTACCACAATGCAGGCACTGCGCTGCTTTTCCGGGCTACCGCTTTTTACACTGAACTCCATGCACTCTCCTGAATCTTAAAGACAACGGCGCTTGCTGCGGCTAGAATATAGCGCTTGTTAACCGCATAATGCCGGGGCAACGCGCCGTGTAGCGTTACGGGCGTCAGATTTTGTTCGGGTGATGCCCCTTAGGAATAATCGGGTAAACGTTTTTTTTTGCATCACCGGAACGCGATTATTGTCATACTAGTTTAGCTACGACCGAGGCCATTGATGAGAAAAAATGGCGTATAAGCGATGAAACTATCGATTTTCCTGCAAAAAGACAAGTTTTCACAGGCGTATTCAGCGTGATTATCATTAGATATCTGGTAAGAGAGACGCTCAAAAGCCAGCTGGCTATCCTCTTTATTCTGCTACTGATCTTCTTTTGTCAGAAGTTAGTCAGGATCCTGGGAGCCGCGGCGGATGGCGAAATTCCCACAAATTTAGTTCTGACACTGTTAGGTCTTGGCGTTTCAGAGATGGCGCAGCTCATTTTGCCGTTAAGCCTCTTTTTAGCCATCTTGATGACGCTTGGCCGTCTGTACAGCGAGAGTGAAATCACCGTGATGCACGCCTGCGGCCTGAGCAAGGCCGTATTGGTGAAGGCGGCGATGGTGCTGATGCTGTTTACCGCAGTGGTCGCCGCGGCGAACGTCGCCTGGCTTGGCCCGTGGTCGGCGCGCTATCAGAATGAGGTGACCAAGAACGCTAAGGCTAACCCTGGCGCGGCGGCGCTGGCTGCCGGGCAGTTCCAGCAGTCGGGCGACGGTCAGTCGGTGCTGTTTATCGAAAACGTGAAGGGCAACAATTTCGGTAACGTCTTCCTGGCGCAGCTGCGGCCTAAAGGCAACGCGCGTCCTTCGGTCGTGATGGCGGATAAAGGCCATATGACGCAGCGCGCCGACGGCTCGCAGATAGTGACGCTGGATAAAGGCACGCGCTTTGAAGGCACGGCGCTGCTGCGTGATTTCCGCATTACCGATTTCCAGAACTATCAGGCCATCGTCGGGCATCAGGAAGTGCTGCTGGATCCCAACGACGCCGAGCAGATGAACTTCAGCGCGCTGCGCCATTCCGACAGGCCGGAGTTCCGCAGCGAGCTGCACTGGCGCTTTACGCTGGTGTTCTCGGTGTTGGTGATGGCGCTGATGGTGGTGCCGCTCAGCGTGGTGAACCCGCGCCAGGGCCGCGTGCTTTCTATGCTTCCCGCGATGCTGCTGTATCTGGTGTTCTTCCTGCTGCAAAGCTCGCTGCGCTCCAGCGGCTCGAAAGGACGTCTCGATCCGGCTATCTGGATGTGGGTGGTGAACCTCTCCTATCTGGCGCTGGCGATCCTTCTTAACCTGTGGGATACGGTGCCGATGCGCCGTCTGCGCGCCCGCTTCACCCGGGGAGGATCGGTCTGATGTTTGGCGTTCTCGACAGATATATCGGTAAAACGATTTTCAACACCATTATGGCGACGCTGTTTATGCTGGTGTCGCTCTCCGGCATCATTAAGTTTGTCGATCAGCTGCGCAAAACCGGACAGGGCGACTACACCGTGGTCGGCGCCGGGCTTTACACTATCCTCAGCGTGCCAAAAGATATTGAGATCTTCTTCCCTATGGCCGCGCTGCTGGGCGCGCTGCTGGGCCTGGGCGCGCTGGCGCAGCGCAGCGAGCTGGTGGTGATGCAGGCTTCCGGCTTCACCCGGATGCAGATTGCCGCTTCGGTGATGAAAACGGCGATCCCGCTGGTGCTGCTGACCATGGCTATCGGCGAGTTCGTGGCGCCGCAGGGCGAGCAGATGGCGCGTAACTATCGTGCGCAGCAGCTGCTGGGTGGTTCGCTGCTCTCCACGCAGAACGGGCTGTGGGCGAAGGATGGCGATAACTTTATCTTTATCGAACGCCTGAAGGACAACAGCGAGCTGGGCGGCGTCAGTATCTACAACTTTAACAAGGAGCGCCGTTTACAGACGGTGCGCTATGCGGCTTCTGCCAAATACAACACGGACAAAAAGCAGTGGGATCTGTCGGAAGTGGACGAGTCTAATCTGACCAATCCGCAGCAGGTTACGGGCAGCCAGACCCTGACCGGCGAATGGAAAACCTCGCTGACGCCGGACAAGCTGGGCGTGGTGGCGCTGGATCCGGACGCGTTGTCGATTAGCGGGCTGTATAACTACACCAAATACCTTAAGCAGAGCGGACAGGTTGCGGGCCGCTATCAGCTGAATATGTGGAGCAAGATCTTCCAGCCGCTATCGGTGGCGGTGATGATGCTGATGGCGCTGTCGTTTATTTTTGGGCCGCTGCGCAGCGTCTCGATGGGGATGCGCGTGGTCACGGGCATCAGCTTCGGCTTCCTGTTTTACGTGCTGGATCAGATCTTCGGGCCGCTCAGCCTGGTATATAACATTCCGCCAGTGCTTGGCGCGCTGCTGCCAAGCGCCGCCTTTATGGCTATCAGCGTCTATATGCTGCTGAAGCGCCGTTAACGCTCCCGGCCGCAGGTGCTCCGCCTGCGGCCACGGTTCAGCCCCGCTTTTTATCCGCTTTTCTGCCTGCCAGCCGTCGTAGCTATCCAGTGGACTTTTCTTTGCACCAGCCGTCGTAGCCTTTTAGCCTCTTTTATCTGCACGACAGACATCCTGGCTCTTCCGCCGCCTTATCCTTTCTGGCAGCCGTCGTAGCTTTCCTGGCGGTTTTTCTTCACACCAGCCGTCGTGGATCTTCGGCCGCTTTATCCTTTCTGTCAGCTGTCGCATCTTTCCTGGCGATTTTTTTCACATCAGCCGTCGTGGCCGTTCAGCCGCTTTTTCAGTGCGTCAGCCGTTGTGGCTTTGTGGCTGTTCTTTCCTTTCAACGGGCGCCGTCGTTGCTCGCTTTCGCTGGCCTTAACGCTTTCCCGGCTGCTTTCTGCCTGCCGTTTTGCGCTTTCCGCTGGCAGCCTGCTGCGTCTTTCGTCAGTTTTGTCATCTCTGCGCGGCCCGTGGTTCATAAGTATTGCCCAGACAGCGGCGTGCAGCAGCCTTCAGAACCGGCACCG
The DNA here is from genome assembly GCF_043420595.1 of Erwinia plantamica. NCBI lineage: Bacteria > Pseudomonadati > Pseudomonadota > Gammaproteobacteria > Enterobacterales > Erwiniaceae > Erwinia > Erwinia plantamica. Next base: position 131,918 of record NZ_JBGCUC010000013.1, read on the forward strand.
CAAAAGAGAGGCGTACGCATTATTTACCAGTATTTTTATGCTGTTAGAAAGAAGAGGTGGCCACTTATATAAGTAGCCTGTGCGCAAGGCAGTATAAAGCAGAAAAAGTTCAATCAATATTTAAAAATAGTTAATGTATATATAATTAAATCGCTTACAAAATCTGTTACATTTTGCCGCTTAATTGGGGAGGCAGTCTCGAAACAGTCTACTACTATTAATGGCGTGTGCAACAAAACGTGGCGCCGGATAAGAAGATTTTTTAGTCTGTGGGGCTTTAAATCTCAGGAGTTAATTTTATGGGAAATAAAAACGCGCCGCTTACTGGAAAAGTCAAAGAGGCCGTCTCGATGCCGCTTGCTGAAGAGCAGGCTACCATCTCTAAGCAGCGCAAGGTTCACAGTCGGATTAGTCTGACGCGCTCTACGCAACAGGTAGAGAAATTACTGGAAACCGAGCTAACGCATGAGCATGTTGAAATCGAGCACGTTCCTATGAATTATCAGGTTGCCGATGATTATTCTGCTGAGATCCGTCAGGAAGGGGATGTTTTTATTATTCCCGTGATTGAAGAGCAGGTAGAAATAATCACTAAGCGGGTGCTTAAGGAAGAAATTCATATTCATAAGCATACCAGTAAAGAAGAGTTTCAGCAGAAAGTCACTCTGCGTAACCAGGAAGTAAAAATTACGAAGCAGAAACTTTAAACCTATTAACGAGGATCTATTTATGTCACATGAAAAAATCGTCACCGCATTTAATGAAGTTTCACAGGCGGAAGCGGCAAAACAGAAATTGATCGTCGAAGGTATTGCAGAGAAAAACATCGATATCATCTCCGGGGAAAGATTACGCGTAGAAGATAAAGAAATCCGTCATCCAAGCTTCTGGCAGCGCCTGTTTGGCGATGACGTTGATGATGATTACGCAAGCGAATACAGCAAGGCTATCCGTTCAGGCGGTGTGCTGCTGACGGTTCGCGCTCCGAAAGATGAAGCTGACCACATTGAACAGGAGTTGAGCGCCTTTGCCGCCGACTACTCTTCACTGAGCCATACGGATCGCGGCCTGCTTACCGGTGACCAGACGGGTGCGCTGAATACCACTACCGCGCCGCTGTCCAATACCGGCACCACCGGCACGCTGGCAGACGATACGCTGCTTAACGAACGCGATTCGCTGCGTAACGAACAGGATTCACTGCTTAATCGTGACCGTACCGACCTTGCCGTTTCTGAAACCGACCGCGATTCGCTGAAGCTGGCGGAAGAGCAGGTGGATATCGGCAAACGCCAGATTAATGATGGTTCCGTACGCCTGCGTCGTTTCACCGTAGAAGATGAAGTCTCGGAAGATGTTTCGCTGTACGACCAGCACGCAGAAGTCTTCCGTCACGCGGTGGATGAGCCAGCCTATCTGAACGACGTGGACTGGTCAGAAAAAACCATCGAAGTTGAGGAATCTCATGAGATCCCAACCGTTGCGAAAACCGCGCGTATTAAAGAAGAAGTGGGCCTGCGCGGCGAAGAGACCGCTCGCGTCGAAACCGTGAAAGACAGCGTGCGTCGTCAGGAAGTGGAGGTTGAGCATACCAATGAAAATCGTACGCACAACACCAACGCCCTTAAAAACGACGTAACCCGCACCGAGACCAACCTGCGGGAAAACGAGCTGACCGACGACAAGCTGGCACCGAATAAACTGACCGATGCCGACAAGAAGTACTAATCGCTAAACTGACAACGTTTTAGTGAAAGGCATGTAAGCCCGCGTCGAAAGACGCGGGCTTTGTCGTTATAGCAGCGCCGGAAGCTGCGACAGCAGCCACAGCAGCAGGCCAATTACGCCGCCCACCACCGTGCCGTTGATACGGATGCGCTGCAAATCCTTGCCGATATTTAACTCTACCTGGTGCGACATATCCTTCGCATCCCAGCTTTTCACCGTATCGCTGATATGACGGCTTAAAAAGTCCGAGAACTCTGGTGCAACGCTTATCGCCGCCTCTTCCATATGCTGATTCAGCGACGCCCGCAGCTGCGCATCCTGGGTTAAGGTTTCACCCAGCCACTGTGCGGAAGCGCTGACTTTGCCGTGCAGCACCGAGTCTTCTTTATCCAGATCCTGCTTCAGCCAGCTGCGTAAATCGCCCCATAGCTGCGCGATATAGCTGTTCAGCGTCTCGTCCTGCTTCAGATAGGTTTTGATCTCTTCCGCTTTCAGCTGCATCTCCGGATCGCTGCGCAGCCGCTCGATCAGACGCTGTACCGCACGATTGAAGCCCTGACGTAGCTCGTGCGCGCCGTCCTGCTCGATATCGTTAAGGATCGATTTCACCGCGTTGGCCGCCAGCTCGGCACTTTTTTCACCTACCCATTCTGTCGGCAGCATTTTCTCTTTAATAGGATGCTCGCGCTTCAGCCAGCGCATCACCTGCTGCGCAATAAACTCGTGCGTGCCTGGCTTGTTGATCAGATGCAGCAGCTGGCTGATGGCGTCGTCCAGCAGCGCCTGATGACGATTGTTTTTGGTCAGGCTCTCCAGCACCAGCGCTGCCGACTGCGTCAGATCGACCTTATCAATAGCCTTGTGGATAGCGCGCCGCATAAACGCCTGGATACGCGAGTCGTCAGCCAGATCGAGAAAGCCGCGCACGACTTTCAGCAGATAGCCGCTGATGCGGGCGGCGTTAGCCGGTTCGCTCAGCCAGCGGGCGATGATCTGCGCCGGATCGTGACGGCGGATTAACGTCAGCAGCGAATCGGTATTCAGGAACTTATCCTGCACGAACAGCGCCAGATTATCGGCAATGCGATCCTTGTTGCGCGGCACAATCGCGGTATGGCGGCCAACCAGCGGGATCGGCACGCGCCTGAACAGCGCACTGACCGCGAACCAGTCCGCCAGCGCGCCGACCATCGCCGCTTCCGACACGGCTTTTAAAGCGCCGATCCACAGGTTCGTCGGTCGCCAGAGGGGATAAAGCACGGTGGCGATAAACAGCAGCGCCGCGAAGCATAACAGCAGCAGCGGCAGACGTTTGGCTTGCGCCAGTTCGGTTTCTTTATTCATAAAAGCTTGCCTGCTCCCGGGCGGATTTAGCAAAAATTAAACGAGGCGGTTCTGGTCGGGCCTCAGTATAGCTCTTCAATGGGATCGGTTTTCCAGGTGTAGTTGCTTAACTGCCAGCTGTTAAAATCGACAAGGAAATGCGCCTGTTCGCCATTGACGATATCGGTGACGATGCCTTCGTGTACGCTGCCGGTTTTCTCCCGCCAGCTGGCAATCAGCGCCGGCTGGCCCGCTTTTTCCTCCACGCGCAGCCAGACGCGAGCCAGAATCTCATCACCCTGTGCTTTCTGGCCGTCGGCGAGAATCAGTTGGGTGGTGGCCGCTGGCGTCATCATCAGCGTGGTTACCCACAGGCCGCGATCGGTTGTCTGGAAAAAATCACTGACTTTTTGCAGGCGGCCGGCGGTCAGCGGCTGCGCTTTGACGATGGCGTCCACCAGCGCAGCGTTGCCGAACAGACTTTCCGGCTGCTTAACGGCGCTGCTGGTTTTATCCAGAGAGAAGTGGAGATAGGGTTTGCCGTTGCTAAAATCGGAAAGGGCCAGCTGCAAACCCTTATCCATTTGCGTGGAGATAAATCGCGCCAGCGCGGGAACATCCGGCGCGGCAGCTTTCAGCCCGTGTTCGATGCGGGCGAAGATCAGCGAAGGATAATAACCAGACCAGACATAGCTTTCCTGCTGCTGCTGTGCCTGCTGCTGCCGACGCAGCTCGGCGATCAGCTTATCGATCTCAGGGCCGTCGGCGCCGATATCGATCAGGTAGCTGGCCAGCTCAACACGGTTACGGGGTGACTTAAAGGTGTTCAGGTTCGCTTCGGCAAACTGGCGCGCGCGTTGCTCGTCAAACTGCCGCACGTTGGTGAAAGCATCGGTCAGAATACTTTCGTCATAGCGGCCACTGCGATCGTCCAGCATTTGCAGCGTCAACGGATAAAGCGAGCGTTCCGCTTTCATCGCCTCCAGCACGGCCACTTTTTTATCATTGTTGAATGCATTGTTACCGAGGATATCGGCAATCTTTTTGCCCGTGTCATCCGCCATTACCCGACCAAATATGCCCCGGCTGGCGATAATCAGATGCAGCGCGTCTCTGAACTGATAGTCGTCGGAGGCGGGATTGAGGATGATGGCCATCAGGCGCTGTGTTTCAGCGGCGTTAAGATGGGGCTGGCTGCCGCCGCCACGGGCATTGTCTCTGGCAAAGCGTAGCGTCAGCGAGTCGAGCAGGGCGCTGGTGCGCAGCTCATCCATAACCCGATAACCGCCGCTGTTTTCATCGTCAAAGCGCAGCCAGCCGTTCACCTTATCGGTAACGATAGCCGTCATTTTGCTGCTTACGCCGGAGATACCGACAAAGCCCGCCAGCGTCAGCACGGTAGCGAAAACGGCGAACATGCCCAAAATCCATTTGCGGGTGTTATCCAGCACCGACAGGGTTTTGTTGATGGCGCTTTCGGTGATTTTTGCTTCAGCGTTGTCAATTTTGTCGCTGACCTGTTGCAGCAGGCGGAGGTTCTCCTCACGCAGCTTTTCCAGCTCGGCCTTGTGCTGCTGCGTATCCCGCTCTATCAGCAGCTTCGTTAGATCATGCATCGTTTTCTCACTACAGAAAAAGTTAACTGTTGGCGGTTAACGATAATGCAGGCTGGTGCCCGGAGATGCAAACCGCCGCGCTGCGGAAAAAAGCGTACAGGGAAGGTGGCAGCCGCAGCAAACTTCTGTAATTTATTTATTTTTGCGGCGAGGAAAAAAGATGGATGCGAACATTATTGCAGTAGCCACGATTGGCGGCGCGCTGGCGCTGGGTGCCATGAGCCCTGGCCCGAGTTTTATTATGGTGGCACGTACGGCGGTGGCGTCTTCGCGACGTGCAGGCATGGGCGCGGCGCTGGGAATGGGCACCGGCTCGATAGTGATTTCATTAATTGCGCTAATGGGCCTGCATACGCTGCTGGCGGCGGTGCCGTGGCTGTGGCTGGTGCTGAAAACTGGCGGTGGGCTTTATCTGCTGTGGATGGCGTTTAAGATGTTCCGCCACGCGCGTGAGCCGCTGCATATGGAAAACAGCGGCAACATGGGGAAAAGCTTTCGCCGTGCCTTTTTAACTGCTTTTATTACGCAAATCAGTAACCCTAAAACGGCGGTGGTGTTTGCCGGGATTTTTGCCGCGCTGCTGCCGAGCCACATTACGCCAGCGATGTACGTGGCGCTGCCGGTGGTGTCGATGCTGGTGGATGGCCTGTGGTATGCCTTTGTGGCCTGGGCGCTGTCCTCCAGCGGGCCGCGTAATACCTATTTGCGCTATAAGGCGACGTTCGACCGTATCGGCGGCAGCGTGATGGCCGCGCTGGGCATTAAGCTGATAGTGAAATAGGCAAGGCGGGGACTTCGAAGGCCGGAGGCGTGTCTGGAAGAAGTGGTTTGCTGTGGGCCGTGTTTTTGTGTGAGGAGTTTGTGTGGGGAGCGTGTTTAGAAACGGAGACGGGGCGAATTTTTGTGGCGCGGAGAGTGCGTCAGGAAAAGGGGCGGATTTCTGTGGTGCGGGAAGCGCTGTGGGAAAGGGGAAATTTTACAGGGTGAGGAATGCTCCGGGGGAAGGGAGGTTTTTTTGTGGTGCGGGGAATGCTGTTGGGAAAGGATCGAATTACAGTGTAGGGAAAGTGATAGATTTCAGTAGTGCAGAGAGCGCAATAGGGAAAGGGACGGATTTCTGTGGTGCACAGAGCGCTCTGTAAGAAAAGGGCCTGCTTTCTGGGAAATCGGGGAATGTGCCGGGAACACGATCGGATCGTAAAGACGCAAAAAGCGTCGTCCCTGACAGCTCGGCCTGCGCCGTCCATGGCGCAGGACGCTTTACTAACCCGCTCGTGTTCCCGCCACTTCAAGGTTTGGCGTGGCCTGTAGGATCGATCGAGGAACGGCCGTGGCTTTGGCATGGTTTATAAGCCTGGTCTTTGGGCTATTGTGACTTTGACGCGGCCTGCAAGTCTGGCTGGTGAACGGTTGTGGGTTTGATTTGGTTTATAAGTGAGGCCGCTTTGGCTTTTGGCATTGTCTGCAAGCGGGAACGTTCGGCATTGTCTGCAAGGGTAGCTAGTGTTCTGCTGTAGCTTCGGTCTGGTTTACGAGCGTAACCAGGGGGCGGCTGTGATTTTGGCGTGGTGAATGAGTCGCTGTAGCTTTTGGGCTGAAGTAAGGAGCAGCTTCTGCTTTGAGCACGACAAGACGCTTTCGCTAATCGGTTGATCTGTCTGTGCAGAGAGTGGAGGCGTCTGCGCCGTCCGTGGCGCAGAGGCTTGGTGATAATGGCCTAGGAGATAAACTGCTTGCTCTGCTTCAACACCAGATCGCAGGCTTTGGTTTTCACCTTCTTGCCCAATTCGGTGTTGCCCAGGCTTTTCAGGTTTACCTGCTGATCGCTGCCGGTATTCAGCAGGCCCATCAGACCTTGTTTATAGTCGGTAGTTTCCTGTGCTTTAGCCGTGTCGGTCAGGCCCAGCTTGCTCAGCAGCTGATCCTTTACGGAACTCACATTGTTATTTACCACGTTGTTCTGCACGCAGTACTGCAACACGCCTGCGGCATTGGTCATGCTGTTAGCGCTGAGCTGCTGATTGCCGCCGTTCAGCAGGCCGGCCAGTGCACCCAGCGACATGCCGTTATTCTGCGTGGTAGTTGATGCAGAGTTAGCATTGTTCTGGCTCAGCGTGTTGGCAGCATTGCTGAGCTGATCCTGCCAGCTTGCGGCTGAAGCCACGCCAGCGAACAGGGAAGACGAAACCGTTAATGCCAACGCTATCTTAGTTGTTGCTTTCATTTTTATACCTTCTTTAAATTGTCCGGCACGACCTGTTCCCGGCGCGCGCCGATCTCCACAGTGGGACTGCGGGATTAGCCCGGAGTTCCGTATCGGGCGACAGCCCGGCTCGGCAAACCCGGCTTTAAGAATAGTCCTGGAACTGCTTATTCAGTAAGGCGCTCCGTCTTTATGTTGAAACTGCGGTTTGCCATCTTCTGTCATGACTAACTGTAGGTCGTCATCAGGATAGCTGACGCTGTCGCCAGCGGAACCTCCAGATAATGTACTTCCTCGCTGCCTGGATTCATCATCTGATGAGCATTGCCCGTTCTCGCTTTAAAACAGCACACATACCGGGTGCCAGTTTCGTTTCGCCAGCGATCGGCACCGGGTGCCCGGAAAGGATATAGATAAACTCATCCTGCTTTGTATGCGAATGCCTCAGCGCCGAACAGCCGCCAGGCAAAATGCGCGTAAGGTTAACGCCAAAGTTGCTTAGGCCAATCGCCAGGGCGATGCTTGATGCGTTGGTCGGCAAGTGCTGCAAAAGGCTGCGGATAACGGGAAGGGCTGGTTACGGGAGTGGCTTCTGCGGCGGTGACGGCTGTGGAGTAGGCTAAGAAAGGAGGAGTCGGGAAGTTGGAATATTTGGGAGCGGCGGTCATAAGGTTTCTTTGTGGCTGATGATAAAGGTCAGGGTAGACGTTAAGAACGACAAGCCGCTTTCAGAAAGGTGAGGATGTCAGATAAATAGTAGTCGAGTAGCTGGCCGCGTTAGTGAAATGATAGACGTCTCCCTTAACGGAGAGATGGATGGCGCTGCTGTTTATCTGCATTTTGACGTTTTCGTCAGAGGTAGACAAAAATGACTTATATTTATCGCCAGCCTGTTTTAAGAAATCGCTTTCCGCTACCTCAGAAGGAACGAGATAATATTGATAAACGTTTTTTGTAGTAGCGCCAGCGCTGCCTTCCGTTACGTACAGCGTAGTAGTAGAGTTGATCTGTTGCCGCTGTATAACTGACTCTTCGAAAGGCGAAAAATTCGCTACCTTCAGAATGCCGTATGCGACGATCGCCAGTAGTAATACCGCTATAACATACCGCTTCTTAAAATCCCGTGCGCTTCGCATAGTCTATCCCTGCTCTTATCCATGTTTGATCCTGGGGCTTCGCCGTATAGGGCGGGGCGGGTAGTCCCGTTTCCTTGTATGAACGTGCGGTTAAAATCATAAGGAGAGTGTATTTATTGTGCCGTGGTGAGTAAATGAGCAGTTGTGGCAAAATACGTGATATAGCCTGAACGTTGCTTGAACGGCAAGGAAAGGGTAGCGCGACGTTTTTTTAAGCAGTTGCGCATTTGCCTGCTGATAGGGGTTGCGGAAACAGGGGGTAAAGGTATAATCCACAACGTTTTCCGCATACCCTTCAGTGCCGAAGTGGCGAAATCGGTAGACGCAGTTGATTCAAAATCAACCGCCGCAAGGCGTGCCGGTTCGATTCCGGCCTTCGGCACCATCGGAACATCAATAGACGTCAACGGACGTCTTTTTTTGTGCCTGAAATCCGCGCCACACAAGGCTTTCCGCGATTTTCCTTTCAATAGAAGTCAATCTGAGTCAACCCACATCAAGTTGCTTGTGAGTATAGAACCGAGTATATATGCTGGTTCGATAATGGTTGTATACTCACAGTGGCACATGGAAGGAGAACTTTTATGGCTCTGACGGATATAAAAGTGCGTTCTGCGAAACCGCAGGAAAAGGAGTACACCCTTGTCGATGGGGATGGCATGTTTTTGCTGATTCACCCTAACGGCTCAAAATACTGGCGGTTCCGCTTTCGTTTTGGTGGAAAGCAGCACCTGATGGCATTTGGGGTTTACCCTGAAACCTCTTTAGCAGATGCTAGGCATAAGAGAGAAGAGGCCAGGAGGCTGGTTGCTGCCGGTGTCGATCCTCGTGAGCATAAGCGTGCGGTAAAAGAAGAACAGGCGAAAGAGACGGTTACCTTTGAGTCAGTTGCCAGGGAGTGGCATGCTACGAACAAGAAATGGTCTGAGGACCACAGTCGGCGGGTGCTGAAGAGCCTAGAAGACAATCTGTTCTCCGCAATTGGCAAGCGTAGTATCGAAGAGCTGAAGACTCGCGACCTGCTTGCACCTATTAAACTTGTAGAGGCAACTGGCCGCTTTGAAGTCGCTTCTCGCCTTCAGCAGCGAACCACAGCAATCATGCGCTATGCGGTGCAAAGTGGCTTGATTAATTACAATCCAGCCCAGGAAATGGCAGGTGCCGTTGCTTCAAGTAATCGTGTCCATCGGCCAGCGCTTGAGCTGAAACGATTATCTGAACTCCTCCACCGAATTGACGGTTACACGGGACGTCCTTTGACCCGCCTGGCTGTTGAGCTTACATTGCTAATTTTCATCCGGTCCAGTGAGCTGCGCTTTGCTCGATGGTCTGAGATCGATTTTGAAACGGCAATGTGGACGATACCGGCTGAACGAGAAGCTATCGAAGGTGTAAAGTACTCACAGCGTGGCTCAAAAATGCGTACACCCCATTTGGTGCCGCTGTCTCGCCAGGCATTGGCAATCCTTCAACAGGTTCACAAGATTAGTGGCGATCGCGATTTTGTTTTTATTGGCGATCATAATCCCCGCAAGCCAATGAGTGAAAACACTGTGAACAAGGCACTGCGCGTCATGGGGTATGACACAAAGGTTGAAGTTTGTGGGCATGGCTTCAGGACTATGGCATGTAGCTCATTGATTGAATCAGGATTATGGTCGAGGGATGCGGTGGAGCGGCAGATGAGCCATATGGAGCGTAACTCAGTACGAGCGGCTTACATTCATAAGGCTGAACATTTGGATGAGAGAAAGCTAATGCTACAATGGTGGGCAGATTTTTTGGATTTTAATAGAAATAGTTATACGACTCCTTTCGATTTTGCCAAAAGAGCCAATATGGATAAAAGGCGCAAGGATGTGTATGCTTAAATACTGTTTTTATATACAGTTTTAATTAAAATTCGCCTAAAACATATGAGTGTTTAACCATTTGTTTTTAAAAGATTTATTTCTATTGCCGTGTTTAGGCGCTAGAATGATTGCTATAGAGGATTGAAAATGCGTTCAAACGTCACTGCACTTGAGCTGAACGATGATAGCTCTAACATAGAGCTTTCGGAACTGCTTCCTGAGCCTAAATGTAAGGCTTATACGACAGAAGAGGGGCGGGTAGCCGGGTTGATAGAAGGTGATGCTGCATCTTCGCTTCGTATGCTTCCATCTGATGTCTTCAATGTAGCTGTCACATCACCACCGTATTATTGGGTAAGAGATTATGGCTATGACGGACAACTTGGTCATGAAGACTCCGTTGACGCTTATGTAGAACAACTCATGACAGTGTTTGATGAAGTTAAGCGTACTCTTCATCCCGAAGGTGTTTTCTTTTTGAATATTGGTGATACTTACTACTCTGGTAACGGACAACCTCATGGTAGTGACCCACGCTGCGCATCAAGGAATTTTTTAAGGAAAAAGGTAAGAGCTGTAGATGTTAGTGGGTGGGACATTCCGAAGAAAAGCATGATTGGTATTCCCTGGAAAGTAGCATTTGCAATGCAGGCCAGAGGATGGACTCTACGCAGTAATATTATCTGGAATCGATGCAATGCTTTCGTTGAACCGACTGCAAGAGATCGCCCTTATCGCCAGTATGAATTTATTTTCATGTTTACGAAAAATCGGTTTTATAGTTTTGACCGTTCGAAATTAATTGAAGAAGATGTCTGGAATATACCGATTGAACGTTCTCGTCGCGCCAAACATAATGCCTCATTTCCTATGGAATTAGCCCGTAGATGCATAGAAGTGGCTAGTCCAGTTGGGGGGCATGTATTAGATCCATTTGTGGGAAGTGGAACTACGATACTTTCAGCTTTAGCAAATGATAGAAATGTTGTGGGGGTAGATATGAGCAATGATTATATCCGTTCCATAAAAGAGACATTGAAATCTGATGGTCTTCAGGATACGCCTTGGTCAAATTTGTCCAGTACTATTGGGCAATCTTCGGCTGAGTGGGACAATTGGGCAGGTAATCGGTTGAATTTCAGAAAGCCAGGAAAGTCTAAATAAATAAAGGAGTTAGTGTGAAATATTTCGACATATCAACGATAAAAACAAGTATTGAAAGACTTGAAATGGTAAGTGCTAATTGGCTTTTACCCTCATTCGTTTTTGCTGCAAATGATATTGGAGTAGATAGCTTTGTTGATATGTCGAAAAAACTGGGGACGGACCAGTTTTTGGATCGCTACTTTAGTGGGGCGCGTGTAGGTATACCACCAACCGCGAAAGGTAATAATTTACTGCGACCAAGACTAAAAGGAATCGCTTGGGATAGAGGTGTTTTTGCCGGTGATTACATGATACGGCAAGATACTAAAATGTGGGGGAATTTGTTTTCTTCTCGTGGTTACAGAGAAATGCGACTTCAGGGTTTAATCGAAGGAGAAAAAGCAGTTACAAAGTTAACGGCTTCATTTCAACCACAATTCGAGGCGGAAATACCACAGGATTTTTTATTTGAAGATTTATTAGTGTGGATATTTGCTTTTGAAGGTGTTCCGGACCAGGTATCTTCCTGGTCTGAATTAATGCAGTTCTTGCTGCATGAACATCTAAATTTAGAAAATTTCAAGCCTCCTTATAGAAATAGATTTAAAATAATTCAACCTGAATTACCGTGGCCTCCATTGCTAGATGAGAGACTAAGTAATGAAACTTACCTTCAAGAATTATCACCGAAGCTATATGCCTATTTATCTGCACCAAAATCGTCAGGGAAAGTAGAAGAGGAGCCTAAGTCAAAGGTTAGTCAAGATGATCCTATATACTCATCAATAAGATCTATGATTGATAATGATTCTGGGCTTGCATTTTTGTTGGCAGGACCTCCTGGTACGGGAAAAACACGATATGCTCGTAGTATTGCAGAAGATATTTCACAAATGAATTCTGCGAGATCTATTTTTCTTCAGTTTCATCCTGCTATTAGCTATGATGACTTTATTGAGGGATTTCGGCCCAAATATTCTGAAGAAGATGGAAGGGTAAAATACGAGTTATCTAAGAGGATATTTTTAAATTTTGCTGATTCTGCAAGAAAAGATCCTGATAATAAGTATGTGATGGTGATCGATGAGTTAAATCGCGGTGATGTTGCTAGAATTTTTGGCGAAGTTCTTACCTATATTGAATCGGATTATAGAAATATCGAATTCACTCTTCCTTATTCGGGAGAGAGAGTAAGTATTCCGGATAATTTGATCCTTATTGCCACTGCAAACCCTTATGACCGTTCCGTAATAGATTTGGATGATGCGTTGTTACGTCGCTTTTGGGTTTTTGAGATGGAACCTGATAAAGCAGTCCTTCAAAACCACCTTGAGACAGAAGGTGTGGAGGAAAGTATTTGCAAAAGAACAATTCAACTATTTACGATCCTTAATGAGGTTTTCCCGTTTGGATATGGACATTCGAGCTTTCTAGGAGTCAGAAACATAAGTGATCTTTCTGCAATTTGGATGGGGAGAGTAAGGCCAGCTCTAAAGAGAACTTTGCTTCATGATAAAGATACATACATGACAATTGAAGGTGAAGTTGAAAATCTGCTCAAGATAAGAGACGATGAGCCAGATTATATTGGTGGTGAGCATGAATAATTCAACTACAACTCAAATGAAGGTTATAGAAATTCATGAAAGGGAGGCTAGAGTATTTCAACGAACAGATCTCTTTGATACTAGAGGATATTCATTATTATTACCCGAAACACGTAGTTTATCAGCGATAGATTTACGTGAGTTACATGATGGAATTGAGTTAAGAGCGCTGGGCCTCATAGGTTATTTGCCTTTGACAGATAAAATTGCACTTAACCTTAAACCCAAATTCCCTATCAATAATTTTTGGGAAATGCTTTCTATAGCCGATGAAAACTATTCTCGCATACTGCCTGTTTTACGTAGCTATCAAAACGCAGAAACAAGTACACCACATTTGATACTTGTTAAAAGTTACTGTTACTTTTTAAAAGAAATACTTAGCGTTGGTTTCTTTAGAGATTATAAAGAGAAATTAATAGGAGGCTATTGCCGTCCTAAAATAGACATTGGTAAAACTATAAGTCGATATATTTCGAAAGGGCAAGAATTTCATTCTTATTCAAATGTTTTTGAATTTACAAAAAATGTAAGAATAAATGGATTTATTAAGAATGCCTGTATTTCTTTTTTGAGAGTACTTTCAAATAATAATGATTTCATTGGTGAAAAACGTATTTTAAAAGAAGCATTGATGGTATTAGACTATGTTCATTCAGAGGTTTTTCATCCGAATGATATTTCATTATGCAGTGATCTACCAAAATGGAGTCAGGATTATTATTTTGGTGCATTAAGTGTGTATTCTATTTTCTTAGGATATAGAAGTGTGGGTTTTATGTATGGTGAAAAGGGGTGTAGAATGCCTTCTTTTCTTTTCTCTCTAGATAGCATATTTGAGAATTTCATTCGGAACTCATTTAGAACTGCTTTGAAGGATAAACAAATAGCTGTGCTTGATGGTAATAATCCTAAGCACCAAGTTCCACTATTTCAGGACAATAAAAGATTTCCCATAAAACCTGATTTAATTTATAGAACAGGTAAGGAAAGAAAAGTAATAGCTATTGGAGAAGTTAAGTATAAACCAAAAGTTGATGAGTCTGATCGTTATCAAGTCATAAGTCATGCTATTGCATTGAACTCACCGATAGCTTTTTGGATTTCCCCTGCTACTAATGGTTCTGGGGGGATGGAATATATTGGTGAGATATCAAACGGTATAAAATTTTACCATTATAAATTAAATATTTATGATGGTCTTGTTGAAAATAGTAATAAAATGATTTCAGATTTTTTAGCCATAATGGCTAATGGATGATAGTTTTTATTGCGGGTTTGCTCTAGCACCTAATGGATAATCTATGAAGATGTGGATAATTAATGCATTCACCATGCATGAAACAATTGTGTAATAAAATGTTCCTTTAGAATTTCTGAGCATAAGCGACTTTATTATGATCGAAGATAGTATATATGTATGAGATGGTTCTTAGACATATACTGCCTTCTATATCTAGGTTCAGAACTAGTGCCAAAAGTATCTTATGCCGAGAAGATTTCACTAATTAGTATAAGTCTTGAAAAAAACCTCTAGACCTTTTCAGCCTATACACTATAGGAAGTAAAAGTTATTTGTAAAAAGATAATATTATACTTTAGCTAGTAATTTGTTCATTGTGACCATTTGTGATTGAAAATTTAAATGTAATAAAATGATAAACTGAATCGCCACGGATAATCTAGACACTTCCGAGCCGTTGATAATACTGGTTTTCATATTCTATCGGTGACATTTGATCGCTAGAACCATGCCGACGCTTACTGTTATAAAACATTTCGATGTAATCAAAAATATCGCTG